>DATNBD010000001.1:0-3105 GCA_035572155.1 Rhodoferax sp.
CCAGACCTGTGCTTGCCAGTGGCGCGAGGCGCCTATCACGGCCTGTACATCGAGATGAAGCGGCGCAAAGGCGGTGTGGTCAGTCCGCACCAGCGCGCATGGATGGATTTCCTGCGGCGCGAGGGCTATCGGGCTGAGGTCTGCGCGGGCTGGGAAGTGGCGCGCGACGTGCTGGTGGAGTACCTGCGGTCATGACCCTCCCTACGAAGCCCGAGGTAACCATCATCGGCGACCGGCTGGCGGTGTTCATGGGGTCGTCCTATCAACTGATGCCGCTGAATGTGGCCGACAGCTTTGTGCGCCGCCTGCAGGGCGAGCTGGCTCGGCTCAAGCGGCAGGTCAAGCGCGAGGAACGGGCGCAGCGGAAGGCTCAGGCATGACCTGGCACACCGACCCGCCGAAGCGGCAGAACGAATACCTCGTCGTCGACGCCTGGTCGCGCTACGGCGTCGCGCGCTACGAGCCGCAATACGGCTGGTGGATCAAGGGTTACTGGCGCAGGGACGGCGTGCTGTGCTGGATGGAGTTGCCGGACATGCCGGCGAACGTGATGCGGGAGAGGTGGTGATGCACATCGGCAAGCACTTGGCGCGACTCAACCCGTCCACCGTCCGTTACGACATCGGGTCTGGCGGCACGCCGGAACTGACCGCGCAGGACCGGGCGGCAGCACTCGCGGCGGTGTCGGACGGCATCGGCCGGGAACTGCTCTGCCACGTCTGGTGGCCCGATGGCGCACGACTGATGCAGCACGAGTTGGCTGCGTTGCTCGCTGATGCCCAGCGGCAGGAATGGCAGCGGCGCGAGGATGCGATGTTGAACGCTGTGCTGGCGGTGGCCGAGAACACGCGACACGCGGCCTCGATCTATGCCGAAGCCCATGCACACCGCTGGCCCCGGATGGTGATCGCTGATCGCGGCATCCCGACCGTTTCGGGTGGCTATGAGCGCGTGCGCAAGGCAGTTCTGGCCGAAATGGCCTCAAATGGATTGTGCTCAACCTGCGGCGGTCGCGCCATGCATGCCAACGCGCAAGGGCTGATCGTGATGTGCCCGACCTGCAAGGGAACGGGGCATTTGCCGGTGAGTGAGCGCAACCGGGCCGATGCCATGGGCGTGGCATGGGGAACCTATCAGGACGGGTGGCGCCGGGTGTACGGCTGGACAGTGGATCTGTGCGTTGAAAGCCAGCGCGTAGCGTGTGTGCAATTCCTGGACGCACTGGACGGGTGATGCCCGTCCAAAAATCCCATACGATTCCTATCAGTCAAAGTCACCACCGAAGCCCCGCCCTGTGCGGGGCTTTTCGTTTCCCCTTGCCGCATCGCTTCACCGGGACAACGCCCACAAAGGCCTTCGGGCGGCGATGGGCTGCGGCATCCCCTGGAGACCCCATGCGCGACGATGACCTCAACGCGGCGCGCGGGGTGATCTACGCGTGCCTGTCGTCCGTCGTGCTGTGGGGCCTGTTCGCGCTGTGTTACTGGATCGCCCGATGATCGACCTTCCCGCCACCCCGCAAACCGTGCTGGCGAAGGTGATCGTGCCGGCGCTGGGTCTGTTGCCGGCGCAGTACGACAGCCCCGTGGCGCGCTGGCTGCTGCTGACCTACGCCATGCAGGAATCCGGGTTGCGGACGCGTGTACAGGACGGCGGTGGACCCGGGCGTGGCCTGTGGCAGGACGAGCCGCCGCTGATGGGGCTGCTCCTCGGCAATCCCGCCAGCGCGAGCCAGGTTCGCGCGTTATGTCAGTCGCGCGCGGTCGCAGTATGGCCGTCCGATATGTACTACGCGGTGCAGACCGACGACCTGTTCGCCTGCTGCATCGCCCGATACGACATGTGGTGTGATCCACGCCCGTTGCCGGCGCTGGGCGATGTGGACGGCGCATTTGCTGACTACATCCGCGATTGGGGTCCTGGCGCCTACACGCGCGGCACGCCAGACGTGGATGAGGCGATCCGCCAGCGCTTCGCTACCAACGCGCAGACCGCGCTTTCGACCGTGCAGGGGCTATCCGCGTGAGCGAGCCGAACGAACCCAGTTTCCGCAGTTCCGTGCGGATCATCGCGGAGCTGCTCGCGGTGGGCTGCATCGGCTGGCTGGCGTCCACGGTGACCACGCAGACGACGGCCATTGCGGTATTGACCCAGCAGGTGAAGCAGCTGCAGTCCTCACTCGCCGACATGCCAAGCGTCACGCAGGCGATCTACACGATGCAGACCGAACAGGCCGAACACGAACGTCGGATCAGCAAGCTGGAAGAGAGGGTGAACCGGTGAAGCTCAGCGAGGGAGCCCTGGCGTTCTGGCAACGCGTGCTGACCAAGCTCAGCCAGCGCTCGACCGTGTTCAGCGTGGTGCCGCTGCTCGCCGGGCTTGGGCTGCAATTCAACCAAAGCCGCATGGCGCTGATCCTGCAGACGATCTGCGGCGTCGCCACGGTCGGCCTGTTCCTGCTCAACGACCCACAGGTGCGATACGTGCTCACCGGCAAGCCACCGGAAGCCACGAAGGCACCCACCGTTCCCGCTCCGTTCGACTCGGATAAGAGGTAACCGCTCCATTCCATGCCGCGCCGATGGTCGCGGGGTAAAAATAGTCCGGAACGGCCGAAATCCATGCAGGCCGACCAAAAACGCATGGCGCCGGGGTTTCATAGCGCCCCTATCGCTCGCACTGCACTGCGGCGAGATATACAGACCTTCGATGGTGGAGCATCCCTGCGGGGAGTTCTCAGGCTGGCGAAATGCCGGCCACCGACTGTTTTGGCCTAGCGATAGGTGGTCTGGTAAAGGCATCTGTGCATGCCACTACCGGAGCGTTCCACCGACACGCTATGGCGACCTATTGCCTGTCGATTTGTGATAGGCTGACCCTATCGAGCAGCGTGCAGGCTGTTTCGATGACGGATTCGGTTCGGTGAACGACGAATCCCCGAGGCCCGGCATCCATGCGGATGTTCCGGGCCTCGCCCTTTCTGGAGTAGCCCATGAAGCTCAAGACCCTGATCGTGGCGCTGGTCGCCACGTGCCTCGCCGTGCTCGCCGGTTGCGCCGGCAACGCCCCGAAGCCGCTTACCCCGCAGCAGATCGCCGCGATCGC
>DATNBD010000002.1:0-13093 GCA_035572155.1 Rhodoferax sp.
TGCCGGCGGCGTTCGAGCTGGTGGACAACCTGATTTTTGACGGGCTGCTGGAGATCGCGGCGCGGCGGTTTCCGGCGTCCCTGTCGAATCCTGGTGCTGCTGGCATTGCGGGTTCCTGATCTGTCATTGGCGGCCCCGTACTCGTCATTCCCGGCTTGACCGGGAATCCACGGTAGTGAAACTGTGGCCTCCGCGAAAGGTAGCGAGCCGGGGCTCGCTCCGGAGGGCGGGAGTCGGGATGTGCGCCCGACGGCGCAGTAACTTTTCTTTGCGTGCCCAAAGAAAAGTCACCAAAAGAAAGGGCAGCCGCAGGCCCGGCCCCTGCGGGGTGTCTTGCGCTGCTCGTGTCAGATGGGGTCTGGCTAAACTCGCTTCGCTCAGACAACGCCAGCCCTGATCCATCTGCCCCTGCGCTGCTCAGCCGTGCCAGGACGGCGGGGGAGAGGAATACCGGATACCGAACCCCACAAGGACGCGCCATGGCGCGTCCTTGTTGTATTTGTGTTGGATGTTCTGGATGCCCTCTATGCCGTAATGAGGAGGCGAGTAGCGCAGAGCCGGGCGGATCAGGGGCGCAGATGTTTGAGCCCGAAGGGCGAGTTTCTGCGCACCCCGCCTGGATCGAGCAACGCAGCGTACCGGCGCAGCCGGGCGACGAATCCGGCTCGCCTTCTCTTTGCTTACTTTCTCTTGGCGAAGCAAGAGAAAGTGAGGCGCCCGCCGGGGCGCGACCCGGCCACCGACCCTTGCAAAGGCCAACGCCTCAACTACCGTGGATTCCCGGTCAAGCCGGGAATGACAACCAGTTAGCTACAAGTCCAGTAGCCGACTGTGCATGCCCTGCAAGGACCGGAAGCCAAAACCATCAAGAACCCAAGCCATCCACCGCCTGAAACATCGCCTGCCTCGCCTGGCTGATGATGCGCTCCTTCCAGGCGTCCGTGTCGGTATAAAACGCCTCCAGCATTTGCTGCTTGATCTGCCGTGCCAGCTCGGGCGGCGCGTCGCGGTGAATATTCAGCCAATGTTCGGCGCGCATCGCGCGCATCACGTCGAGCATCGGCAGTGTGCCGTATTCCATCGCGATGCCGGTGTACTCGGCCTGCGGGCACTCCTCGTAGATCGCGCCGCACATCAGGCCGGTGAGGTAGGCCGAGGTGGAGGAGCCGTCGTAGATCGACGTCACGGGGGTGGTGCCGTCGCCGCCCCACCACGCGCGCGCGCGTTGCACCGCCGCCGCGTCGTCCCGGGCGGCGAAGATGCGCTCGCCCACGCCGTTCGGTCCCAGCCCGGTGTGCAGGTCGATCCACGCGATGCGCCGCGCCTGTTTCCCATACTTTTGCAGCACGCGGCGCAGGGTCTGGTTGCTCCAGGTCGGCGCGGTGCCGCCGAAGAACAGCCCGTCGGGGAACTCGTGCTGGCCGCCCGAGATGGCGGCCTGGAACGCCGGCATTCCGCGCGTGGCAACGAACTGCCCGATCGCGGCGTCGTTCTCGGGCGAGGGCGGCCATCGCTCGGGTAGCAGCAGCGGCGCCAGTTCGCGGTAGCCGGTGTTGACCGGCAGGGGTTTGCTGAAGTCGTGAAAGTTGCGGTTCAGGTCCACGTTCTCGTGCGTGACCCGGCGCATGTGCGAAAAGCCATAGGGGTTGAGCGCGTGGATGTACAGCACCGCGACGCCCTGCGCGCGCGCCCTGGCGCGCCATTCGTCATCGTGCAGCGCAAACACCTGCACGCCGCTGCCGCAATAGCCTTCCACGCCGTGGCAGGCGCTGGAGAGAATGAACAGCTTGTCCGCGTCCGGCGCGCCGTCGAGCGCCACGTCCATCGCCAGCACCTCGCCGTCGCGCCCGGGCAGCGGGTGGTCGTGTGATTCGTTCGGCAGCTGGGCCAGCGCCACGGCTTCCAGGAACTTGACGCGCGCCTGCGCGTAGCTGGGTGAGAACGCCTGGGCGGTACCGATCATGCGCCGGCTCCCGCGCGTGGCGTCTTGAGCCATTCCTCGGCGAGACGCACCCAGTACGTGGCGCCCAGCGGAATCAGGTCGTCGTTGAAGTCGTAGCTCGGGTTGTGCAGCATGCACGGGCCCGCGCCGTGGCCCATCTCGCGGTGGCTGCCGTCGCCGTTCGCGATGAAGCAGTAGGCGCCTGGCTTGGCCTGCAGCATGAAGGCGAAATCCTCGCCGCCCATGGTCGGTTCCTGCGCCAGCACGTTCTCCTCGCCGACGATGGACACCATGACCCGGCGCGCGAACTCGGCCTCCGCGGCCGAGTTGATGGTGGGCGGGTAGTTGCGCACGAACTCGAAGTCGCAGCTGGCTTCGTGCGCTGCGCACACATGCTCGGCCACCTGCTTCATGCGTTTCTCGATCAGGTCCAGCACTTCGAGCGTGAAGGTGCGCACCGTGCCCTGCAGTTCGCAGCTGTCGGGCACGACGTTGGTGGCTTCGCCGCCGTGGATCATGGTGACCGAGATCACGCCGGCATCGATCGGCTTCTTGTTGCGGCTAATGATGGTCTGGAAGGCCTGCACCATCTGGCAGGCGATCGGCACCGGGTCGATGCCGTTGTTGGGCATGGCGGCATGGCTGCCCTTGCCGCGGATCGTGATTTTGAATTCGCTGGTCGAGGCCATGACCGGCCCGGGGCCCACGGCAAACTTGCCGATTTGCGAGCCCGGCCAGTTGTGCATGCCGAACACCGCCTCCATCGGGAACTTTTCGAACAGGCCGTCCTTCATCATCTCGCGCGCACCGCCGCCGCCTTCCTCGGCCGGCTGGAAGATCACGTAGACCGTGCCGTCGAAGTTGCGGTTCTTCGCAAAATGCTGGGCCGCCGCCAGCAGCATGGCGGTGTGGCCGTCGTGCCCGCACGCGTGCATCTTGCCGGCGTTCTGGCTCGCATGCGCGAAGGTGTTCTTCTCGTGGATCGGCAGCGCGTCCATGTCGGCGCGCAGGCCCACGGCGCGGTGGCTGGTGCCGTTCCTGATGATGCCCACCACGCCCGTGGTGCCCATGCCGCGGTCGATCGGAATGCCCCACTCCGTCAGTTTCTGCGCCACCACGTCGGCGGTGCGTACTTCCGTGAAGCACAGTTCGGGATGCGCGTGGAGGTCGCGGCGGATCGCGGCAATGCCCGCCGCCTGCGTCACGATGGAATCGATGATTTTCATGTTGGCTCCTGTGGTTCCCCAGTTTAGCGCCGCGGGCGCGGCCCTGCCGGCGCGGGAAATCCAGCACAATGGCGGGATGATTTCTCCCCGGGCATTGGCGCTTGCGCAAACGCTGGTGCGCATGAACACGGTCAGCTGCAACTCGAACCTGGAGCTGATTCACTTCGTGCGCGACGAGCTGCAAAAACTCGGTGTCGCCAGCCGGCTCACCTACAACGCCGACCGATCCAAGGCGAACCTGTTTGCCACGCTGGGCGCGGGCAAACCCGCGGGCGTGATCCTGTCGGGCCACACCGACACCGTGCCCTGGGACGGGCAGGACTGGACGCTGGAGCCGCTCTCCGGCCGGGTGCAGGATGGCCGCCTGTACGGTCGCGGCAGCGCCGACATGAAAAGCTTCATTGCGCTGGCGCTGGCCCATGCGCAGGACTTCCTGGAAAGCCCGGCGCCGTTTGCCATTCATTTCGCATTCAGCTACGACGAGGAGGTGGGGTGCTTCGGCGTGCGCGAGCTGATCGCCGACATGAAGGACGCCGGCGTCAAGCCGCTGGCCTGCATCATCGGCGAGCCCACCGCCATGGTGCCGGCCGTCGCGCACAAGGGCGTGTACCGCTACAAGTGCTGTGTGCGCGGCAAGGAGGCGCATTCGTCGCTGACGCCGCAGTCGGTGAACGCAATCGAGATGGCGGCGCGCGTGGTCGGCAAGCTGCGCGACATGGCCGAGGGCTTCGAGCGCGAGGAGCCGCGCTACGCCGGCTTCGACGTGCCGTTTTCCACCGTCAGCGTGGGCCAGTTCCACGGCGGCATTGCCGACAACGTGGTGCCGCGCGATGCCGAGTTCCGCTACGAATTCCGGGATCTGCCGACGGCCGACGCATCCTTGATGCAAAAAGAGGTAGTAGCCCATGCCCTGTCTTTGCAGTCAGCTATGAAAAAAGTAGCATCCGAAACGGGTTTCCGGTTCGAGACGATTTGCGAGGTGCCGAGCTTTCTGGGCTCGGTGCAGGACCCGGTCACGCGGCTGGCGTTGCGTCTGTCGGGCGAATCCGGCACCACGCTGGTCGGGTTCGGCTCCGAGGCAGGCCTGTTCAAGCAATCGGGCATTTCCACCGTGGTGTGCGGCCCCGGCAGCATAGTGCAGGCGCACCAGCCGAACGAATACGTGAGCCTGGAGCAACTGGCGCGCTGCGAGGCCTTCATGCGGGGGCTGGCGGCCGCGCCCGCGCTGGCCTGACGGTGCTATGGAGGTCCGTCCATGAATATGAGGGATGCCGCCGGCATGATCACCAGAACTTCCACCGTCATTAGGGGCGCCTGTCCGCACGATTGCCCCGATACCTGTTCCCTGCTCACCACCGTCGAGAACGGCGTGGCGATCCGGGTCCAGGGCAACCCGGCGCATCCGCCGACCGACGGCGTGCTGTGCACCAAGGTGTCGCGCTATACCGAGCGCACCTACCACCCCGAGCGGATTTTGCATCCTCTGCGTCGGGTCGGCCCCAAGGGCTGCGGCCACTTCGAGCCGGTTAGCTGGGAGGTCGCACTGGAGGACATTGCGGCCCGCTTGAAGCGCATCGCCGCGCGCGATCCGCAGGCCATCGTCCCGTACAGTTACTGCGGCACCATGGGGCTGGTGCAAGGCGAGTCGATGGCGTCGCGTTTTTTCCACCAACTGGGCGCGTCGCTGCTCGATCGCACCATCTGCTCGACCGCTGGGGCGGAGGGGCTGGCGCACACGCTGGGCGGCAAGGTCGGCATGAAAGTCGAATTCTTTGCCGAGGCGAAACTGATCCTGATCTGGGGCAGCAACCCGATTACCAGCAGTCTGCATTTCTGGCGCCACGCCCAGGCGGCCAAACGCGCGGGCGCCAGACTGGTGTGCATCGACCCGCGCCGCACCGAGACGGCCGACAAGTGCCATGAACACATCGCGCTGCGTCCCGGCACCGATGCCGCGCTGGCGTTGGCGCTGATGCACGAACTGATCGTCCACGACTGGCTCGACCACGCTTACATCAAGCACCATACCGTGGGTTGGCCGGCCCTGCGCGAGCGCGCCATGCTATGGAACCCAGAGCGTGCCGGTGACATCTGCGGTGTGCCGCCCGAGCAGATCCGGTCGCTGGCGCGCGACTACGGCACGACGGCGCACAGCGCCATCCGCCTGAACTACGGCATGCAGCGCGTGCGCGGCGGCGGCAACGCGGTGCGCGCCGTGGCCTGTTTGCCCGCGCTCACGGGGGCCTGGCGGCACCGCGCGGGCGGGCTGCTGCTGGCCAGCTCGGGTGTGTACCCGGTCAACAAGGCAGCGCTGCAGCGGCCCGACCTGCTGGCCGGGCGGGTGCCCCGCACGATCAACATGGTGACGATCGGCGACGCCCTGTTGCGCGAAACTTCAGCGTCGTTCGGTCCGAAGATCGAGGCGCTGCTGGTGTACAACAGCAACCCCGTGGCGGTTGCACCCGAATCGGGCAAGGTTGCGCAGGGCTTCGTGCGTGATGACCTGTTCACCGTGGTGCTGGAGCATTTCAGGACCGACACCGCGGACTACGCCGACTATGTGCTGCCGGCCACCACGCAACTGGAGCACTGGGACGTGCACACTGCCTATGGCCACACCGATGTGCTGTTGAACCAGCCGGCCATTGCGCCGGTCGGCGAGGCCAGGCCCAACACGCAGATCTTCCGGGAGCTGGCGGCGCGCATGGGTTTCACCGACCCCTGTTTTGCCGACAGCGACGAGGCGTTGTGCCGCATGGCGTTCCGTCGCGAAGGTGTCGACACGGTTGATTTCGAGCGGTTGCTGGCGCACGGTTTTGCGACGGTGCCGGTAACCGATGCGCCCTTTGCCGACGGCAACTTCCCCACGCCCTCGGGCAAGTGCGAATTTTTCAGCGCACGGCTGGCCGCGCAGGGGCTGGACGGCCTGCCCGACCATGTGCCGAACCACGAAGCGGTGGGCACGTCCACCGCCTACCCACTGGCGATGATCTCGCCGCCGGCGCGCAACTTTCTCAACTCCAGCTTTGTCAACGTGCAGAGCCTGCGCGAGATCGAGGGCGAGCCGCTGCTGGAAATCAACGAGGTGGATGCCGCGGCGCGCGGCATCACGGCCGGCGCGGTCGTGCGGGTCTTCAACGCCCGTGGCGAGTACCGCTGCAAGGCGCAGGTATCGCGGCGCGCGCGAGCCGGTGTGGTGAACGGCCTGGGCGTGTGGTGGCGCAAGCTGGGGCTGGATGGCCGCAACGTGAACCAGCTCACCAGCCAGCACCTGACGGACCTCGGACGTGGTCCGGTGTTCTACGACTGCCTGGTCCAGGTCGAGCTGGACTCGCCGGTGGCGCCGGTGTGAAGCGCCGGCTCACCATGGCCGCCGTGGCACGATGGGTCGCGGTGCTGGTGGTCGCGCTCGGTCTGGGCGGCTGCGCCGACCTGGGCTATTACTGGCAATCGGTGCATGGCCAGATCAGCCTGATGGCGGCGGCGCGCCCCGTCGACGACTGGATTGCCGACCCGCACACGCCGGCCCCACTCAAGGGGCGGCTCGAACTTGCCCAGCGCATCCGCCGCTTTGCCGTGACCGAACTGGACGAGCCTGACAACGCCAGCTACCACCGCTATGCCGACCTGCACCGCAGCGCCGTGGTGTGGAACGTCGTGGCCGCGCCGCCGTATTCGCTCACGCTCAAGACCTGGTGCTTCCCCATCGCCGGTTGCGTCGGCTACCGCGGGTATTTCGACGAGGCAGCGGCGCAGCGCGAAGCGGCCCGGCTCAAGGCCCAAGGGCTGGAGGTTAGCGTGTACGGCGTGCCCGCGTATTCGACGCTCGGGTGGCTGAACTGGGCCGGCGGCGATCCGCTCCTGAACACCTTCATCGACTATCCCGAGGGTGAGCTGGCCCGCATCATCTTTCACGAACTCGCGCACCAGATTCTGTATGTGCCCGGCGACACCGTCTTCAACGAGTCGTATGCCACCGCGGTCGAGCTCATGGGCAGCGCGCGCTGGCTGTCCGAGCGCGCCTCGCCGGCGGCGCGCGAGCAGTACGCCCGTTTCGAGATGCGGCGCCGGCAGTTTCGCGCGCTCACCACGGCCACGCGCCGCCAGCTCATCCTGATCTACGAAGGCAACAAGGCCACGGCCGTTGACCAGTCTGCCATGTCAGCTCTGAAAAACAGAGCAATGCAGGAATTTCGCGACAGCTATGCCAGGCTCAAGGCCTCCTGGGGCGGGTACGCAGGTTACGACCACTGGGTGGCCGGCGCGAACAATGCGTCGTTCGGCGCCCTGGCCTTCTACGACGAACTGGTGCCCCAGTTCGAAGCGCTGTTCGCGCGCGAGGGCAACAGCTGGCCGCGGTTTTATGATGCGGTGAAACAACTGGCCAAGCTGCCGAAAGACGAACGAATCAAGGCGCTGGACCGGCAGGCGGGGTCGCTGCATCAGGAGGCCAACGGTGGCTGACATTCATATCGAACGGGCGCATGCCCTAGGCTTGCCCGCCGCGCGCAAGGTCGCGCGCCAGTGGGCCGGGCAGGCGCAAGCGCAATTCGGCATGGATTGCACCTACGAGGCGGGCAAGGCCAGCGACGAGGTGCGCTTTACCCGCAGCGGCGTGGACGGCACGCTGCACGTCAGCCGGGATCGCTTCGAGCTCAAAGCGCGGCTGGGCTTTGTGCTGGGCGCGTTCAAGGGCAGGATCGAGAGCGAGATCGCGAAAACTCTCGATGCGCTGCTGGCCCCCGGACCGGCCGCCAAAAAGGCCGCCGTGAAAAAGCCGGCCAAAGGGAAATGAGCAAAAAACGAGCACCGCGCAGGGCCGGTCGGGCACACCGGTACAAGTTCCAGCAAAGCTTCGGATGCTTCGTGTTCGATAGCTGACTATTGATATTCAGTAAGGGCTAGCAGCCCTTTTCTTTACAAGAATCAGCCGAGCGACGCGATCAGGTCGATGTACTGGCGCATCGCGTCGGCACCGGCCGTGCCCTTCAGCCCGTTCCAGGCGTCCCATTTGGCGCGGCCCACCATGTCGCCAAAGCCGGGCTTCTTCTCGGCGTTGTCGCCCACGCTGGCCTGCTTGTACAGCGCGTAAATCTTCAAAAGCGTGGCGTTGTCGGGACGCTCGCTCAAGGTTTTGGAATTCGCAACGGCGGCTTCGAATTCGGCTTGGAGATCGGCCATGGAATGCTCCTTCGGGTCAGGGGTGGGGTAAAACAGGTGTCTTGCAGGGTTGCTGCACGGTATCTTACGGACATCCATCACCAAATCACAGTGGAGGCGCCATGGCGACACGCTCCGTCAATGCCGAAGCGGCACAAAAGGCTGCGGGCCAGGCCGTGCACGCCGTGCGCAAGAACCTGACCCGGGCCATCGGCGGCACGCTGGGCCTGTCGGGCGAGCGCATGAGCCGGGTCGACACCGCCTGGCTGCGCATGGATTCGCCCAGCAACCTGATGATGATCGTGGGCATCTGGGTGCTGCGCCCCGGCATCACCCACGAAGCATTGTGCGATCGGGTGCAGGAGCGGCTGCTGAAATACCCGCGCTTCGGGCAGCGCGTGGTCGAGGACGCGGCAGGCGCTACGTGGGTGGCCGATCGGGACTTCGACATCGCGCGCCATGTCGTGCTGGAGAAGCTGCCGAAGAAAGCCAAAGGGCACGAGCAGGAAGCGCTGCAGGACCGGGTGGCCGAACTGGCGATGCGACCGCTCGACCGCAAACACCCGCTGTGGCAATTCCACCTGGTGCCGCACTACCAGGGCGGCTCGGCGCTGGTGGTGCGCATCCACCACTGCATTGCCGACGGCATTGCGCTGATCGCGGTGACCCAGTCGCTGGTCGATGGCGGCGCCGCGCCACCGGCACGCCGAGCGAGGGGCGCGGCGCGCGGCGGGCTGGAAGGTGCGCAGGACTGGCTCGTCGGCAACCTGATCGAGCCGTTCACCGGTCTGGCCGTTCGAGCGCTGGCGCGCGCCGGTGAGCAGGCGGTGCGCTCCATGGAAATGCTGCGCGAGCCGCAAAAGGGCGTGAGCGAGACGCTGGACAGGGCGAAAACCGCGTACCGGGTGACCAGCGACCTGGCGGCGCTGGCGCTCATGCCCGACGATTCCAGAACCCGGCTCAAGGGCCAGCCCGGCACCGCCAAGCGCGTGGCCTGGTGCGCGCCGATTCCGCTGGCCGAGGTCCGGGCCGTGGGCAAGGCGCTGAACTGCTCCATCAACGATGTGCTGCTCAGCTGTGTCGCCGGCGCCATCGGCGAGTACCTGCGCGCCAAGGGAGACGACGTCGCGGACTGCGAAATCCGCGCCATGGTGCCGGTGAATCTGCGCCCGATCGAGCAGGCCTACCAGCTAGGCAACCGGTTCGGCCTCGCGCCGCTGCTGCTACCCATCGGCCTCGACAATCCGGTGGAGCGCATCTACGAAGTGCGCCGGCGCATGAGCCGGATGAAGGGCAGCTACCAGCCGCTGCTGGCCTTCGGCCTGCTGGCGGTGGCGGGCCTGCTGGCCAAGCCCGCCCAGGATGCCCTGCTCCATTTGTTCAGCAAGAAGACCACGGCGGTGATGACCAACGTCCCGGGCCCGAAGGACAAGCAGAAGTTCTGCGGCGCCACCATCGAGCAGAACATGTTCTGGGTGCCGCAGTCGGGCACGGTGGGCCTGGGCGTGTCGATCCTGAGCTACGGCGGCGGCGTGCAGTTCGGCGTGATCACCGATGCCACCTTGTGCCCGGATCCACAGGCCATCATCGACGAGTTCGAGCCCGAATTCGCCAAGCTCGCGATGATCACGCTGATGCTGCCGTGGGAGGACGACTGAGGTGGGTTCGTCCCGAGGCAACACTCCTCTGGCGATGGGCTGGAGTAGCATCGCCAGTTTCAAATAATCGACGAGGAGACCGAACATGAAGAATCGCTGGATCGGCGCCGCATTGGCGGTGCTGCTGGGCGCTTTTTGCGGCCTGTCCCAGGCGCAGCCGACGCCGGCCGCCGCGGCGAACCCCGCTGGCTCGCGGCTCGACGCGGTGGTCCAGAGTGGCGCCCTGCGCGTTTGCACCACCGGCGACTACAAGCCCTACAGCTTCCTGCGCCCGGACGGCCAGTTCGAGGGGATCGACATCGATCTGGCGCAGTCGCTGGCCGCGTCGCTGGGGGTCAAGGCCGATTTCGTGAAGACCACCTGGCCGCATCTGATGGGTGATTTCCTGGCCGACAAATGCGACATCGCCGTGGGCGGCATCTCGGTCTCGCTGGAGCGCGCCAGGCGTGTGTATTTCAGCCACGTGGTGATGGTGGACGGCAAATCGCCGATCGCGCGCTGCGCCGACGTGAAGAAATACCAGACGCTGGCCCAGCTGGACCGCCCCGGCGTGCGCGCGATCTTCAACCCGGGCGGCACCAACGAGAAATTCGCCCGCAAGTACCTGGCCCAGGCGCACCTGATCGAGTATCCGGACAATGTCACGATCTTCGAGCAGATCGCCAAGGGCAAGGCCGACGTGATGGTGACGGACACGTCGGAGACCCTGCTGCAGCACAAGCTGCACCCGACCCTGTGCCCGGTGAATCCCGGCAAGCCGCTGCAGTATGGCGAGAAGGCCTACATGCTGCCGCAAGGCGACAACGTGTTCCAGGCCTACGTCGACCAGTGGCTGCACCTGACCAAGGCGACCGGCGCGTACCAGAAGGTGGTCGACCACTGGCTCAAGTGAGGCGTTGACGCGACGGGCGCCGGGAGGGGTGGATTCTTGTCATTCCCGGCTTGACCGGGAATCCACGGTGGCGATCGGCGGAGAGCGGATTCCCGCCTTCGCGGGAATGACAGAGCCTTGTGGGAATGACAGAGCCTTGCGGGAATGACAAGATCCCTCAATCCTCCAGCTCTGCCTTCGCCATCTCCACGTCCAGCCGCTCCATCGCGTCCAGGGGTTCGCTGGCGGCGGCCTGTTCGTAGAGCCGGGTCGCTTCCTTCATCTTCTTGTCGCCTTCCAGCATGACCAGGCCGTTCGCGTATTCGATCATTGCAATGGCGGATCCCGGGTTCAGCTTGAGCGCCTGCTGGAACAGCTTGAGGCCTGTGTCCTTTTTTGCGCCATAGGTCATGCCGCCAATCAGCGCGCCCACCTTGTCGATCACCTCGGCATGGAACGAAGCCAGCGCAATGTGCGCGTCCGCGTGTTTCGGCTGCAGCTGGATGGTCTGTTCCAGCGCCGCCTTCACCTTGCCGCCCAGCCCCTGGGCCAGCGCCTTGGCGACGCTGATGCCCTGGCTGTAGCGGCCCAGCGCATAGGCCTGCCAGTACCAGGCGTTGGCATTGCGGGGTTCCACCGCGGCCAGCGTTTCGGCCCGCGCGGCAACTTCCATGAACAGATCGAGCCTGATTTTCTCTTTCTTCTCCAGGTAATTGGCGTAGATGCTGGTGGCCTTGTTCGCCACCGTGATGCCGGCGCTGTGGCCCGCCTCGGCAACCTTCAACCCCGCTTCGGCAGCCTTCTGGAATTCGCCGTTATGGAACAGAACCCAGGCGGCGATCACCCTGGCCTCGGTGGGCAGCGGCTCGCCGTCGCCGGCGTGCAGGCGCGCCCAGTTCTGCTTGACGCTGGCCGCGTCAAATTCATAATCACCCGCGTGCGCAAAGGCGGTCCATTTGGCCATCGTCATCTCCTTGTTTGTCCGTGCTCGTTCTTGTCATACGCCCCGACCAGCCCCAGCAGGTGCATGCGCTGCCCCGGTTCCAGATACGGCACCAGCAAATTCAGCACGTGGTGCGCGCCGCGCAGCAGCGCCAGCTGGGCGTTCTCGGGCTCCAATGCCTTGCGCGGGTCGCGCACATATTCAAAGCTGAGCCAGTAGGTCAGCACCACCACCATGCTGGTGGCCGTGGCGGGGGCCTCGCGCGGGTCGATATTGAGCACACCGGTACGGCTCATGCCGTCCAGCATGGTGGTGATGGCCCGCGTCTTGTTTTTCAGCACCCACTGGAAGTGCGTCTCGAGGCGGCGGTTCTTGCTCAGCAAGTCATTCAGGTCGCGGTACAGGAAGCGGTATTGCCAGATCAGCTCGAACAGCGTGTGCATGAAGAACCAGGCGTCCTCCACGTCGCGCACGCCGTCGCTGGCGTTCAGCAACTCGCCAAGCGCCCGCTCGTAGCGGTCGAACAACGAATTGATCAGCTCGTCCTTGGCGGGATAGTGGTAGTACAGGTTGCCGGGACTGATGTTTAGCTCGGCCGAGATCAGCGTGGTTGAGACGTTCGGTTCGCCAAACCGGTTGAACAGTTCGAGTGTGACCTCCAGGATGCGTTCAGCGGTGCGGCGTGGCGCCTTTTTCGCCATGAATCTCTACCCCTTGTTCCAGATACCGCGCCGCGCTGGCCGGTTCGCCGCCCGCCCGCAATCATCTTGGCTGCCAGTGTAGGGCGCCGCCATGCACGAAATTGCTGCGTTGCGACAAAAACCCTGAACCCCCGCTGAAACCGCCGGGAGCGCTCATGCCGCCCTTCGCTTAACGCGCGGCCGTGCGGGATGCGGTGCGTTTGGCACCGGGCTTGGCGGCGCCTTTCGCGGCGGTTCGGGGAGCGCTGGCCCGGGTCGAAAGTCTTTGGACGCTTTGTTCGAGTTCATGAACGCGTGCCGCCAGGGCATCCATATCGCGGGCGGAAGGCGCACCGAGCCCGTTCAGCGCTTTCGCAACGCGATCCTGGAAGATGTTTTCCAGCTTGTCCCATTTGCCGGTGGCCTTGGCGGAAATATCGCTCGCCAGGGCCGTCATGCGATTCGTCGCTTCGGCAATTCTTTCTTCCGCGGCCGATTGCGTCTTGCGCTGGATGCTCAGTCCTTCCTTGACCAGCGTTTCAAAAACCTTGCCGCCTTCTTCCTGCGCCTTCGCGAAGGCACCCAGGCCGGCGAGCCAGATTTGCTGGGCCGA
>DATNBD010000003.1:0-12171 GCA_035572155.1 Rhodoferax sp.
GTGCCGGGCTATCGCGCCAAGGTGGTGGACGATAACGGCCAGGAGGTGCCGCGCGGCACGATCGGCAAGCTGGCGGTGCTGGGGCCGACTGGCTGCCGCTACCTGGGTGATGTGCGTCAGACGAATTACGTCAAGGGCGGCTGGAACTATCCCGGCGACGCCTTCATAGAGGATGTCGATGGCTACTTCTTCTACCAGTCGCGCGACGACGACATGATCATCACCTCGGGCTACAACGTCGGCGGGCCCGAGGTGGAAGACGCGCTGCTCAAGCACCCGGCCGTGGCCGAGTGCGCGGTGATCGGCAAACCGGACGTCGAGCGCGGCATGGTGGTCAAGGCGTTTTGCGTGCTCAAGTCCGGCGAAGCTGGCGACAGCGCGATGGTCAAGGCGCTGCAAGACCATGTCAAAGCCGAGATCGCACCCTACAAATACCCGCGCGAGATCGAATTTGTCGCCAGTCTGCCGCGCACCGAGACCGGCAAGCTGCAGCGCTTCCGGCTTCGCCAGCCCTGAACGTCGGCCAGCGCCACCCTGGAGCGGAAAATCCAAATGAAAAAACTTTTGCAGCCTGCGGGATGGGCCGCCGCCAAGGGTTATGCCAATGGCATCGCCGCGCGCGGCACCCAGATCTTCGTGGGCGGCCAGATTGGCTGGAACGCGCAGCAGCAGTTCGAGTCGGACGATTTCATCGCCCAGACCGTACAGGCACTGCGCAATATCGCGGCCGTGCTCAAGGAAGCCGGCGCCGGGCCCGAGCACATGGTGCGCATGACCTGGTACATCCTGGACCGGGTCGAATACAACAGCCGTCTGCGCGAGTTGGGCGTGGCCTATCGCGAGGTGCTGGGCCGTCACTTCCCGGCCATGACCTGCGTACAGGTAGCCGCGCTGATGGAGGCTCGCGCCAAAGTCGAGATCGAGGTGACGGCCGTGCTGCCGGATTGAGACCGGCTCAGCCGCTGCGCGCGAGCAGCGGATCCACCACACTGTGCAGCCGCTGCGCCGTCCACGTGGGCGGATCATCGTCCCAGCCGTTGTCGGCCAGACGCCCCCCGCGGTCGATCACGAAGCTCACGGGCAGGCGCCAGATGCGGCCATAGACCGGAACCCAGGGACTCCCGAGCAAGCCGACCGGGAAACTCAGGCTCGCCGCCACCGCGCGGACCTTCGGCAGGTTCGCTGCGTCGTCCAGGCTGAAGCCCAGCACCTGCAGACCTTGCGACGCGTGCTGCATCGCATAGGCCGAGAGCAGCGGCAGCTCCTCGCGGCACGGCACGCACCAGGTGGCCCAGAACGTGGCAATCACCACTTGCCCGAGCAGATCCCGCGTGGCGATGCTGCGCCCGTCCAGCGTGTGCAGCACGAGCGGCGGCGCCGGCTGCCCCAGCTTCAGCTCGGCCGCATGCGCCTGGTTGGAGAGCCCGGCGGCGCCTGCAACGCCGAGTCCCAACGTAGCGCGCAGCAGGGCGCGGCGCGAAGCACATGCCCCGGAACTGCGACGGAACGGCTCAGAATGCATGGGTCACACCCACGGAGGCGCCCCAGCGCGGGAACAGCTGGTAACCCGCAAGCTTGCTGTACACCGGCAGTTGCACAAAGGCATAGAGATGCGTGTTGTTCGCCACGGCCACCGTGACGCCGGGGCTCAGATACGCAACGGTTCCCGCCGTATCGGCGGTGTCGGCCAGCGCGCCCTGGTCGGCGCTCTTGTGCGTGATGTTCATCTGCAACTGCGGCACGATATCGGGGTTGGCCTCGTAGCGCACGCCGAAGCTCACCGTTGCCAGGTTGCCGGGGCGGTAGTCGGCGCCAGCCTGGTCGAGGCGCTGCATCACGGCAGCCTGGAATTGGCCATTCACAAAAGCATCGAAATTCTGGCTCACCGGCTGGTAGTAGTAGGCACCCACGATGAGGTCGGTGCTGCCGGTGCCGGCCTGCAGGCTGGTGTCGAGCAGGCTGCCGGTGCCGGGCCCCGACGTAAATGCGGCGGGATTGCGCCCGACCGTGCCGGTACCCGCGGCGTTGGGTCCGCCGTAGTTGCCCGTGGGCAATTTCACGCCGAGCTGAAACCCGAGGTTGTGCGTCGGCAGCAGGCCCTGGTAGCTGGTGATGAATTTGATGTCGCCCAGGCCGGAGATGGTGGCGCCGCTCAGATCGTTCGAGCCGAGCGGATTGCTTGCGGAGCCGTAGGTCGAATGGCTGCGGGCAATGTACGGCACCATGAGCTTGAAGTTCCAGTCCGCGCTGGGCGCGTAGCTCAGGCCCAGGGTGACATAGTGATTGAGGGTATCGTTTTCCACTTCCTGGTCGCCGCCCGCGTTGTTGATGGCAGCCACCTGGGCCGGTGAAACACTGCCCGTGCCCGAGCGCAACTGATTCTGGTTGAGGTAATCGTATTCCAGACTGACCATCCAGCCGGCAGAGGCCGAATAGCCCATGGCGGCGTCGGACGACAGGGAACAGCCACAGGTGGCGCACGCAAACACGGCACTGGCGGGCGCAAAGGCCAGCAGTGCGACAAGAACTGAATGATGTTTTTTCATGGATGTCTCGCAAGCACGGAAGAAATGCCTCCGTGCAAATCAATAAGAGGAAAGCGCGGCCCGGTCTAATCTGCTGCGCAGGCGACAGGCGCAACCGGGAGCCGATCTGTGGCGGAGATCAGAAATACCGGGGCGGTGCGCGCGGATTTTGCTGCGCCCACTGCCAGGCCGGGCGCGGTGACCGGGCGTCAGTCACCAGCGGTGGCACGCTGTTCAGGAGGATGTCAACGGCCTGGATGGCCACAGGCGCGGAGGCCCAGCCGAGATGGCACAGAACGCACAGCGGGCAGTCACAAGCGCCCACCCCGCCCGGCGTCCCCGGGGCGCCAGGCAACGGGGTCGATTGCTCACCGTGCGAGGTGCAGATTTGCTGCCACGGGGGCGAGGACGGCGACGCCGCCATGACGACCCGCAAGGCGGTGGGTGCCAGCACCAGCCATGCAATGGACGCAATGGCGAGCCACCTGGCCAACGGTTGCGTCATGCACTTGAACATGCGAAATTGTAAAACCGGCCGATCGCGCGAGGAGCTGTCGGAAACAAAAAAACGCCCACTTAAGTGGGCGTTTTTTGTCAGCGCTGACCGCTGCTGGTTGGTTGCGCGAGCAAGATTTGAACTTGCGACCTTTGGGTTATGAGCCCAACGAGCTACCAGGCTGCTCCATCGCGCGGTAAGACAGCTATTGTAACCTATTCCGCCTTCGCGGCGTCGGACGAATCGGTATCTGCGGGACGATCCACCAGTTCCACCAATGCCATTGGGGCGTTGTCGCCCACGCGAAAACCCATCTTCAAAATGCGGGTGTAGCCACCGGGCCGGGCCTTGAAGCGCGGCCCGAGTTCGGCAAACAGTTTGACGACGCTGTCGCGATCACGCAGTCGATTGAATGCCAGACGCTTGTTGGCCAGCGTCGGCTCCTTGCTCAAGGTGATCATGGGCTCCACCACGCGGCGCAATTCCTTGGCCTTGGGCAGTGTGGTCTTGATCACCTCGTGCTCGATGAGCGAGTTCATCATATTGCGCAGCATGGCGAGGCGGTGCTCGCTGGTGCGGTTCAGTTTGCGCAGTCCGTGTGCGTGGCGCATGGTGCTTTCCTTTCGTTATTTAACAGGCAGCCGTATCAGGTACTGCCCGGTGCACAGGCCCTGGAATTCAGGGCCGAAAAATCAACGCTTGTCCAAGCCTGCCGGGGGCCAGCTTTCCAGCTTCATGCCGAGCGTCAAACCACGCGAGGCCAGGACTTCCTTGATCTCGTTCAGCGATTTGCGGCCCAGGTTCGGCGTCTTGAGCAGCTCGTTCTCGGTGCGCTGGATCAGGTCGCCAATGTAGTAAATGTTTTCCGCCTTCAGACAGTTGGCGGAGCGCACCGTCAGCTCGAGCTCGTCCACCGGGCGCAGCAGGATCGGGTCGAACTGTTGAGAGGTGCGCGGAGTCGGCGCATCGAACATGGCCAACTCGCTGCCCTCGAGCTGGGCGAACACCGCCAGCTGCTCCACCAGAATCTTGGCCGAGGCGCGAACCGCGTCTTCCGCCGAGATGGCGCCGTTGGTTTCAATTTCCACCACGAGCTTGTCCAGGTCGGTGCGCTGCTCGACGCGAGCGCTCTCGACGACGTAGCTGACCCGCTTGACCGGCGAAAACGAGGCATCAAGAATGATCCGGCCAATGGATTTCACGGGTTCGTCTCCGTAGCGGCGAACATTGCCCGGAACGTAGCCACGGCCCTTTTCAATCTTGATCTGCATGTCCAGCTTGCCCCCGTGCGACAGAGTGGCAATGACATGGTTCGGATTGATGATTTCCACATCGTGCGGGGTCTGGATGTCGGCTGCCGTCACGAGGCCCTCGCCGTCTTTGCGCAGGCTCAGCGTGACTTCATCGCGATTGTGCAGCTTGAAGACAACACCCTTGAGGTTCAACAGAATGTTGACGACATCTTCCTGCACACCGTCGATGGATGAATATTCGTGCAACACACCGGCAATGGTCACCTCGGTGGCCGCGTGACCCACCATCGAGGACAACAAGACGCGGCGCAACGCATTGCCCAGGGTGTGCCCATAGCCGCGCTCGAACGGCTCCAGCGTCACCTTGGCACGGTTGGGCCCAAGTTGCTCCACATTGATTGTTTTTGGTTTTAGCAGGTTGGTTTGCATGCGGACTTCCTCTCAATACCCCCGGCTCGTTACACCGGTAAGGCTGGTGAAGCGCCTGATTCGCGGCACTGTGTGAATCAGGAACGAAAACAGTTGAAAACTAATGCGATCAGCGCGAGTACAACTCGACAATCAAGGACTCGTTGACATCGGCCGCAAACTCGTCCCGGTCGGGCACCTTCTTGAAGGTGCCTTCCGCCTTGTCGGCATTCACGTCAACCCACGCGGGGATCCCGACCTGCTGGGCCAACTGAAGCGCTTCCACGACACGATTTTGCTTTTTGGACTTGTCGCGCACCGCCACAACATCGCCCACCTTGACCATGTACGACGGGATGTTCACGGACTGCCCATTCACCGTCATGGCCTTGTGCGACACCAGTTGCCGCGCCTCGGCGCGGGTCGACCCGAAGCCCATGCGATACACCACGTTATCCAGGCGGCATTCCAGCAGGAACAGCAGATTCGCCCCGGTGTTGCCCTTGCGGCGATCGGCTTCTTCAAAATAGCGGCGGAACTGGCGCTCCATCACCCCATACATGCGCTTGACTTTTTGCTTCTCGCGCAGTTGCAGGCCGTAATCAGACGTGCGCGATCCAGAGGTGCGCCCATGCTGACCTGGCTTGGAGTCGAATTTGGCCTTGTCCCCGATGGCGCGGCGCGCGCTCTTGAGGAAAAGGTCCGTGCCTTCACGGCGGGATAGTTTGGCCTTGGGGCCGAGATAGCGTGCCACTTGAACTTCCTTTGTGTCATCTTCCGCACGAAAGTGCGGGAGCCATCAAGCTGTCGCCGATGGCGGTGGGCTTGAAATGAAACTAGATACGACGGCGTTTTTGCGGCCGGCAGCCGTTGTGCGGCACTGGCGTGACGTCGGCAATCGACGTAATGCGGATGCCGAGCGCAGCCAGTGCGCGAACCGAGGATTCCCGACCCGGACCGGGCCCCTTGATCTCTACATCCAGGTTCTTGATCCCCTGCTCGAGCGCTGCGCGGCCGGCCACTTCCGAGGCCACCTGTGCGGCGAAAGGCGTGGACTTGCGCGAACCCTTGAATCCCTGGCCTCCCGACGACGCCCACGACAGAGCGTTGCCTTGACGGTCAGTGATCGTGATGATGGTGTTGTTGAACGACGCGTGAACGTGCGCCACACCGTCCGAGACGTTCTTGCGGACTTTTTTGCGCACCCGTTGCGCAGCGTTATTCGCGGGAGCCTTTGCCATAGTGATCTCTCAATCCCAATTATTTCTTCAATGCCGCTGCTGCTTTGCGCGGGCCCTTGCGAGTGCGCGCATTCGTGCGCGTGCGCTGACCGCGCATCGGCAGGCCGCGGCGGTGGCGGAAACCGCGATAGCAACCGATGTCCATCAATCGCTTGATGTTCATGGTGGTTTCGCGGCGCAGATCGCCTTCGATCGTCAATTGCGCGACCTGATCGCGAATCTTTTCAAGATCGCCATCCGTCAGATCCTTGATTTTCTTGGAATAAGCGATCTCGCACGCTTCGCAAATCTTGCGAGCGCGGGAGCGGCCAATGCCAAAAATGGCGGTCAGGCCGATTTCAGCGTGCTGATGCGGCGGAATATTGATGCCAGCGATACGTGCCATGTGCGTCCTCTAAAACTCTTTGATCAACCTTGGCGCTGCTTGTGCCGCGGATCCGTACAGATCACGCGAACCACGCCCTTGCGGCGGATAATCTTGCAGTTGCGGCAAATTTTCTTGACCGAAGCCGAAACCTTCATTTCATTCTCCTAAAACTTTTCCATCCAGTTCCGGCCTACTTGGCCCGGAACACAATACGAGCCCGCGATAAATCGTAAGGCGTCAGCTCCACCGTGACCTTGTCGCCCGGCAAAATCCGGATGTAGTGCATCCGCATCTTTCCCGAGATATGGCCCAACACGACGTGGCCATTTTCCAGCTTCACACGAAAAGTCGCATTGGGCAGGTTTTCAACCACTTCCCCCTGCATCTGGATGACATCGTCTTTTGACATTCCTCTTAACCGCCCAGTGAAGTTTTGAAGTTGGCCTTTTTCAACAGGGACTCATACTGCTGGGACATCAAATAGTTCTGCACTTGGGCCATGAAGTCCATCGTGACCACCACAATAATCAGCAAGGAAGTGCCGCCAAAATAGAACGGCACGTTGTATTTCAATATCAGAAACTCCGGCAACAGGCAGACGATCGTGATGTAAATCGCGCCCACCAGGGTCAAGCGGACCAGAATCTTGTCGATGTACCGCGCCGACTGCTCGCCTGGCCGGATGCCCGGAATGAACGCGCCGCTTTTCTTCAGGTTGTCGGCCGTCTCCCGGCTGTTGAAGACCAGCGCGGTGTAGAAAAAGCAGAAAAATATGATCGCCGCCGCATACAACATGACGTAAATAGGCTGCCCCGGCGTCAGCGCACTGGCAATATTTTTCAGCCAGACCATGGAATCACCACCACTGAACCAGCTCACCGCGGTCGCAGGCAGCAGGATGATGGACGAAGCGAAGATCGGCGGAATCACGCCCGACATATTCAGCTTCAAGGGTAAATGCGACGACTGGCCGCCATAAACCTTGTTCCCCACCTGTCGTCGCGCGTAGTTCACCAGAATCTTGCGCTGGCCGCGCTCGATGAACACGACGAAATAAGTCACGAGCCCGACAATGGCCACGATGAACAGGGCCACCAGAATGCTCATGGCCCCGGTACTCACCAACTGCAGCAAACTGCCGATCCCCGTAGGCAAACCGGCGGCAATGCCGGCAAAAATCAGCAACGAAATCCCGTTACCCAACCCGCGTTCGGTAATTTGTTCGCCAAGCCACATCAGGAACATCGTGCCTGCGGTGAGGCTGACCACAGCGGTCAGGCGAAAACCCATGCCGGGCACCAATACCAGCCCCGGCGAGCTCTCCAGTGCCACGGAAATACCCAGAGACTGAAACAGACCCAGTCCCAGCGTGCCGTAGCGGGTGTACTGGGTAATCTTGCGCTGGCCCGATTCGCCCTCGTTTTTCATCTGCTCGAAAGTCGGCACCACGTAGGTCATCAATTGCATGATGATCGACGCCGAGATGTACGGCATGATGCCGAGCGCAAACACGGAAAAGCGCGACAGCGCCCCGCCCGAGAACATGTTGAACAGGCTGAGGATGCCGTTTTGCTGACCTTGAAACAAACGTTCGAGTTGATTCGGGTCGATGCCAGGCACCGGAATATACGAACCGACGCGGTAAACCACCAGCGCGAGCAGCAAAAAAATCAGCCGGCGACGCAGGTCTCCGTACTTTCCGGTTTTTGCAATTTTTTTGCTGCTGGTTGCCACTGAGATTCTCTTTCAGGCGTAAATTCAGGCCACGCTGCCGCCAGCCGCTTCAATCGCAGCGCGGGCGCCCGCCGTTGCGCCGATCCCCGTGAGCTTGACCGCTTTGGTGAGGGTGCCGGACTTGATCACCTTGGCAACCTTGATCAGGTCACCCACCAGGCCCGCCTGCTTGAGCGCGAGCAAATCCACTTCGGCGGCGCCCAGGCGCTCGAGCGCACCGAGCGTGACCTCCGCGTTGAATTGCAACAGCTGCGACTTGAAGCCGCGTTTCGGCAAGCGGCGCTGGAGCGGCATCTGTCCGCCTTCAAAGCCAGTCTTGTGATAGCCGCCCGCGCGCGACTTCTGGCCTTTGTGGCCACGCCCCGCGGTCTTGCCCAGCCCGGACCCGATTCCACGTCCGACACGCCGCCTGGCGTGCTTTGCGCCCTCTGCGGGCTTGATGCCATTGAGTTCCATCGTCTTGCCCTTCAGAGCACTTTGACCAGATAGCTGATCTTGTTAATCATGCCGCGAACTTCCGGCGTGTCCTGCAGCTCGCTCGTGCTGTTGACCTTGCGCAGCCCGAGGCCACGCACCGTGGCCCGGTGCGCCTGTTTGCAGCCGATCGGGCTGCGCACCAGTTGAACCTTGAGTTTTTGTAGCGTTGTCATGATGAAACTCCCGGTCAGGCGAAGATCTCTTCGACCGTCTTGCCGCGCTTGGCCGCCACGTCCGAAGCGGTGGCGCAGTGGGCAAGCGCATCCAGCGTGGCACGAACCATGTTGTAGGGGTTGGACGAACCGTGGCTCTTGGCCACGATGTCGGTAATGCCCATGACCTCGAACACGGCACGCATCGGGCCGCCCGCGATGATGCCGGTGCCCTTCGGGGCCGGCGCCATCATCACGTTCGAGGCACCATGGTGCCCGTTCACCTTGTGATGAATCGTGCCATTGCGCAGCGACACCTTGGTCAGATTGCGCCGCGCCTCTTCCATCGCCTTTTGCACGGCGGCCGGCACTTCCTTCGACTTGCCCTTGCCCATGCCGACACGGCCATCGCCATCGCCCACGACCGTCAATGCAGCAAAGCCGAGAATGCGCCCGCCCTTGACCACCTTGGTCACGCGGTTGATCGCGATCATCTTTTCGCGCAGGCCGTCTTCCGGGCCGTCGCCTTGCCCCTTGCCCTGCATTTTTGCTTGAACTTTAGCCATTTTTAATCCCGATCCGCTTAGAACTGCAAGCCGGCCGCGCGTGCCGCGTCAGCCAACGCCTTGACGCGTCCGTGGTACGCAAACCCGGCCCTGTCGAAAGCCACCTTTTCAATGCCGGCCGCCTTGGCCTTCTCGGCAATCAGCTTGCCAACGGTCTGGGCCGCCACCGCGTTGCCACCCTTGCCGGCGCCGCCGAGGGAACTGCGAACGTCGGCCTGCGCCGTGGATGCGGTCGCCAGCACCTTGGTACCGTCGCCGGAAATGACGCTGGCATAGATGTGCAAATTGGTACGGTTCACCGTCAAACGCGCCACACCCTGGGCCGCAATACGGATCCGGGTCTGACGGGACCGGCGAAGACGCTGCTCTTTCTTGGACAACATGTTGCAGCTCCTTATTTCTTCTTGGTTTCTTTGATCGTGATCTTCTCATCCGCATAGCGGATGCCCTTGCCCTTGTACGGCTCGGGAGGGCGAATCGCACGAATTTCGGCAGCCACCTGCCCGACGCGCTGGCGATCGGCGCCCTTGATCACGATTTCAGTCGGGGCCGGTGTTGCCACCGAGATGCCGGCCGGCATGTCCTTGTTCACCGGATGAGAGAACCCCACAGCGAGGTTCAGCTTGGTGCCTTGCGCCTGCGCGCGGAAACCAACGCCCACGAGGTTGAGCTTCTTCTCGAAACCCTTGGTCACGCCAACCACCATGTTGTTCACCAGCTGGCGCATGGTGCCGCTCATGGCATTCGCTTCACGCGAGTCGTTCGCCGGGGCAAAACTCAGCTTGCCCGCGTCGCTGGCAACCTTGACCAGCGCGTTTTGAGACAGCTGCAAAGTGCCCCCCGCGCCCTTGACGCTGATCTGGTCTTCCTTGATTGACACATCCACACCTGCGGGGACGGTGACCGGCATTTTTCCTATACGAGACATTTCAGTTTCTCCTCAATGCCGCGATCAGGCTACGTAGCACAGCACTTCGCCACCGATACCGGTCGCGCGTGCCTTGCGGTCGGTCATCACACCCTGGGGCGTCGTGACGATGGCCACACCCAGGCCATTCATGACCTGCGGAATGGCGCCATGGCCCTTGTACACACGCAGGCCCGGACGGCTGACGCGCTCGATACGCTCGATCACGGGGCGGCCGGCGTAATACTTCAGGGCAATTTCAAGCTCGGTCTTGCCGGCTTCGGTCTTGACCTGGAAGCCGTCGATGTAACCCTCATCCTTCAACACCTGCGCAATTGCCACCTTCACCTTGGAAGACGGTACCGACACGGTGACTTTCGCCACCATTTGCGCATTGCGAATCCGGGTCAGCAGGTCGGCAATGGGATCACTCATGCTCATGTTTAATCTCCTGCCTTGCCTTACCAGCTTGCCTTGACGACACCAGGGATATCGCCGGCAAAAGCCATTTCACGGATCTTGGCGCGGGCCAAGCCGAATTGACGGAACGTTCCACGCGGACGGCCGGTGATCGCGCAGCGGTTGCGCTGACGGGTCGGGTTGGCGTTACGCGGGAGTTTTTGCAGTCCCAGACGCGCTACCGCGCGCTCTTCGTCGCTGCGCTTGGCATCATTGGAAATCGCCTTCAGTTCCGCGTGTTTTTTTGCGTACTTGGCGACCAGTTTGTCGCGCTTGAGCTCGCGCTCGATCAAAGCCATTTTAGCCACACGTCACCTCAGTTCTTGAAGGGGAAACGGAAGCCCGCGAGCAGTGCCTTGCACTCTTCGTCGTTCTTGGCCGTCGTGGTGATACTGATATTGAGACCGCGCAGGGCATCGACCTTGTCGTACTCGATCTCGGGAAAAATAATCTGCTCTTTGACGCCGATGTTGTAGTTGCCACGGCCGTCGAAGGCGCGCCCGGAGATGCCGCGGAAGTCACGCACGCGGGGCAGCGCCACGGTGACGAAACGATCCAGAAACTCGTACATCTGCACGCCGCGCAGCGTGACCATGCAGCCAATGGCCTGGCCTTCGCGGATCTTGAAACCCGCAATCGCCTTCTTGGCCACCGTGACGACCGGCTTTTGACCGGCGATCTTGGACAGATCGCTGACCGCGTTGTCCATGACCTTCTTGTCGGAAACCGCTTCGCTCACGCCCATGTTGAGCGTGATCTTGGTCAGGCGCGGCACCTGCATCGGCGAGGTGTAGCCAAACTTGGCCATCAGCTCGGGGGCCACTTTTTCGCGATAGTGTTGCTGGAGTCGTGCCATGGTCATGCCACCTTGATCTCGTCGCCGCTGGACTTGTAAACACGCACACGCGTGCCGTCGGCCTGCAGCTTGATGCCGACCCGGTCGGCCTTGCCCGTGGCACCATTGAAAATGGCCACATTGGACTGATGAATCGGCATGGCCTTCTCGACGATGCCGCCCGTGGTGCCCTTGAGCGGGTTCGGCTTGGTGTGTTTCTTCACCAGATTGATGCCGTCGATCACCAGATGGGAGTCGTCCTTGCGCAGCGACACCGTGCCGCGCTTGCCCTTGTCGCGCCCCGCGAGCACGATGACCTCGTCGCCCTTGCGAATCTTGTTCATGGCGAGTCCTTAGAGAACTTCAGGAGCCAGGGACACGATCTTCATGAACTTCTCGGTGCGCAATTCACGCGTCACCGGGCCGAAGATGCGCGTGCCAATGGGCTCGAGCTTGTTATTGAGCAACACGGCGGCATTGCCGTCGAACTTGACCAGGGAGCCGTCGCTGCGGCGAATGCCCTTGGCCGTGCGAACCACCACCGCGCTGTACACCTCGCCTTTTTTGACGCGGCCACGCGGAGCGGCTTCCTTGATGCTCACCTTGATAACGTCGCCGACGCTGGCATAGCGACGCTTGGACCCGCCCAGCACCTTGATGCACAGGACGGATTTCGCGCCGGTATTGTCGGCAACTTCTAACCGTGATTCAGTCTGGATCATTTCGTTATTCCCAACTTGCACCAGGAGCC
>DATNBD010000004.1:0-4273 GCA_035572155.1 Rhodoferax sp.
GCAGGACGGCGGCTCCGAAGACCACCGCGGCACTGCAACTGGTGGCGGGCCAACCCAAACCTGCGCGCGCCGCACGCCCGCGGCGCGCCGCCTCATGAGGCTCAATCTCATACCGGTAAAACTACAATTTCAATAGCTGACCGTATATACCCATCAATGGCTGTAGCACGATTTGTTATTGAATATCACGGTGGCCAGCCTTTGAATAACCCTCATGAACGATATTTCACAGCAGGCCTTTGGCCTCATCACCGACCTGATCCGCGAGCATGCCGCACAGGCGCCCACGCGGCGCGCGCTGGTCGAGGGCGGACGCACGCTGACCTACGGCGCGCTCGACGCGCTGATGGACCGCACGGCCGCGGCGCTGCAACGCGATGGTGTGCAGGTGGGCGACGCGATTGCGATCTGCGCCAGCCCCTCGATCGAATACGCCGCGGTGTTTCTCGGCGCCCTGCGTGCCGGTGTCGCCGTGGCGCCGCTGGCGCCGAGCTCGACACCCGAGAGCCTGCGGCGCATGGCGGCGGACGCGCAGGCAAAGCTGTTCTTCCTGGATGCGGGCGTGGCCGCCGCGCTGGATGCGGCGCCCGCTGCGGCCACCGCCGCGCCCGTGCCGCGCATCGCGCTCGACGGCTCCGCCGCCGGTCGGGCGCTGGGCGACTGGCTGGCGCCGCAAGGTGCCAAGCCGGTGCGCCCCGAGATCCGCCCCGACACGCCCTTCAACATCATCTATTCATCGGGCACCACCGGCGAGCCCAAGGGCATCGTGCAGGGCCACGGCATGCGCTGGGCTCATGTGCAGCGCGGCGACCAGTTCAGCTACGGCCCGGACACCGTCACGGTGCTGGCCACCCCGCTGTACTCGAACACCACGCTGGTGATGTTCTTTCCGACGCTGGCCTTCGGCGGCACCGTGGTGCTGATGCCGAAATTCGACGCGCTCGGCTACCTGCAGCTGGCGCAGGCCCAGCGCGCCACGCACACCATGCTGGTGCCGGTGCAGTACCAGCGCATCATGGCGCGGCCCGAGTTCGACGGTTTTGATCTGTCCAGCTTCCTCTTCAAGTTCTCCACCAGCGCGCCGTTCTCGGCCGCGCTCAAGGCCGATGTGCTGAAGCGCTGGCCCGGCGGCCTGATCGAGTACTACGGCATGACCGAGGGCGGCGGCACCTGCATCCTGCAGGCGCACCTGCACCCGGACAAGCTGCACACGGTCGGCCAGCCGGCGGCCACCAGCGACATCCGGCTGATCGACGACGAAGGGCGCGAGGTGCCGCGCGGCGAGGCTGGTGAAGTGGTCGGCCATTCGCCGGGCATGATGACCGGCTACCACGGCCAGCCCGGCAAGACGCGCGAGGCCGAATGGTTCGACCCCGCCGGCAAGCGCTTCATCCGCACCGGCGACGTCGGCCGCTTCGACGCCGACGGCTTTCTCACGCTGTTCGACCGCAAGAAGGACATGATCATCTCGGGCGGCTTCAACATCTACCCGAGCGATCTGGAGGCCGTGCTGCGCGAGCACCCGGCCGTGGCGGAGGTGGCCGTGATCGGCGTGCCGTCCGAGGCTTGGGGCGAGACGCCCGTGGCCTTCGTCGTGAAACGTCCCGGCAACGACGCCACGGCCGACGAATTGCTGCAGTGGTTCAGTGCACGCGTGGGCAAGACACAGCGGCTGGCCGCGTTGCGGTTCGTTGACGAACTGCCGCGCAGCGCGATCGGCAAGGTGCTCAAGCGCGAACTGCGCGAGCGCTATGCGGCTTCTTGAATCCGACCGCGATGACTACACTTTTAATAGCTGAAAGCGTATACGCAACAAGGGTTACAACCTGATTTGACACATAAAAGGATGAACAATCATGACCCCTGCCCCGATTGAACACTGGCACCACATCGTGCGCAGCCGCGACATGGCGGCACTCGGCCGCCTGCTGGCCGACGATGTGGTGTTCGTCTCACCCGTGGTCCACACGCCGCAACTGGGCAAGGCCATCACGACGAAGTACCTGCAGGCGGCCCTGCAGGTGCTGAACAACGACACCTTCAGCTACCTGAACGAGTGGTACGGCGCGGACTCGGCCGTGCTCGAATTCCAGAGCACGGTGGACGGCATCGTGATCAACGGCATCGACATGATCGGCTGGAACGGCGCGGGCCAGATCAACCGCTTCAAGGTGATGGTGCGACCGCTCAAGGCCATGAACAAGCTGCACGAGCACATGGGCCGGATGCTGCAGGCCGCCGGCTGAGCCATGCCGCAACTCAGCATCTCCACCTCGTTCGACGCCGGCGCCATCGACGTCGTGAGCCTGGCCGACCCGGGCGACATCCAGCTCAACATCCGCAGCGACAACGCCGCCGGCTTTGCGCAGTGGTTTCACTTCCGGCTGCAGGGCGCCGCGGGACTGCCGGTGACGCTGCGCTTTTTGAACGCGGGCCAGTGCGCGTTCCCCAAGGGCTGGGAGGGCTACCGTGTGATGGCCAGCCACGACCGCCAGCACTGGCATCGCATTGACACGAGCTTCGACGGCCAGGTCATGACGGCGCGGCTCACGCCCGACACGCACAGCGTCTACTTCGCCTACTTCGAGCCCTTCTCGTACGAGCGCCATCTCGACCTGATCGGGTCAAGCGGGCAATCCGACCATGTCGAGGTGCAGCCCCTGGGCACCACACTGGACGGGCGCGACATGACGCTCTTGCGCGTCACCGATGCGCAAAGCACCACCGCGTTCGCCGCCAAAAAGAAAATCTGGCTGATCGCGCGCCAGCACCCCGGCGAGACCATGGCCGAATGGTTTGTCGAAGGGTTTCTGGACCGGCTGCTCGACGGCGATGACCCGGTGAGCCGCGTGCTGCTGGCGCGCTGCGTGTTTTACGTGGTGCCGAACATGAACCCCGACGGCGCGGTGCGCGGCAACCTGCGCACCAACGCCGCCGGCGCAAATCTGAACCGCGAATGGCAGGCGCCGAGCCTGGAAAAATCGCCCGAGGTGTTGCTGGTGCGCCAGAAGATGCAGCAGACCGGCGTGGACCTGTGCCTGGACGCTCATGGCGACGAGAGCCTGCCCTACAACTTCGCGGCCGGCACCGAGGGCAACCCCGGCTACACGCCACGTGTGGCCGCGCTGGAAGAAACTCTCAAGGCAGCGTGGCGGGCCGCAAGCCCCGATTTTCAGACCGAGCAGGGCTATGGCCAGGCCGCGCCCGGCAGCGCCAACCCCACGCTGGCAACGAACTGGGTGGGCCAGAACTTCGACTGCCTGGCCTTCACCATCGAGATGCCGTTCAAGGACAACGCCGACCTGCCCGACGAACTCTATGGCTGGAGCGGCGAACGCTCCAGGAAGCTGGGCGCCAGCGTGCTGCAGCCAATCCTGGCGGTGGCGGACTCGCTGCGCAGGGCAGCCTTGCCCGCCGGTTGATCGGCGCGGGGCTGCGCCCCGCTGTTGTCAGCCTTCGGCCGCGATCTGGCGCAGCGCCTGCTCGAACACCTCGGCGGGCTGGCCGCCCGAGATCAAATGGCGCTCGTTGATGATGATGGCAGGCACCGAATGAATGCCACTGTTCAGGTAAAACTGTTCGCGCTCGCGTACCTCATCGGCATATGCGCCTGAGTCCAGGACCTCGCGCGCACGCGCGGTGTCCAGGCCGGCCTCGCCCGCCACCCGCACCAGCACCTCGTGCGAGCCGGGGCTTTGGCCATCGGTAAAGTAGGCCTTGAACAGCGCTTCTTTCAACGCTTTTTGTTTGTCCAGTCCTTCGAGCTCGGCCCAGTGCAGAAGCCGATGCGCGTCAAAGGTGTTGTAGATGCGGCTGCGCCCGCCGCCCGGCTCATCCGCCATGCTGAACTTGAAGCCCAGCTGCGCGCCGCGCGCACGGATGTTTTCGCGGTTCGCATGCGCCTGTGCCGGCGTGATCCCGTATTTTTCGGTAATGTGCTCGGTAATTTCCTGGCCCTCGGGCGCCATCTGGGGGTTGAGCTCGAACGGCTGGAAATGAAGCTCGGCGGTAACGTCAGTGCCGACGCGCGCCAAGGCCTCATCGAGCGATTTCAGGCCGATCGCGCACCAGGGGCAGGAGACGTCGGAAACAAAGTCGATTTTGAGTGGAGTGGTCATGGGGTGCTTTCGCAATTTTCGAGTGTCACAGCCAAGTTGGTGATTGTTCACCAAATATTCAAGGGTTGCCCGCCGGAGCCCTGGCGCACTGCGGTTGCGGGCGCGCGCCGGTGCAGGCATGCTTCAATGTCTATGGCCCTCAAAAAAACCGGGAT
>DATNBD010000005.1:0-2675 GCA_035572155.1 Rhodoferax sp.
GTCCACACCGTATTGCGCCTTCAGCAGCTTGTTCACGAAGCGCCAGCCGATGGTGGTGTCGTACACCGCGTTGGCGCGGCTGAAGGCCGACTCGGCTTTGGGCATGACAAAGGGCGCGCGGCTCATGCTCTCGACGCCGCCAGCGATCATCAGGCTGGCCTCGCCCGCCTTGATGGCGCGCGCCGCACTGCCCAGCGCATCGAGCCCGGAGCCGCACAGGCGGTTGATGGTGGCACCGGGCAGCTCGACCGGCAGGCCGGCCAGCAGGCTGGCCATGCGCGCCACGTTGCGGTTGTCTTCACCGGCCTGATTCGCGCAGCCATAGAGGACGTCACTGACGGCTTGCCAGTCCACATTCGGGTTGCGCGCCATCAGCGCCTTGAGCGGGATCGCGCCGAGGTCGTCGGTGCGCACGCTGCTCAATGAGCCGCCATAGCGGCCGAAGGGGGTGCGGATGGCGTCGCAGATGAAGGCTTGGGGGGTCATGGTGGATCTCCTGGTTTCGTTAGGGCGGGACGAAAAGGCCCGGACGGCCATTCCTCAGGGCTTGCGCGATCCGAGAATCAGCACAATGGCGCCGAGCGCGATCGCGCCCACGCTCAGCCAGCGCGGAATATCGACGGTCTTTTGTTCCTTGACGGTCAGTTGCAAGGGACCGAGCTTGACCGCGGTCTTATCCTGGTTGTAGCTGACGCTGCCCAGCAGAAAACCCGCCACGCCGGCCACGATCAACACAATGCCTGCAATCCGGATCGCGTTCATGGGTGTGTCCTTGATACGTTGTGCACCAGCACGCAAGGGTAACCCGAAATATCTCCGCCGCGGGCCCTGCCCCCACGTGTTTCCGCGTGATACGCTTTGTGCATGTTCAGCCCATCGCAAGCCGACGTCCGCAGCTTTTTCTGCTCTGTTTACGCCAAAGCCCAGCAGGGGAAAGCGCTGGAAGCTATTGAAACCATAGCGAGCCAGTGGATCGACGAGCACCCCGAATACCACGCCGACTTGGCGGATGCCGACGCGGCGCTGGAAAAAACCTATCCCGTGGAAGACGGCAGGAGTAACCCTTTCCTGCATCTGTCCATGCATCTGTCGATCAGCGAGCAGTGCTCCATCGACCAGCCGCACGGCATCCGCCAGGCGGTGGAACTGCTCAGCCGCCGGCGTCAGTCATTGCACGACGCGCACCACGAAGTGATGGAATGCTTAGGGTCGATGATGTGGGAAAGCCAGCGCTCGGGCCGGCCTCCGGATGGCGCCGCCTATATCGACTGCGTGCAGCGGCGCGCCACGCGGGACTAGCAGCGGGCGGTTACTTGAACCGCGGGTCCGCGACGGTCTTCACGTCACCGGGCAGCGAACTGACGTATTCCGCCACGGCCTTCAGATCGGCGTCGGAGAACTGCTTGGCCATCGCGCCCATGATGGGGTTGCCGCGGCCAAAGTGCGGGTTGTCGCTCCCCGCCTTGTATTCCTTCAGCGCCACCAGCAGGTAGCTCGCATGCTGGCCGGCCAGCTTGGGATAGTTGGGCGCGATCGGCTTGTCGAAGTTGGCGCCATGGCAGGCGGCGCAGTTGGCCTTGGCCAGAATGGCGGCAACCTGCGCGCTCGGCTTGATGCTGGGCTCGTCAGGCACCGTCTGGCCAGGCACCACGCCCAGGGTGCTGTAGTACGCCGCCACGTCGGCGATGTCCTGATCGCTCAGGGTCGACGCCACCGCACGCATGGTGGGAAATTTGCGGTCGCCCTTTTTGTATTCATTCAGGGCCGCCTCGATGTATCCCGCACTCTGCCCTGCAATCTTCGGAACCTCGTACACCTCGGGGAAACTGGCCTTGTACTCGGGAATGCCATGGCAGCCCATGCACAGGGCCACCTTGGTGGCGCCGGCTGCGGCATCGCCCTTGATTTCCTGGGCAGACGAAGCAGCGGTCACGCAAGCGACAGAAACGGCAAACACGGCGGTCAACAACTTGTTCATTTTTCGCGCACAATCCATTAAGAATTCGGGCCGGTCGATCAGCGGACGATTATATGCGGCACAGGCACACCCCCATTCCCAAAACCATTCCAACACCGTTGCTGCGGCATTCCCCATGAAATTTCAAGGTACCCAGAACTACGTCGCGACCCAGGACCTGATGCTGGCCGTGAATGCATCGATCACCCTGAAGCGTCCGTTGCTCGTGAAGGGCGAACCCGGCACCGGCAAGACCATGCTGGCCGAAGAAGTGGCGCAGGCCCTGAACATGCCGCTGCTGCAGTGGCACATCAAATCCACCACCAAGGCGCAGCAGGGCCTGTACGAGTACGACGCAGTGAGCCGGTTGCGCGACTCGCAGCTCGGCGACGAGAAGGTCAAGGACATCCACAACTACATCGTCAAGGGTGTGCTATGGCAGGCCTTCACGGCGGAAGAGCCGGTGGCGCTGCTGATCGACGAAATCGACAAGGCCGACATCGAGTTCCCGAACGACCTGCTGCGTGAAATCGACCGCATGGAGTTCTACTGCTACGAGACGCGCGAGCTGGTCCGGGCCAAAAACCGCCCGCTCGTGTTCATCACCTCGAACAACGAGAAGGAACTGCCCGACGCGTTCCTGCGCCGCTGCTTCTTCCACTACATCAAGTTCCCGGACGCCGACACCATGAAGCGCATCGTGGACGTGCACTTCCCC
>DATNBD010000006.1:0-7368 GCA_035572155.1 Rhodoferax sp.
AAGTGGGTGGCGATATCCACCTGCGGACCGAGCGCCCGCCGCACGCCCCGCAGCAGGAGTTCCCGCATGCGCTGTGGACTGCGCCTGCACAGCCGGAACACATACATGCCCAGCAGTACGTTCTTCCAGCGCGTGAGGCCCAGCGCCAGCCGCAGCGGCAGTCGCCGGCGCAGCCGCACGCTGACCGGATCCACTGAGGGGCGCGCCACCATCCAGGTCGGCGAGCGCTGCAGCATGGTCACGTGCGCGGCCTGGGCGGCAAGCGCCGGCACCAGCGTCACGGCGGTGGCGCCGCTGCCGATCACAACGACGCGCTTGCCCGCGTAGTCCAGATCCTTCGGCCACTGTTGCGGATGCACGATGGGTCCGGTAAAGCGCTCCTGCCCCGGGAACGCGGGCTGGTAGCCGCCGGCATAGTCGTAGTAGCCGCTGCACATGAACAGGAACGCGCATTGGACGCTCAAGGTGCTGTCGTCCTGTGCGCGATGCAATTGCACCGTCCACCGGGTGTCGCGGGAAGACCAGTCCGCCCGCACGACCTTGTGGCCAAAACGGATCTTGCGGTCGATGCCATGTTCGCGCGCCGTCTCGCGCAGGTAGCTCAGGATGGCGGGACCGTCCGCGATGGCCTTGGGGTTTGCCCAGGGGCGGAACGAATAGCCCAGCGTGTGCATGTCGGAGTCGGAGCGCACGCCGGGATAGCGGAACAGGTCCCAAGTCCCGCCAAGGTCAGGGCGGGCCTCGACGATGGCAAAGCTGCGATCGGGACACAGCTTTTGCAGATGGCAGGCCGCGCCGATGCCCGAGAGCCCGGCACCCACTACCAGCACGTCCACGAATTCGTCCGCCATGGCGACCGCTCCTGCTTGAAGGTTTCCAGTGTAGTCGCTGGTGGTGCAGCGCAACAGCACCGCAGCCACGGTTTACCATTGAGAACAACGGTGCGTCTTCGCGCCCCGCCACCGCCACCACCCATGAACACACTCACCCTTCCCACGTATGCCGATGTGACGGCTGCCGCCGCGCGCATCCAGGGGCACGCCCACAAGACGCCGGTCGTCACCTCGCGGACCGTCAACGAGGAGTTCGGCGCCGAGGTTTTCTTCAAGTGCGAGAACCTGCAGCGCATGGGCGCTTTCAAGTTTCGCGGAGCGTTCAACGCCTTGTCCCGGTTCGACGAACGGCAGCGCCGCGCCGGTGTGGTAGCGTTCTCGTCCGGCAACCACGCGCAGGCCATCGCCCTGTCCGCCAGGCTGCTGGACATTCCGGCCACCATCGTGATGCCGCACGACGCCCCCGCAGCCAAGCTCGCCGCCACCCGGGGGTATGGCGGCCACGTCGTGATCTACGACCGTTACAAGGAAGACCGCGAACAGATCGGCCGTGACCTCGCCAGCCGCGACGGCATGACCCTGGTTCCGCCGTACGACCACCCCGATGTGATCGCGGGCCAGGGTACCGCGGCTAAGGAGTTGTTCGAGGAAGTCGGCGCGCTCGATGTCCTGTTCGTCTGCCTCGGCGGCGGGGGCTTGCTGGCCGGCTCGGCGCTCTCGACCCGCGCGCTGGCGCCCGGCTGCACGCTGTACGGGGTGGAGCCGGAGGCCGGCAACGACGGCCAGCAGTCGTTTCGCTCGGGCACGATCGTGCACATCGAAACGCCCCAGACGATTGCCGACGGCGCGCAGACCCAGCATCTGGGCCACTACACCTTCCCTATCATCCGCCGCGATGTAGACGACGTGCTCACCGCAACCGATGCGCAGCTGGTGGAGTGCATGCGTTTTGCCGCGTCCCGCATGAAGCTGGTGATCGAGCCCACGGGCTGTCTCGGCTTCGCCGCGGCCCGGCAGATGAAGGATCGGTTGAAAGGCAAACGGGTCGGAATTCTGATCAGCGGGGGCAACGTCGACATGCCGCGTTTTTGCAGCCTGCTCGCCGCTTGAGACTCTGCCCGCATTCGACCGCCCGGCTCGATGCGAGGCGCCACACCAACCCGATTTTTGAAGGATGCCCCATGACACAGCTCTCTGGCCTCGAAACCCCGCTGCTGTTGCTCGACGAACGGCGCATGCAGCACAACATCGACCGCATGCAGCGGCGCATGAACGAGTTGGGCGTTTCGTTTCGCCCGCATGTCAAGACCAGCAAGTGCCCCGCAGTCGTGCGCCGGCAGCTGGCCGCCGGGGCCCGCGGGATCACGGTCTCCACGCTCAAGGAGGCCGATGAATTCTTCGCTGCCGGCATCAACGACATCCTGTACGCCGTAGCCATCGCGCCGACCAAGTTCGATCATACGATGCGGCTGTCCCGCGCGGGCCTGCAGCTCACCCTGCTGGTCGAATCGGTGGCTGCGGCAGAGCAGCTTTCACGGCACGGCATGGCGAATGGTCTGTGCCATGAGGTGCTCATCGAGGTCGACACGGACCGGCATCGCTCGGGCATCGCACCGGACGACCCGCTGCTTGCACAGGTTGCCGGCGCGCTTCAAAACGATGGCGGACGGGGAGCCCGCCTGAAAGGCGTCATGACGCACGCGGGAGGTTCCTACAGCCTGCACACCCCCGAAGCGCTCGCGGCGTTGGCCGAGCAGGAACGGGCAGGCTGCATCGAAGCCGCCAACCGCCTGCGCGCCGCCGGCCATGTCTGCGAGGTGGTCAGCGTGGGGTCCACGCCGACGGCCCTGAGCGCAAAGACCCTCACAGGGGTGACAGAGGTGCGGGCCGGCGTGTACGTTTTCTTCGACCTGGTGATGGCGGGCGTCGGCGTCTGCTCCCCGGACGACATCGCGTTGACGGTGCTTTGTTCGGTGATCGGGCACCGGCCGCAGGCCGGCTGGATCATCACCGATGCCGGGTGGATGGCGATGAGCCGCGACCGGGGCACGCAGAGCCAGGCGCACGACTTCGGATACGGCATGGTGTGCGACGTGAATGGCCGTGCCATTGCGCAGCTTCAGTTTGGCGAGGCGAATCAGGAACACGGCGTGCTGCAATGGGCCGGCGACCCGGCCGCCGACATCACCCAGCAGTTTCCGGTCGGTGCCCTGCTGCGGATCATGCCGAACCATGCGTGCGCGACCAGCGCCCAGCATCAGCTGTACCATGTTCTGCCGCAGGCTGGCGGTGAGTTGCAGCGATGGGAGCGCTTCGGAGGCTGGTGAGGCGGATCGCCGGCAAAACCATTTCATAATCGAAACCCTCATGCAGAACATTCCAGCACTGGTCGGGCTCGTGGCGGCTCTGTCGGCGGGGGTCGTCAGCCCGGGGCCCAGCTTCGTCATGGTGGCGCGCACGGCCGTGGCCACCTCGCGCGAAGACGGCGTGGCGGCCGCGCTGGGCATGGGCGGCGGCGGCATGCTGTTTGCCATCGCGGCCGTGCTCGGTTTGAATGCGCTGCTGCTAGCCGTGCCGGTGGTGTACGTAGTGCTGAAAGTGGCCGGCGGCTTGTACCTGGCCTATCTGGGGTTGCGCATCTGGAAGTCGGCCCACCAGCCGCTGGCCATCGTGGGCACACCGGCCTGTGCCGACAAGAACACACGCAAGTCGCTGCTGCTGGGCTTTTCCACCCAGATCAGCAACCCGAAGACCGCCATCGTGTATGCCAGCGTGTTTGCCGCCTTTCTGCCGGCACACCCGTCCCTGGCGTTTAACCTGATTCTGGTGGCGATCGTCTTTGTCATTGAAACAAGTTGGTACGCCCTGGTGGCGTTGGCGCTGGCCTCGGAGCACCCGCGCAACGCCTACCTGCGCTACAAGGCCTGGCTGGACCGTGTCGCGGGCGGCGTGATGATGGCCCTGGGGCTGGAGCTCGTGTCTTCGGCGTATCGAGCCTAGACCGCGCGCAGGCGCTGCGGTGCCATGCGGCCAGCGTCACTCCCGCTGCTTTGGAGCGGCCTTTTCCAGATGCCCGCCAAACCCGTGGCGCATGGCCGACAACACCTTGTCCGCAAAATCGGCGTCGCCACGTGAACTGAAGCGCTCGAACAGCGCGGCGCTCAGGATCGGTACCGGCACGGCCTCGTCGATCGCCGCCGCGATCGTCCAGCGCCCCTCTCCCGAATCCGACACGCGACCCGCATAATTGTCCAGCCCCGGGTCCCCGAGCAGCGCGCCCGCGGTGAGATCGAGCAGCCAGGAGCCGATCACGCTGCCGCGCCGCCACAGTTCCGTGATCTCGGGCAGATCCAGCTCGTATTGATACAGCTCCGGGTTGCGCAGCGGTGTCGTCTCGGCATCCGCGTCGGCCTGACGCTTGCCCACATTCGCGTGGCGCAGCACGTTCAGCCCTTCCGCGTACGCACCCATGATGCCGTACTCGATGCCGTTGTGAACCATCTTGACGAAGTGCCCCGCGCCCTGCGGGCCGCAGTGCAGGTAACCCTGCTGTGCAGTGCCGCCAGGCTTGTTCCGGCCGGGCGTAGCCGGTGCCGCGCCGACACCGGGCGCGAGCGTTGCAAAGATCGGGGCCAGATGCTGGACGACCTCTTTTTCACCTCCGATCATCAGGCAGTAGCCGCGGTCCAGTCCCGCGACGCCCCCACTGGTTCCGACATCCACGTAGTGCAGTTCCTTCGACCGCGCCTCGGCGCCGCGCCGGATGTCGTCGCGGTAATACGAGTTGCCCCCATCGACGACGATGTCCCCGGGCGCCAGCAGCGGCAGCAGCGTGCCCAGCACGTCGTCCACCACGGCGGCTGGCAGCATCAGCCACAGGACGCGCGGCGCGCTCAATTGCGAAATCATCGCCTCGATCGACGACGCCGCTGTTGCACCCTGCGCCTGTAAGCGGCTAACCGCCTGCGCATCGCGGTCATAGACGACGCATTCGTGATTCCCCTGGACCAGACGACGCACCATGTTGGCGCCCATGCGTCCCAATCCAACCATTCCGATCTGCATATTCATCCCCCGTCCATGGAGTGGAGCGCGCGCCGGGTGCCGGCGCGGATCGCTGCCGCCACCACTATAGGCTGGTATTCCAGCGCCAGCGCGGCGGCGAGGCACCCGAAAAACGCGCCGCGGAAAGCGGTGCGAAGGAACGACGGTGGAAGATCAAGTCAAGCTGGAGGCAGGCGCGCTGGGCCTAAGCGAGTCGGTCGTCATGGGCGTAGCAGGGACCGCGCCGGCGTACAGCATCGCAATCAACCTCCACGATCGTCGCAACTGCGGGCGTGCTGTCGCCGGCCAGTGTGCTGGCCTGCGGCCTGATCATGTTCGGCATCGCGCTCGACATCGTGCCGCTGCTGCTGAACCGGCGCCAGCCTGTTCTGGCCTCATAAGCAAAAACTACCAGTCGGATTGAACTTATTGTTTAGCACTCTCTCCAACAGAGTGCTAGTATTTGGGCATTGACGAAAGGATTTCTGGTATGTCGACTCAAACTGGAGCCTCCAGGACCGCCTTGGCGGTGGTCAATCCGTGGGCGGTCATTCCGTCGCTCGGAAACCTCGACGCCTACATCTCGGCGGTCAACCGCCTGCCCATGCTGACCTTGGAAGAAGAGCAGGATTTCGCCAGAAAGTTCAGGAAAAACAACGACCTGGAAGCCGCTGGCAAGCTCGTTCTGTCACACTTGCGGCTGGTGGTCGCGGTCTCGCGCAAGTACCTGGGCTACGGTTTGCCGCATGGCGACCTGATTCAGGAGGGCAATATCGGCCTGATGAAGGCCGTGAAGCGCTTCGACCCGGACCAGGGCGTGCGCCTGGTGAGCTATGCGCTGCACTGGATCAAGGCCGAGATTCACGAATACATCCTGAAAAACTGGCGCATGGTCAAGGTGGCGACCACCAAGGCGCAGCGCAAGCTGTTTTTCAACCTGCGCTCGATGAAGCAGGGCTTCAAATCCGATGCCGGCGCCACCGATGCCGACACGCGCCGCGAGACGCTGAGCGAGTCCGAAATCGACGTCATGGCGCGCGAACTCAACGTGAAGCGAACGGACGTGACGGAAATGGAAACCCGGCTGTCGGGCGGCGACGTGATGCTCGATCCGGGCGTGTCCGACGATGGCGAGGAGGGTTTCGGCCCAATCGCCTACCTGTCCGATGCCCACCACGAGCCCACAGCGATGATCGAGGCGCACCAGCGCGACGTGCTGGCCAGCGACGGCGTGACGCAGGCGCTGGCCACGCTGGACGAGCGCAGCCGCCGCATCGTCGAGGAGCGCTGGCTCAAGGTGAACGATGACGGATCGGGTGGCATGACGCTGCACGACCTGGCCGCGGTGTACGGCGTCAGCGCCGAGCGGATTCGCCAGATCGAGGTCGCGGCCATGAAGAAGATGAAAAAGGCGCTGGTCGAGTACGCCTGAGCGGCTCGCGCCGGCCTGCGGGCCGGGCCGATCCGTTGGCTTGCGCCCGGCGGTAACATCGTGTTTTTTCAGGATTGCACGCATGTTCCGCCATCTCCTCAAGAGCGCTCTCGTTTTGGTAGCGTCTGCTGCCGTATCTGTAGGGGTCTTAGCCCAGAATACCTCTCAACTCCCGGACCACTGGCCGGACCGCCCGCTGCGCATCCTGGTCGGCTTTCCGGGCGGCTCGACACCCGATCTGGTCGCGCGCGCCTTGCAGGCACCCCTGTCCAAGGCGCTGGGCCAGCCCGTGATCGTGGAGAACCGCCCTGGCGCCGGCGGCAACATTGCCGCCAATCTGGTCGCCAAGGCCACTGACGACTACACCATCGGCGTGATGATCAATGGCAACCTGACGATCGCCAAGCTGCTGAACCCGGCCACGCCCTACGATCCCGCGACGGATCTGGCCCCGATCAGCCTGATCGGCACGGCGCCGCTGGTGCTGGCCGCGCCGGTGTCGGCACCCGGCCACGATGCCCGCGAATTTCTCGCGGCGGCGCGCCAGGCCGGCGACAAATGGAGCTACGGCAGCCCCGGCGTGGGGACCGTGGGCCAGATCGGCATGGAGTTGCTCAAGGGCAAGACCGGTATTGATCCGGTGCATATTCCCTACCAGGGCAATCCCCAGGTGATCTCGGCCATGATCAGCGGCCAGGTCAACCTGGCGCTGTTGCCGCCTGGCCTGGCCACCACCCAAATCCGCGCCGGCAAGCTCAAGGCCATTGGCGTGACTTCGGCCACGCGCAGCCCGCTGGTGCCCGAGATTCCCAGCCTGGCCGATGCCGGTGTGAAGGACTACCAGCTGGAAATCTGGACGGCCGCGGCGGCCCCGGCCCGCATGCCCAAAGCCATCGTGGCACGCCTGTCCACGCTGATCAGCGACATCGTGCGCAGCCCCGAGATGCGGCAAAAGCTGTTCATCCAGGGCTGGGACGCCGTGGGCTCGTCGCCCGAGGGGCTGGAGAACCGCATCAAATCTGATACCGCGCTGCTGGGCGGCGTGATCAAGGCGCGCCA
>DATNBD010000007.1:0-55126 GCA_035572155.1 Rhodoferax sp.
GGCAGCCAGACCAGTTCGCGCACCGAGGTGTCCAGCGCGGCCCCCGCGCGGGCCAGCTCGGCCAGCCCGCTGTCGGTGGCCAGCATCTGCGCGCCCGCGTGGCGCAGGATGTAGGCCACTTCGTCGGCTTTGAGCATGAAGTTGATCGGCACCAGCACCGCGCCGAGTCGCGCCAGCGCAAAGCGCAGCGCGGCAAAGGCGTGCGAGTTGCGCGCGAGGATGGCGACCCGATCCCCCTTGCCGACACCGTGCCCGGCCAGACCGGCCGCCACACGTTCGGTGATGCGCTCGAACTCGGCATAGCTCCAGGTGGTGCTGCCGCAGATGACGGCGGTCTTGGCGGGGGTGCGGCGCGCGCTGCGGCGCAGGATATCGGCCAGCGTCTGGCGTCGGATCATCGGGCTCATGGCGCTCCTTTTGTACAGGCTGGGCGCGCAGGCCGCGCTCGCCTGACAGTTTAGCGCCTCGATTGCTGCGCGCCTGCGCCGTGAGCGCGCATCAATCCTGCAGTTCGAGCACGCGGTTGATGCGCAGGGCGACCAGCGTGCATACCACGCCCGAGAGCAGATACACGCTGACATAGGCCAGTCCGAAGTGGGCGGACAGTCCGAGCGCCACCAGTGGTGCAAACGCGGCCCCGATCAGCCAGGCCAGATCGGACGTGAGCGCGGCGCCTGTGTAGCGGTATCGGGTGGAAAAGTTCGCGCTCACGGCACCAGCCGCCTGCCCGTAGGACAGGCCGAGCAGCGCGAACCCGACCAGGATGAACAGGTCGTGCTGCAGCGAGCTGCCGTCCAGCAGCAGGGGCGCGAACAGGCTGAAGACCCCGATGCAGGCGGCCAGCGTGCCCAGCGTGTTGCGGCGCCCGAAACGGTCCGCAATCGCTCCGGAAGCAATCACACCGCCAATTGCGATGAAAGCCCCGACGATCTGGATCAGCAGTACATCATGTACCGGTTGCGTGGAGCGCAGCGTGATCCATGAGAGGGGGAAGATGGTGACGAGGTGGAACAGCGCATAGCTCGCGAGGGCCGCGAACGCGCCGATGACGACATTGCTCCCACGCGCCTGCAACAGCTCGACGACCGGGGCGGGCTCCAGTTCGTACCGGTCCAGCAGCCGCTCGTACTCGTTCGTGGCCACCAGCCGCAGCCTGGCGAACAGGGCCACCACATTGATCGCGAATGCCACGTAGAACGGATAGCGCCAGCCCCATTCGAGGAAATCCGCGGCGGACAGACTGTCATAGAGGAACAGGAACAGTCCGCTGGCAAGGATGAAGCCGATCGGCGCACCCAACTGCGGAACCATCGCATACCAGCCGCGCCGGCGCGGCGGCGCGTTCAGGGCCAGCAGCGAGGGCAAGCCGTCCCAGGAGCCACCCAGCGCGACCCCCTGGCAAAAGCGCAGGATGGACAACAGCACGATGGCGGCGAATCCCAGCGAGTCGTAGCCGGGCAGGAAGGCAATGCCCGCGGTGGCCACGCCGAGGAAAAACAGCGCGGCCGTCAATTTGACGCTGCGCCCCCAGCGGCGCTGGATCGCCATGAAGGCGACCGTCCCGAAGGGCCGGGCGATGAAGGCGAACGAGAGGATCACGAACGCGTACAGGGTTCCCTCCAGCGGCGCCTTGAACGGAAAGAACACCGCCGGGAAAACCAGCACCGAGGCGATGCCGTACACGAAAAAGTCGAAATATTCGGACGCGCGGCCAATGATCACGCCCACCGCGATGTCGGCCGGTTTGATGGAGGCATGGTCGGCCGTACGGCGCCGGATGTCGCGCTCCAGCGCAAGCGACGAAGGTTCGACGGAAGGGGGGCTCGCGCTGGACATCATGGTTTTGCGGGTCTTTTCGATGGGATCATGTTAGCCGACAACACAATCGTGTTGCACTGCACCAAAAATGCTACCATAGGGAAAACACTGATCAACAAGCGTAATTTCTGATTCAGCCGATCTTTTTCCGGCTCTTTTCCACGATATGTCCGTTCTCAAGATCCTTCGCGGATGGCCCCTGATTGCTGCCACCGCCATGCTGACCGGCTGCAGCAAAATGGTGCTGCTGCACCCGTCCGGCGACATCGCCATTCAGCAGCGCGACCTGATGGTCGCCTCCACCGTCCTGCTGTCGCTGATCATCGTGCCGGTGATCGTGCTGATCCTGCTGTTTGCGTGGCGTTATCGCCACTCCGACCGCAACCAGCAGGCGCGCTACGAGCCCGACTGGGACCATTCGACGCAGCTCGAGCTGGTCATCTGGGCCGTGCCGCTGATGATCATCATCACCCTGGGTGCATTGACCTGGGTCAGCACCCACACGCTGGATCCGTTTCGGCCGCTGCAGCGTCTGGACGCGACGCACGAGTTGACGGTGGGACAGCAGCCGCTGGTCGTGGATGTGGTGGCGCTCGACTGGAAGTGGCTGTTCATCTATCCGGAGCAGGGTATCGCCGTCGTGAACCAGTTGGCGGCACCGGTGGATCGGCCGATTACCTTCAACATCACGTCGGCCACGGTCATGAACTCGTTCTACATTCCGGCCCTGGCGGGTCAAATCTACGCGATGGCCGGCATGCAGACCCAGCTTCATGCGGTCATCAACAAGGCGGGCCAGTACGAGGGGTTTTCCGCCAACTACAGCGGCGCCGGGTTTTCCGACATGCGTTTCACGTTTCGCGGCATGAGTGCCGGTGATTTCGACCAATGGGTCAAGACGGCCAGGGCCAGCGGGGGCGTACTGACCCGCGATGCCTATCTGAGACTCGAGCAACCCAGTGAGCACGAGCCGGAGCGCAGCTATGCGGCGGTAGCGCCCGGACTGTATGACGCGATCCTGAACCAGTGCGTCGAGCCTAACAAGATGTGCATGAGCCAGATGGCCGCCATGGATGACAGTGGTGGTGAGGTGCCCTCCGGCGGTTCTGACAACACGGTGCTGGGGGATTCCGCGGTGCGGACGAAGTCGCGCCATTTCAACGCATCGGGGAAGCCCGCCATGGGCACCATGAACATGGCAGGGCATGAGCCGGCTGGCGCATCGGCGGCCCGAGCGCCGCCCACTTTGTAGACGTGCCCGAACCTGCCGCACCGCGCCGTCGATCCGGCGCCCGGGCCAACGATTTCAGGCGCATGGACGCCACCTGCCTTTCTCCAATTCTCCCTTGAGGGACAACTGTGTTTGACCATCTCGACATCGCGAAGCTGATTTTTGGTCGGCTCACTCTGGATTCGATCCCCTACCACGTGCCCATCCTGGTATGGACCTTCGTCGGGGTCGCCATTGGCGGCGCCATGGTGATCGGGGCGCTGACTTACCTGCGCGCCTGGGGCTACCTGTGGCGCGAGTGGTTCACCAGCATTGATCACAAAAAAATCGGCGTCATGTATGTCGTGCTCGGACTCATCATGCTGCTGCGCGGCTTTTCAGACGCCCTCATGATGCGCAGCCAGCAGGCGATTGCCTTCGGCAGCAATGCCGGATATCTGCCGCCCGAACATTACGACCAGATCTTCACGGCGCACGGCGTCATCATGATCTTCTTCGTCGCGATGCCCCTGGTGGTGGGGTTGATGAATTTTGTCGTGCCGCTGCAGATTGGCGCGCGCGACGTGGCCTTTCCGTTTCTGAACAACTTCAGCTTCTGGCTGACGGTGTTTGGCGCCGGCCTGACCATGGTGTCGCTGTTCGTTGGCAACTACGCGCGCACGGGTTGGCTCGCCTACCCGCCGCTGTCGGGTCTGGCCTACAGCCCGGATGTGGGGGTGGACTACTACATCTGGTCGTTGCAGGTGGCCGGGATCGGCACGCTGCTGTCGGGCGTGAACATGATCGTGACCATCGTGAAGATGCGAGCCCCCGGCATGACGCTCATGAAGATGCCGGTGTTCACCTGGACGGCCCTTTGCACGAACGTGCTGATCGTCGCGTCCTTCCCGTTCCTGACCGCCGTGCTGGCGTTCCTGACGCTGGACCGTTACCTGGGCATGCACTTCTTCACCAACGGATTCGGCGGCGACGCCATGATGTACATCAACCTCGTCTGGATCTGGGGCCACCCCGAGGTGTACATCCTGGTTCTGCCCGCGTTCGGGATCTACTCCGAAGTGGTGCCCACGTTTTCCGGCAAGCGTCTGTTCGGCTACGCCTCCATGGTCTATGCAACGCTCGTGATCACCATTCTCGCGTACATCGTGTGGCTGCATCACTTCTTCACAATGGGCTCGGGCGCCAGCGTGAATTCGTTCTTCGGCATCACGACGATGATCATCTCGATCCCGACCGGTGCCAAGATATTCAACTGGCTGTTCACGATGTACCGGGGCCGCATTCGATACGAACTGCCCATGATGTGGACGCTGGCCTTCATGGTCACCTTTGTCATCGGCGGCATGACGGGGGTCATGCTGGCGGTGCCGCCGGCCGATTTCATCTTGCACAACAGCCTTTTCCTGGTTGCGCATTTCCATAACGTGATCATCGGCGGCGTCGTGTTCGGCATGTTTGCCGGGATCTGCTACTGGTTTCCCAAGGCGTTCGGCTTCAAGCTGGACGTGTTCTGGGGCAAATGCTCATTCTGGTTCTGGGTGGTGGGCTTCTACTTCGCCTTCATGCCGCTGTACGTGCTGGGTTTGATGGGTGTGACCCGCCGCATGAGCCATTTCGACGACCCGTCATTGCAGATCTGGTTCGTGCTGGCCGCCTTTGGCGCGCTTTTGATCGCGCTCGGCATCGCATCCTTCATCATCCAGCTCGTGGTCAGCTACCGCAACCGGGAAGCGCTGTGCGACACCACCGGTGACCCGTGGGGCGGGCGCACGCTGGAATGGTCGACGTCGTCTCCCCCGCCCGCGTACAACTTCGCCTTCACGCCGGTCGTTCACGACAACGATGCGTGGTGGGACATGAAGCAGCACCGCTACGTGCGGCCGGTGTCCGGCTTCATTCCGATCCACATGCCCAAGAACACGGCGGCGGGCTTCGTCATTGCCGCGATCTGCGGGATATTCGGTTTCGCGATGATCTGGCACATGTGGCCGCTCGCGGTGCTGTCGTTTGCCGGCATTCTGGTCTCCACCATCGTTCACACCTTCAACTACAACCGCGACTTCCACATTCCAGCCAGCGAAGTCGTTCATACGGAAGGTGTCCGCACGCGCCTGTTGAATGCCCATGTCTGAAATCACTGCATCCACCATGACCGCCGGCACGAGTGCCGGCGCGGCCCCACGCTACTACCTCACGGGCGAGCACCGCCCGGAAAACGGCACGCTGCTCGGGTTCTGGCTGTATTTGATGAGTGACTGCTTCATCTTCTCGGCTCTGTTCGCCACCTACGGGGTGCTGGGACGGAACTACGCGGCTGGTCCTTCGGGCGCGGATCTGTTCGATCTGCCGATGGTTGCCCTGAACACGTCGCTGCTGCTGCTGTCGTCCATCACTTATGGTTTTGCAGTGTTGGAAATGCAGCGCGACCGGGCGCGGACTATGCTCATCTGGCTGGCGGTCACGGGACTGCTGGGCGCCGGCTTTATCGGCCTGGAGTTGTCCGAGTTCGCACACATGATCCAGGACGGCGCAGGCCCACAGCGCAGTGCCTTCCTGTCCTCGTTCTTTACGCTGGTCGGCACTCATGGCCTGCACGTGACGTTCGGCATCGTCTGGCTGGTGACCCTCATGTTCCAGGTGGGCAAGCACGGTTTGAGCCAGGCCAATCGCCGGCGCGTGATGTGTCTGTCGATGTTCTGGCATTTTCTCGACGTCGTGTGGATCGGCGTGTTCACGTTCGTTTACCTGATGGGGTCAATCCGATGAATGCGCATTCGCAAGACGCCCTGCCGCATGACGATGGACACGCAGTGCAGGCCAGCCACGCCACGCTCAGGGGCTACGCCACGGGCTTTGTCCTGTCGGTGATCCTGACGGCCATCCCATTCTGGATCGTGATGGGCAAGGTGTTCGAGCGGCCCAACACGACGGCGCTGGTCATCCTGGCCATCGGAGCGGTGCAGATTTTGGTGCACATGGTGTATTTCCTGCACATGAACACCAGGTCCGAGGGCGGCTGGTCGCTGCTGGCGCTGGTCTTCACGCTGATGCTGGTCGTGATCACACTGAGTGGCTCCGTATGGGTCCTTTACCACCTGAATCACAACATGATGCCCATGTCGGTTCAGGACATGAACAACATGCCCTGACGCCCGCGGGCGGCGACGTGGAGTGCCGTCCGCGGTCAGCCGCGGCACGCGCCGTGCTGGTCCTGTGCGCGCTGCTGGTCTTCGCGGGACTCGTTGCGCTGGGGACCTGGCAGGTCGAACGACGGGCCTGGAAACTCGATCTGATTGCCCGGGTGGACCGGCGCGTGCATGCGCCGCCGGTTCCGGCGCCGGGCCCCGATGTGTGGCCGCAAATCACTGCGGCGAACGACGAATACCGGCATGTGCGAGTGGCGGGCAGGTTCCTGAACGATCGCGAAACCCTGGTGCAGGCCAGCACCGTGCTTGGCCGCGGCTTCTGGGTGCTGACACCGCTGCGAGAGGCCGATGGCACGCTGGTGCTGGTGAATCGCGGCTTTGTTCCGCCACAGCACACCAACCCGGCGGCGCCCGGTGCGCCCGAACCCCGGGGCGAAGCGGTGGTGACCGGGCTGCTGCGCATGACCGAGCCCGGTGGCGGCTTCCTGCGGCGCAACGATCCGTCCCACAACCGCTGGTATTCGCGCGATGTCCAGGCCATTGCAGCTGCGCGCGGCCTGACCCGGGTGGCGCCTTATTTTGTGGACGCGGATGCGGCCCGGCCCGGTGACCGCTCGGCGCGCGAGCCCGACCGCTGGCCGGTGGGCGGCCTGACCGTGATCAGTTTCTACAACCACCATTTGCTCTACGCGATCACCTGGTATGGCCTGGCCCTGATGGTCGCCGGCGCTGCGTGGCGCGTGGCACGCGAGGAACAGGAACTCTCGCGGCGAGCCAGGGCGCGCGGCATGGCCGATGGCGGCAACGATCGGGAACGCTGCTGACATCGCGACCGTGCACCGCGGGAGGGGATGTGTCTGCCCCAATGGCCGCGGTTTGAAAATGTCTTTCTCCGATACCACAATAGGGAAGGCCGGCATTCCCGGGCCGTCAGGCACTGCGCCGGTCGTGGGCCGCGGTCCGTCGGCGCCATGGCCTGAAATTGGCCACAATGGTGCCTCCCATGCCTGAATCAAGAACAGGAGTCTCTCTGATGAACACCGCGGCACATCCTTTTGCATCCACCGTCAAGTCTTTCAAGGCGGCGTCGGGTAAGACTGGCAGCTTTTACTCGCTGCCGGCGCTGACCCGACAGTTTCCCGGCATCGCACGGCTGCCGGTGTCCATACGTATCGTGCTCGAATCGGTGCTGCGCAATTGCGACGGCAAGAAGGTCACGGCCGAGCATGTGGCGCAAGTCGCCAACTGGGGCCCCACCGAGGAACGCACTGACGAGATTCCTTTCGTGGTGGCGCGCGTGATGCTGCAGGACTTCACCGGCGTGCCGCTGCTGGCCGACGTGGCCGCCATGCGCAGCGCGGCCGTGCGCCTTGGCAAGAATCCCAAGCGCATCGAGCCGCTGGTGCCGGTGGATCTGGTGGTAGATCACTCGGTCATGGTCGACTACTACGGCATAAAGAATGCGCTGGCGCTGAACATGGAGCTCGAATTCAAGCGCAACCGCGAACGCTATGAGTTCATGAAATGGGGCATGCAGGCGTTCGACACGTTCCGCGTCGTGCCCCCGGGGGTTGGCATCGTGCACCAGGTCAACCTCGAATACCTGGCGCGCGGCGTGCACAAGACGAAGAACGATGTTTACTACCCCGACACGCTGGTCGGCACCGACAGTCATACCACCATGATCAACGGCATTGGCGTCGTGGGCTGGGGCGTGGGCGGCATCGAGGCCGAAGCCGCCATGTTGGGCCAGCCGGTGTACCTGTTGACGCCCGACGTGGTCGGCATGGAGCTGACCGGGCGGCTACGCGAGGGGGTCACGGCAACCGACCTGGTGCTCACCGTGACCCAGGTGCTGCGCCAGCACAAGGTGGTGGGCAAGTTTGTCGAGTTTTTTGGCGAAGGCACGCGCACGCTGGCGGTGCCGGACCGGGCCACGCTGGGCAATATGTCGCCCGAGTGCGGCGCTACCGTCAACTTCTTTCCGGTGGACGAGAAAACGCTTGAATACTTTGCCGGCACCGGGCGCAGCAAGGACGAGATTGAGGCGTTCGAGACCTACTTCAAGGCGCAGGGGCTGTTTGGCGTGCCCAAATCGGGCGAGATCGATTACTCGCAGGTGATCCGGCTCGATCTGGGCGATGTGACGCCCAGCCTGGCCGGCCCGAGGCGCCCGCAGGACCGCATCGATCTGGCGAAGATGAAGAGCCAGTTCGCCACGCTGTTTTCCAAGCCCAATGCCGAGAATGGCTTCAACCAGCGCGCTGACCGCCTGGATGTGCGCCATCCGGTGCACACCACCGTTCCGCGCACCAACGGTGCCCCACCGGCACCGCCGTTGCCGCTGGGGGCCTCGCGCGACGTGGCGGAAATGGTGCTGAACCGGCCCACGCTCGAATCGAGCAAGGCACACGCCGGTGCACCCGAACCAATGGAACGCGACATCACGCTGGGCAATGGCGACGTGCTGATTGCCGCGATCACGAGCTGCACCAACACCTCCAACCCCAGCGTGATGCTGGCGGCGGGCCTGTTGGCCAAGAAGGCGGTGCAGGCGGGCCTGCGCGTGCAGCCGCACATCAAGACCTCGCTGGCGCCGGGCTCGCGCATCGTCACCGAGTACCTGACCCAGACGGGCCTGATGCCGTACCTGGAGCAACTGGGCTTCGGGCTGGTCGGCTACGGCTGCACCACCTGCATCGGCAATTCGGGCGACCTGACGCCGCAGCTGAACGATGCGATCAACCAGAACAACCTGGTGTGCGCGGCCGTGCTCTCGGGCAACCGCAACTTCGAGGCGCGCATCCACCCGAACATCAAGGCCAACTTCCTGGCGAGCCCGCCGCTGGTGGTGGCCTTTGCGATTGCCGGCACCGTGCGGCGCGACCTGATGACCGAGCCGGTGGGCCAGGGCACAGGCGGCAAGGACGTGTACCTGGGCGACATCTGGCCGACCAGCGACGAGATCTACAAGCTCATGAAGTTCGCGATGAACGGCAAGGCGTTCCGCGAGAACTACGCGCGCATCGCGAGCCAGCCCGGCGCGCTGTGGGAGGAGATCGAGGGCGTGACGGGCGACGCCTACGCCTGGCCGCCCAGCACGTATATTGCCGAGCCGCCATTCTTCGACGGGTTTGCGCTTGCAGAAGGGGCGTCGAAGTCAGACGCCGTCGGGGCCATCGAGGTGAAGGGCGCCAGAATCATGGCGCTGTTCGGAGACTCCATCACGACCGACCATATCTCGCCAGCTGGCGCGATTGCGGAAAAGTCCCCCGCCGGCCAGTGGCTGCTCAAAAACGGTGTGGCCAGGGCCGACTTCAACAGTTACGGCTCGCGCCGCGGCAACCACGACGTGATGATGCGTGGCACCTTTGCCAATGTGCGCATCAAGAACCTGATGATCCCGCCCGGCGCCGACGGCTCGCGCGAGGAGGGCGGCGTGACGCTGTTCCAGCCCGACGGCGCCAAGATGTTCATCTACGACGCGGCCATGAAGTACATGGCGGCCGGCGTGCCGACCGTGGTGTTTGCGGGCGAGGAATACGGCAACGGCTCGAGCCGCGACTGGGCCGCCAAGGGCACGCAGCTGCTCGGCATCAAGGCGGTGGTGGCCAGGAGCTTCGAGCGCATCCACCGCAGCAATCTGGTGGGTATGGGCGTGTTGCCGCTGCAGTTCAAGGGCGCGGACTCGTGGCAGTCGCTCGGGCTCACGGGCAGCGAGGAGATCGCCGTGATTCCCCATCCCGATCTCAAACCGCAGAGTGACGCCAAGCTGGTGATCACGCGCGGCGACGGCAGCAAGACCGAAGTCACGGTGACCTTGCGCATCGACACACCGATCGAGGTGGATTACTACCGCAACGGCGGCATCCTGCCGTTTGTGCTGAGGCAGTTGCTGGCCTGAGTCCCAATAGAATCGGCCTGCATGATTCGGCAGGCATTGATTTCAGGCGGTGGTATTGGCGGGCTCGCGGCGGCGCTGGCCTGTACGCGCGCGGGCTGGGAGGTGCGTTTGTTCGAGCGCGCGCCCGTGTTCAGCGAGATCGGCGCGGGGATCCAGCTCGGGCCGAATGTGACGCGCGTGCTGCACGCCTGGGATCTGGCCGCTGCGCTGGCCCACATCGCTGTTTTTCCCGAGCGTTTGCAGGTGCGCAATGCCGTCTCCGGCCAGGAGCTCGGCGTGCTGCCGCTCGGCGCCACGACGCTGCAGCGCTATGGCGCTCCCTATGCCACGGTGCACCGCGCCGACCTGCACCGCTTGCTGCTCGCGCAGCTGCAGCAGCGCGCGGATGTCAAGCTCAAGCTCAACTATCGCCTCGCGCGTTTCACCCAGACCACCGAAGCCGTGACGGTGCAAGGGCTGCAGCCGTCCGCGCGGCAGGGTGACATCTGGAGCCCGCAAATCGAAGGGGATGCGCTGATCGGCGCGGACGGCCTGTGGAGCCCGGTGCGTGAATGGCTGCTCGGCGACGGGCCGCCACGGGTCACCGGCCATCTGGCGTATCGCGCGCTGCTGCCGCAGTCGCGCCTGCCCGAGCGGCTGCGCAGCCAGCAGGTCACCGCCTGGCTGGGGCCGCGTCTGCATCTGGTGCAGTACCCGGTGCGCGGGGGCGAATGGCTCAACGTGGTCGGCATCGTGCAGGGGCGCCTGGATGCGGCCAACGGCGCGGATCTCGAAAACTGGGATCACGCCACCAACGCCCAGGCACTGCGCGCCGCGCTGGCCGGCACCTGCGCGCCGCTGCAGGACCTGGTCCATGCGATCGAGGCCTGGCGCCTGTGGGTGCTGTGCGACCGGCCGCCCATGCAAGGTGCGCAGCAGCAGGCGCAGGGGCGCGTGGCGCTGCTGGGCGACGCGGCGCACCCGATGCGCCCGTATCTGGCGCAGGGCGCGGGCATGGCGATCGAGGACGCGGCGGAACTGGGCCGCGTCCTCGGGCAGGCGCTGCAGGCCGGGCTGGAAATACCCACCATGCTGGGCCGCTACGCACAAAGCCGCTGGCGGCGCAATGCACAGGTGCAGGCATGCGCGATCCGCAATGGGCAGATTTTTCACGCCGATGGACTCGTGCGCTGGGGGCGCGACATCGCGTTGCGATCGCTGGGCGAGCGGCTGCTGGACCTGCCGTGGCTCTATCGCGGCACTTAGCTCATGATTGAAGTGCTATATGTTATGTAGCTTACTTTCAATAACAGGCAAGGGCTAAGGTCATTTTTCTTATAAATCCGTGCGCAGCTTCCAGATTTCTGGGAACAGCACCACATCGAGCATCTTGCGCAGGTAGCTCACGCCGCCGGTGCCGCCGGTGCCGCGCTTGAAGCCGATGATGCGCTCCACCGTCGTGACGTGGCGGAAGCGCCAGACGCGAAAGGCGTCTTCCAGGTCGGTCAGCTTTTCGCCCAGCTGGTACAGGTCCCAATACTTGTGCGGGTCGCGGTACACGCGAAGCCAGGCGGCCTCCACGGCTTCGCTGGCGGCGTAAGGCAGGCTCCAGTCGCGCTCCAGGTGGTCAGTCGGCACCGGTAGGCCCTGGCGGGCCAGCAGGCGCAACGCCTCGTCGTACAGGGAAGGCGCACGGTATGCCGCCTCGACCTTTTCCAGCAGCTCGGGGCGGTGCGCATGGGGCTTCAGCATGGCGCCGTTCTTGTTGCCGAGCGCGAATTCGATGCAGCGGTATTGCCAGCTCTGGAACCCGCTGGAGCTGCCCAGGTACGGCCGCATCGCGGTGTATTCGGGGGGCGTCATGGTGGCCAGTACGGTCCAGGCCTGCACCAACTGCTCCATGATGCGCGAGACGCGTGCCAGCATCTTGAAGGCGCTGGGCAGGTCGCCCGCCACGATGCAGGCCGTGGCCGCGTGCAGTTCGTGCAGCATCAGTTTCATCCACAGTTCGCTGGTTTGGTGCTGGATGATGAACAGCATCTCGTCATGCGCCGGCGACAGCGGCTGTTGCGCATTCAGGACCTGGTCCAGGTGCAGATAGTCGCTGTAGCTCATGGTTTGGCTGAAGTCCAGCCGGGCCTTTTCCTCGATCACGATTTGTTCGTTGCTCATCATGTCACCGCCAGTTTCTGGTTGAATTCGGGCCGCTGCCATTCGCCGGTTTCCAATACCTGTCTCAGATGTTCGACCGCATTCCAGACGTCTTCGAAGCCCAGGTACAAGGGCGTCAGGCCAAAGCGCAGGATGTCCAGATACTGGCCGCCGTCGCCTGCGCGGAAGTCCCCGATCACGCTGCGCGCGATCAGCGCCTGCACGATCGCATAGGCGCCCGAGTCGCCGCCGGGCTCCTGCGGATTGGTGCGCGTGAGGCAGACCTGCGAGCCGCGCTGCGCGTGCGCGCGCGGTGTGGCCAGGCCCAGGCCATAGCCGGTGCAGCGCTGCTCGGTCAGTTCGATGAACAGGTCGGTCAGGGCCAGCGATTTGGCGCGCAGGGCCGCCATGCCGCCCAGCGGCTCGGCCGCCAGCACGGTGTCGAGCCCGCACTCCAGCGCCGCCAGGCTCAGCATGGGCTGGGTGCCGCACAGGTAGCGCGCGATGCCCTTTGCTGGCCGGTAGTCGGGCGTGAACTCGAACGGCGCGGCATGACCCCACCAGCCCGCCAGCGGCTGCCAGAAGCGGTCGGCATGTTTGGGGTTGACCCAGACGAAGGCCGGCGCGCCCGGTCCGCCATTGAGGTATTTGTAGCCGCAGCCGATGCTGAAGTCGGCCTGCGCCGCGTTCAGGTCCACCGGCACGGCGCCCGCACTGTGCGCCAGGTCCCAGACCGTGAGGGCGCCCGCCGCATGCGCCGCCGCCGTGAGCGCCGCCATGTCGTGCATGGCGCCCGTGCGGTAATTGACATGGGTCAGCATCAGCACCGCGACCTCGGGCGTGAGGGCCGCCAGTATCTCTTCCGGTTCGACCAGTTGCAGGCGCAAGCCGCGCTCGGCGCACAGCGCCTGGGCGATGTAGAGGTCGGTCGGAAAGTTGCTGCGCTCGCTCACGACCACGTTGCGCTGCGGCGCGTCCTGCGCGGCAATGTGCAACGCGGCGCTCAGTACCTTGTACAGGTTGATCGAGGTGCTGTCGGTCGCCACCACCTCGCCCGGCGCGGCGCCGATCAGCCGCGCGATCTTGTCGCCCAGGCGCTGCGGCATCTCGAACCAGCCGGCGCTGTTCCAGGAGCGGATCAGGCCAGTGCCCCATTCCCGCGTCACGACCTCGGCGACGCGCGCTGCGGCCGTCTTGGGCAGCACGCCCAGCGAGTTGCCGTCGAGGTAGATCACGCCGGGGGGAATGGAGAATTGGTCGCGCAGCGGGCGCAGCGGGTCTTGCGCGTCGCGCTGCCGACAGTCTTGCAAGGTGGTCATGTCGTTCTCGGAATGAGGAATGGTGTGGCGAGATTTCAGGATTCACGCAGGGCCGCGCGAACCCGCGCGGGGGCGGCGTGCGTTGCATCGGGAGGCGAAATGTTCGAGGTCTTTTTCATCACGGCGTGAAGGTAGCACCGTGAAAAAGACCATGGTGTCGGTTATTTCCAACAATCGGGATAAAAATCTCTCGTGCTTGCCGTCTAACGATCCGCTGCCGCCGTGGCCACTGCCAGCGCCGTCATGTTTACCACGCGCCGCACGGTCGATGACGGCGTGAGCACATGCACGGTTGCGGCGGCGCCCAGCAACACTGGCCCGACGGTCACGCCGTGGCCGCCCGTCATCTTGAGCACGTTGAACAGGATGTTCGCTGCATCCAGATTCGGGCAGATCAGCAAATTCGCCTCGCCGCTCAGGCGCGTGTCCATCAGCGCCGTGCGCCGCACTTCCTGCGATAGCGCGGCATCGCCCTGTAGTTCGCCGTCGGACTCGATCTCGGGTTCGAGCTTCGCGAACAGTTCCTGCGCCAGCCGCATCTTGCGGGCTGACGCGCGGTTCGAGGTGCCATAGTTGGAGTGCGACAGAAACGCCACCTTGGGAGGGATGCCGAAACGCTGCATCTCGGCCACCGCCATCTGTGCAATGCCGGCCAGCTGCTCCGCGCTCGGGTCTTCATTCACGTAGGCGTCGGCGATGAACAGGGTGTGCGTGTCCAGCATCAGCGCGTTCACGGTGGCGAAGTTGGAGGCACCCGGCTTGAGTCCGATGATGTCGCGGATGTGATCCAGGTGCGTGTCGAAACGACCGAGCAGGCCGCACAGCATCGCGTCGGCATCGCCCAGTTTGACCATCAGCGAGCCGATGGTGGTGGTGGAACGGCGCACCGCCGCCTTGGCGGCCTCCGGCGTCACGCCGCGCCGGCCCATGATGCCGTGGTAGGTTTCCCAGTACTGGCGAAAGCGTGGATCGTCTTCCGGGTTCACGCACTCCACGTCGCGCCCGAGTTTGAAGCGCAGGCCGGCCTTGGCGATGCGGGTTTCAATCACGGCGGGGCGGCCGATCACGATCGGGCGCGCAAGTTCCTCGTCGAGCACCAGTTGCACGGCGCGCAGCACGCGTTCGTCTTCGCCTTCGGCATAGGCCACGCGTTTTTTCCCGGCCGGCACGGCGCGCGCGGCGTTGAACACCGGCTGCATCACCAGGCCGGTGGAATAGACATGGCGCGTCAGCTGCTGGCGGTAGGCGCGCATGTCGGCGATCGGCCGGGTTGCCACGCCGGACTCCTGCGCGGCCTGCGCCACCGCGGGCGCGATGCGCAGGATCAGGCGCGAATCGAACGGCTTCGGAATGATGTAGTCGGGGCCGAACACCAGCTCCTGGCCCAGGTACGCGTGCGCGACCTCCTCGCTGATGTCGGCCTTGGTCAGGTCCGCGATCTGGCGCACGCAGGCCAGCTTCATGGCTTCGTTGATGACGGTGGCGCCGCAATCGAGCGCGCCGCGAAAGATATAGGGGAAGCACAGGACGTTGTTGACCTGGTTCGGGTAGTCCGAGCGGCCCGTGGCAATGATGCAGTCGGGGCGCACGGCCTTGGCCAGTTCGGGCCGGATCTCGGGCTCGGGATTCGCCAGCGCGAGGATGATGGGCCGATCGGCCATTGTCTTCATCATGTCCTGCGTCACCACGCCTGCCGCCGAGCAGCCGAGGAACACGTCGGTTCCGTGGAACACATCGGCCAGCGTACGCGCGCCGGTGTCTTTTTGCGCGTAGCGCGCCTTCGACTCGTCGAAGCCGCCCGCGCGGCCCTGGTAGATCAGGCCCTTGGAGTCGCACGCATAAATGTTCCTGGCCTGCGCGCCCAATCCGACCATCACGTCCAGGCAAGCCAGCGCGGCGGCGCCCGCGCCCGACACCGCGATCTTGACGTCCTCGATCTTCTTGCCCACCAGTTCCAGCCCGTTCAGCATGGCTGCCGCCGAGATGATCGCGGTGCCGTGCTGGTCGTCGTGGAACACCGGGATCTTCATGCGCTCGCGCAGCTTTTTCTCGATGTAGAAGCACTCGGGCGCCTTGATGTCTTCCAGGTTGATGCCGCCCAGCGTCGGCTCCAGCGCTGCGATGACGTCGACCAGCTTGTCCGGGTCGCGCTCCGCCAGTTCGATGTCGAACACATCGATGCCGGCAAACTTCTTGAACAGGCAGGCCTTGCCCTCCATGACCGGCTTGGCGGCGAGCGGGCCGATATTCCCCAGCCCGAGCACGGCCGTGCCGTTGGTGATCACACCCACCAGGTTGGCGCGCGAGGTGTATTCGGCCGCCAGCGCGGGGTCGGCCTCGATGTCCAGGCAGGGGTAGGCCACGCCGGGCGAATAGGCCAGCGACAGGTCGCGCTGGTTCGACAGCGGCTTGGTCGGCGTGATGGAAATCTTGCCGCGCGCCGGGCTGCGGTGGTATTCGCGTGCCGCGTCACGCAGGGCCTTTTCGGCTTCTGAGAGTGAATCGCTCATGACGGTCTCCAGTGGTCGGTGGATAAGCAAGACTACTGCAAAGCCGATCGTCCTTCACACCCTGTTGGTACTTGAAGCGACTTGAAATAAAAAGCGCCCCGCGAGAGGGGCGCTGCTGCCGGTGCATGGTCCGAAGCTCTGAATTCAGAAGAAATGGATGGCCAAGCCCATATTCAATCTATATTGTTTGCTACTTATTATGTAGTAATTGAATGGGCGCTCAATGTGCCCCGGCGGTGGCGGGGCCATGTCCCTTGCTGCCATTGAAGAACAGGTTCAGCAGCACCGCGGTGATCGAGGTCAACAGGATGCCGCTGTGCAGGATCGGGGCAGCAGGGGCGACATCTGCTGTGGCCAGTTCAGGGCCACGAGCGGAATCAGGCCGGCGCCGCCGAGCACGAACTGCGGAATGTCGGCGATCACCGCCGCCAGCTTGGCCGCTTCCACCTTCTGCGCCAGGACCCGGCCGGGTGGAGTCTTGAGGCTCGGGCGGCGTACACCCAGGCGCCTGAGCACCCGGGTTGCGCGCCCGTCACACGAGCAGGTCGCGCAGCGAGCGCGCGATCACCTTCGTCGCGCGGCGCAGGTCCTGCAGGTCGATCCGCTCGTCCGCGCGTTTCGCGTGCGATTCCAGCACGGTACGCGGGCCGGCGCCGTAGATCACGCCCGGAATGCCGGCCTCGCCATACAGGCGCACATCGGTGTAGAGCGGCGTTCCCATCGCCGGAATGGCCTCGCCGAACACCTCGGCGCCGTGCTTCTGGATCGCCTCGACCAGCGGCTTGTTGCCGGGCAGCGGCTTCATCGAGTTGGCCAGCAGAATGCGCCGGATGTCGACCGTGATGCCGCCGCCCGGGGTCTTGAACTCTGCCGCGGCCTGGGTGATCACGTCGCGGATCGACGCCTCGACCTCGGCCGGGTTCTCCTCGGGGATCATGCGCCGGTCCAGCTTGAACACCACCTTGCCGGGGATCACGTTGGTGTTGGTGCCGCCTTCGATCCAGCCCACGTTCAGGTAGGGATGATCGATGCCGACCACGTTCGACTTCACGCCCCTGTACAGCGTGTTCTGCTGATACAGCGCATTGAGGATGTGCACCGCACCCTGCAGTGCATCGACGCCGGTGGCGGGCACCGCGGCATGTGCCATCTTGCCGTGCACGGTGACTTCCATCTGCAGGCAGCCGTTGTGCGCGGTCACCACCTCGTAGCTGAAGCCCGCGGCGATCATCAGGTCGGGCCGGGTGTGCTTGTGCTTCAAGAGCCAGCCCGGGCCCAGAATGCCGCCGAACTCCTCGTCGTAGGTGAAATGCAGCTCGATGCTGCCCTTGTTCGGCTTGGCTACGGTCTCGAGCGCGCGCACCGCAAAGGTGAAGGTCGAGAAGTCGCACTTGCTGACCGCCGCCGCGCGGCCGTACAGCTTGCCGCCCTCCACCTCGCCGCCATAGGGGTCGTGGGTCCAGCCCTCGCCGGGCGGCACCACGTCGCCATGCGCGTTCAGCGCGACCGTGCGGCCGCCGTCGCCGTAGGAGCGACGCACGATCAGGTTGGTGATCGACTCCAGACCGTAGTCGTGCACCTCCTGCGCCGGCACCGGGAACTTCTCGGCCTCGAAGCCAAAGCCCTTGAGCAGATCAGCCGTACGCTCGGCATGCGGCGCGTTGTTGCCCGGCGGCGTGTCGGTGGGCACGCGCACCAACTCCTGCAGGAAGCGCACCTGCTCGTCGAAATGGCTGTCGATCCAGGCATCCAGTTGCTTGTAGTCGGTCATGTTTTTTCTGCGGCAAGGTTGTCAAGAAGAAGCTGGAACGCCTCGACCGCGAGCTGCATGTCGGCGCTGGTCGTGCTCTCCAGGGGGTTGTGGCTGATGCCGGCGTTTTCGCCGCGCACGAACAGCATGGCCTGCGGCATTACTTCGTGCAGCTTCATCGCGTCGTGGCCGGCGCCGCTGGGCATGCGGTGCACCGGCACGCCCAGGGCATCGACGGCGCGCTCCCAACGCTGCTGCCAGGCCGGCGCACTCGGCGCGGCGGCGGCGCGCACGGTTTCCTCTAGTTTGTAATGCAGGCCGCGCCGCTCGCAGATGCGCTGGAGTTCGGCGCACACGTCGCTGACGCAGGCATCGCGTATTTCATTCGTGGTCGCACGGATGTCGAGGCTGAACTTGCAACGCCCGGGCACCACGTTCATCGAACCGTTGGGCACTTCGAGCATGCCCACGGTGGCGACCAGGTGCGGCACAGCGCCGCCGCGCTTTTCGACGTACAACACCAGTTCCGCCGCCGCCGCGGCCGCATCGCGGCGGCGGTCCATCGGCGTGGTGCCGGCGTGGCTGGCCATTCCGATGATTTCACAAACGTAGCGCACACTGCCGTTGATGGACGTCACGATACCCAGCGGCAGGTCGATTTCGTTCAGCACCGGCCCCTGCTCGATATGCACCTCGACAAAACCGAGGTACCCGGAGGCATCGCGCTTGAGCTTCGGGATGTCGTCGATGCACAGTCCTGCGTGCTCGATGGCCGCGCGCATCGTGATGCCATCCGCGTCCTTCTGGTCGAGCCAGCTCATGTCGAATTGACCAGTGAGTGCGCCCGAGCCCAGAAACACGGCCTTGTAGCGCTGGCCTTCCTCCTCGGCGAAGCCGACCACCTCGAAGCCGAAGGGCAAGCGGCGCTTTGCGCGGCTGAGTTCGCGCACGCAAGCCATCGGAACAAAAATGCCCAGGCGCCCGTCGTATTTGCCGCCGTTGCGCACCGTGTCGTAATGGCTGCCGGTCAGCAGGCGCTTCGCATTAGGGTCACTGCCGTGGTAGATGCCGACCACGTTGCCGACCGCGTCGATCGCCACCTCGTCGAAGCCGCATTCCTCGCGCATCCAGTGCGAGATGCGCTGCGCACAGGCGCGGTGCGCGTCGGTCAGATAGGTCACCGTGAGTTCGCCGCGCTCGGCGTACCCCGGGTCGCTGTTCGTCGACAGCCGCTCGGCCCAGTCCCAGACCTGGTTGCCCAGTTCCGGCGGCGCGCCGAACTTGTCTTCCAGGCGGATTTCGGCGATCCGGTGGATGTTGCGGATGCACTCGGCGAGCTCGAAATCCGGATGGTTTTCCAGCCGGCGCTCGAACGCAGAAATGATTTGGGCCTTGGTGAGGCCGGTCCCGCGCGGGCCCCGCACCGCCAGCACGAACGGAAAGCCGAACTTTACGTTGTACGCGGCGTTGAGTTGCTGAATCTTCGCGAATTCCTCCGGCGTGCATTCGGCGAGGCCCGCCTTGCTCTGTTCGTTCGTCGATTCGGCGGTCAGCGTCTTCGCGACCATGGCCTTGCCGGCGAGCTCCGGGTGGGCACGGATCAGCGCGAGCTTCGCGTCGCGGCCGGCCTGCTCGAGTACCCGGGTCATCGCGTGCTTGAGCGAAGCAAGCGAGCGAAAAGGTCGCGCTGCTAGCGCGCGCTCGGCGATCCAGGGCGAATGCTCGTACAGCCCGTCGAGCATTTTTGCGGCCTCGCCTGGAGGCGCCGCATTGAGTTGTCGCAGCGTGAGGGTCATGGGTTCAACCTTGATAGGGGTGGGTCTGCTTCCAGTGGCGAGCGATGTCGATGCGCCGGCAGACCCAGACGCGGTCGTGCCTCGCGATGTGGTCGAGAAAGCGCTGCAGCGCCACGATGCGCCCCGGATGGCCGAGCAGGCGGCAATGCATGCCGATGCTCATCATCTTGGGGCGGTCCAGGCCGGCGGGGTCGCCCTCGGCGTAGAGCGCGTCGAAGCTGTCGCGCATGTACTGGAAGAACGGGTCGGCGTGCGAGTAGCCCTGCGGTAGCGCGAAGCGCATGTCGTTGCAGTCCAGCGTGTAGGGCACGATCAGCTGCGGCACCACGGTGCCGTCGCTCCTTTTCACCTTCATCCAGAACGGCAGGTCGTCGCCGTAATAGTCGCTGTCGTATTCGAAGCCGCCGTAGTCGACGACGAGCCGCCGCGTGCGCGGACTGTCGCGTCCCGTGTACCAGCCGAGCGGGCGTTCGCCGGTCAGTTGCTCGATGGCCTGCATGGCCTGGCGCATGTGCTCGCGCTCGGTCGCCTCGTCGACGCTCTGGTAGTGAATCCAGCGCCAGCCATGGCAGGCGATTTCGTGCCCCAGTGCCTTGACCGCTGTCGCGACCTCGGGGTAGCGCTGCAGCGCCTTGCCAACGCCGAACACGGTCAGCGGCAGGCCGCGCTTCTCGAACTCGCGCAGGATGCGCCAGACACCCGCGCGCGAGCCATACTCGTAGATGCCCTCCATGCTCATGTGCCGTTCCGGGTAGCTGGCCGGATTGAACATTTCCGACAGGAACTGTTCGGAGCCGGCGTCGCCGTCGAGCACGCAGTTCTCGCTCCCTTCTTCGTAGTTCAGGACGAATTGCACGGCCACGCGCGCGCCGCCGGGCCAGCGGGCATGCGGCGGATTGCGGCCGTAGCCGGTCAGGTCGCGGGGGTAGGGAAGGGTGCAGTCGTAGGTGTTCATGATGAATTGGCAGGTCAGGACAGGGCCATGGAAATGTCGTTGGTGGGTACCTTGCGGTCGAAGGTCAGGTTCTCTTCCACATGCCGCAGGTGTTCGGTCATCAGGCGCACGGCGCCTTCTTCGTCGCGCGCCGCCAGCGCCTTGATGATTTCCACATGTTCTTCATTGGAATGCTGGGCGGCGCTCGCGCTCTGGTACATGAGGGTGATCAGTGCGCAGCGCGCGATCAGCTTGCCCAGGATTTGCGCCAGCACCTGGTTGCCGGTGAGCTCGGCCATGCGCACATGAAAATCTCCGAGCAGTTCGGTGCGTCCCGCGACGTCTTCCCGCGTGACGGCCTGCTTTTCCTGGGCGACATGGTCTTTCAATGTCTTGATCTTGGCCGGCGTCATGGTGTGCACCAGGGCGCGGGTCATCTCGGCTTCGAGCATGCGGCGCACCGCGAACACCTGCTTCGCCTCCGTGACCGGCGGCGCGGCGACGAATGCGCCGCGCGCCGGTTCCATTCGCACCAGCCGGTTTTGGGCGAGCTGGAACAACGCCTGGCGCACCAGGGTGCGGGACACGCCGAAGTGGTCCGCCAGCTTCTGCTCGGCGAGTTTGGCGCCCGGCTGCAGCCGATGCTCCACGATGGCACGCGTCAGAGCTTCCACAATGGAACTGGTAGTCGATGATTGCATGAAGGTCATGATAGCGATATTTTGGAAAAGTGTATACACTTCTGTCGACCAATTTTGGCGATCTCCCATTCAACCCTGATTGATCGGAATACACATGGGCCTGAGCACACATGTACTGGATACGATGCACGGCTGCCCCGCAGCGGGCATGGCGGTGGAGTTCTACAGCACCGGCAGCGGCACGGCCACCCTGCTGCGCAGCATGCTTCTTAACAACGATGGGCGCACGGACGGTCCGCTGTTCGACGATGGCAGCCTGCGCCAGGGCACCTACCGCCTGGTGTTCGATGTCGCGGGGTACTTCAAGGCGCGCGGCGTGAAGTTGCCCGAGCCCAATTTTCTGGACAAGGTCAGCCTCGACTTCGGGGTGGCCCAGACCGATCAGCACTATCACGTGCCGCTGCTGGTCAGCCCCTGGAGCTATTCGACCTATCGCGGCTCGTGAGGCACGGCGGCCAACGGCTATTCGGGTTCCTCGCTCAGTTGCCCTTCGGTCAGGGTGTCCAGTTGGAACCGGCCGCTTTTGTCCCACAACCAGACATCGGTGTAGGTGACCTTGCCAAGCCGCAGCGGAACGGGAAACGGCGCTGCCCGCCGCACCGTGCGCTCGATTTCGGTCACGACCTCGGGCGCCTGGGTGGGCGCGCGCATCCAGCGCATCCCCAGCACTTGGCCGCGGCCACCGATGTCGACCTGCAACACGCCGATGGCATACAACAGGGGCGGCATCTTGCCTTGGTAGATTCTGTTGGCGTTCAGTGCGTACAGGTGACGTGCCGCATCCAGCCGGTAGGCGCGTGCGGTGGTCGCTCTGGACGGGGGTGGCGTGCGCGGCGCGCCGGGCGCAGCCGAGGGGGCCTGTTTAGGCGCCCGTTCCGGTGCGCTTTTGCAGCCGGCGATGAAGGCCGCGGCGGCGCCGGCGCCGGCCAGCAGCAGGCGCCGGTTCATTGTGGGTGTTTGGGGCGTCGTGTCAGACCAGGCAGCGGGCAGGTGATGCATGTCGGCGATGGGCGCGAGTTGATGGCCGGAGCCTTGAAGAGCGTGGAGCATACTGTGCCCGAATTCGGCCCGTGCGCATGCCGCAGGCTTGTGCCAAGAGGTATCGATTTGTGACTTCAGCAGAACTATTCCTGACCCGGCTCGCCAGCGAGCGCGCCGTGCTGGTCAGCGTGGCGTCCACCAAGGGTTCCGCCCCGCGCGAGCGCGGGGCCTGGATGGGGGTGTTCGCGCACGATGTGATCGGCACCATTGGCGGCGGCCACCTGGAGTTTCAGGCGCTGGATGCCGCGCGCGCGCGGCTCGGCGGCGCGGCGGGTGACGAGCTATTGCGTTTCGCGTTGGGGCCCAGCCTGGGCCAATGCTGCGGCGGCGTGGTGCATTTGCAGTTGGAGCCGGTATCGATGGCCGACGTGCCGGCACTGCGTAAGCGCCTGACGCCGCAGCTGACACCGGTGGCGCTGTTTGGCGGCGGACACGTGGGCGCCGCGCTGGCTCGCGTCATCGCCACCCTGCCGTTCGCGCTCACCTGGATCGACAGCCGGGACGGCATCTTTCCGGACGAGGTTCCGGCAGACATCACCTGCGAATACTCCGATCCGGTGCAGTCGGCGGTGCGGGACCTGGCGCCGAACTCGCGCGTGCTCATCATGAGTTTCAGCCATGCCGAAGACTTGGACATCGTGGCCGCCTGCCTGCAGCGCCAGCGCGCGCGGGGCGATCTGCCCTACATCGGACTGATCGGCAGCAAGACCAAATGGGCCACTTTCCGGCACCGCCTCGAGGCGCGCGGTTACAGCGCCGGTGAACTGGCGCAAATCACCTGCCCGATCGGTGTGCCCGGCATCGCCGGCAAGGAGCCGGAGGTGATTGCCGTGGCGGTCGCCGCGCAGCTGCTGCAACTGATGATCTAGGGTTTATACCTACAAAACGTGAATGCCAGGGGCTGGCTTGCCCTGGTAAAATTGTATACACTTTCTGTAAACAGGTCGCAGCGGAGCCGGGGGATGTCAGCGTTCCCTTGTGCGTGACCAAATTTCTGCTTACAGCGCCCGCCGTGGTGAGCAGGTTGGAATCATTTTGCGGCGCCTTGCCGCGAGGTTGAGAGACATGGAAAGCTACCTTCTCGACTGGGCCAACCTGCTGCTGCGCTGGGCCCATGTCATCACCGCCATTGCCTGGGTCGGTTCCTCGTTCTACTTCGTTTTCCTGGACAGCAACCTGACGCCGCCGATCGACGAGGACCTTCAGCGCCAGGGTGTTACGGGTGAGCTCTGGGCGCTGCATGGCGGCGGTTTCTATCACCCGGTCAAGTTCAACGTCTCGCCGCCCAGGCTGCCGGATCACCTGCACTGGTTCTACTGGGAAAGCTATGCGACCTGGCTCACGGGGTTTTCCCTGTTGGCCGTGTCCTATCTCTGGAACGCGGGCATCTTCCTGGTTGACAAATCGGTCATGGATTTGACGCCTGCGCTCGCCGTGATCGCGGCGCTGGCGTTCCTGGTGGTGTTCTGGCTCTTGTACGACGGCATTTGCCGCCTATTCGGCCAGCGCAACAACGGCGACGCCATCGTCGGCGCGCTCGTGTTGTTGCTGGTGTGCGTGGCGTCCTGGCTGGCCTGCCACATGTTTGCGGGGCGCGCGGCCTTCCTGTTGATAGGCGCCATGCTGGCGACTTCCATGTCCGCCAACGTGTTTTTCTGGATCATCCCGGGCCAGCGCAAGGTCGTCGCGGCCATCAAGGCCGGCGAACCGGTGGATCCGATTCACGGCAAGCGGGGCAAGCAGCGCAGCGTGCACAACACCTACTTCACGCTGCCGGTTGTATTCGCCATGCTGTCCAATCACTACAGTTTCGCGTACGGCGACACGCACAACTGGATCGTTCTGATTCTCATGATGTTTGCCGGCGCCGCGATTCGCCAGTTCTTCGTGATGCGCCACGGCTTCAAGCTGGGCCGCAATGGCAACCCGCTGCCCTATGCGCTGGTGGGCGTGCTGGTGATCGCGGGTGTGATTCTCTGGATCCAGCCGAAGGCTACTAATCCAGTAGCTGTAAATGCAGCTACGGCAGAGGCTACAGCCGAAGTTTCCTTTGAACAAGTGCAAAAGATCGTGGCGCAGCGCTGCTCCATGTGCCACGGAACTACTGTACAGATGAAAGGTATTCAGTTCACCTCTCCCGCGTTGATCAAGGAGCACGCGCAGGACATGTACCAGCAGGTCGTGGTGAACCGGGTCATGCCCATGAACAACGCCACGGGCATGACCGATCAGGAGCGCGATGAGTTTGCGCGCTGGTTCAAGGCCGGTGCGAAAACCCAGTAGGGGGTCGACTGCAGAGCGGCCAGGCCGGCGCCGCCGCGCAGGCTCAACCCATGTGCTGCGGCAGCCACAGCGCGATGGCCGGGAACGCGATCAGGATGACGAGCCGCAGGATGTCGGTGACGATGAACGGCAGCACGCCCTTGAAGATCGTGCTGAAGCTCACTTCCTTGACGACGCTCTTGATCACGAACACGTTCATGCCCACGGGTGGGTGAATCAGGCCCAACTCCACCGTCATCACGATGATGATGCCGAACCAGATCGGATCGAACCCCATCGCGGTGATAACCGGAAAGACGATGGGAACCGTGAGGATGATCATGGCCATCGCGTCCATCAGGCTGCCGAGGATCAGGAACGTGACCATCATCAGCGCCAGCACGCCGTAACGGCCGATGCCCAGGCCGGTGAGGAATTCGGTGAGCTTCTGCGGCGCCTGCGTGATCGTGAGAAAGTACCCGAACAGCAGTGCGCCGATCAACACCGTGAACACCGCCGCCGTGGTGCGCGTGGCCTGCAGCAGTGCGTCGCGCGTCTTTTTGCGATCCAGCTTGCCGCGCAGCACCCCCAGCAGATAGGCGCCGCTTGCGCCCACGCCGCCCGCCTCGGTCGGTGTAAAGAAGCCGCCGTACAGGCCACCGATGACGAAGATGAACAGGGCCAGCGGCGCCCACACGGTCTTGAGCGCCTGCGCACGTTCGGCCCAGGGCCTGAGTTCGCCCGCGGGCAGCAGATCCGGCTTGAACTTGACGATGAGATTGACCGTGATGACGTACATCGTCATGGCCAGCAGGCCGGGCAGGATGCCTGCCATGAAGAGCTTGCCGATGTCCTGCTCAGTCAGGATCGCGTAGACGACCAGCACCGTGGAGGGCGGCAGCATGGCGCCTAGCGTGCCTCCCGCGGCGATCACGCCGGCCGAAAACGACTGCGGGTAGCGAAAGCGGCGCATCTCCGGATACGCGACGACGGAGAAGGTGGCGGCGGTCGCTACCGATGAGCCGCAAATCGCCGCGAAACCGCCGCAAGCGACGATGGTGGCGATTCCCAGGCCGCCGCGCAGGTGGCCGATGAAGGCATCTGCCGCGCGGAATATCTCCTTCGACAGGCCGGAGGCGGATACGAACGCGCCCATCAGCATGAACATGGGAATCACGCCGAAGGTGTAGTCGGTCACGGTGCGCATCGATGTCAGGCTGACCAGTTTCATGGCCGGTCCGCCGCCCACGATATAGCTGTAGCCGGTCACGCCCACCAGGCCCATGGCCATGCCGACCGGCACGCGCGCCAGCATCAGCAAAAACAGCACCGCGAAGCCAACGAGGGCCACCATGTCGTTGCTCATCGCATGCCTCTAAAAACAATCCGGATCGTCATGTGCTCATGCCCGTTCGGCTTCCCGGCCACGCTCCAGTTCGGCGAGCCGCTCCGGCCGGAAGATCAATTGCCAGGTGCGGATGGCGATCAGCAAGACGGCGGAAGCATCACCCACCCAAGCCAGTGCATACAGCGGCCACACGGGGAGATTCAGGTCGAAAGTCTGCACGTGGTCGTGGTAGGTCGCGCGCACCTTGTCAAAAATGGCGTAGGTGTGCACGGCCACGACAAAAAGCAGCACCAGTGTCGCGAAGACATCGATGTAGCGCTTGCCGCGCGCGCTCGCGCCGCTCCACACCAGATCGACGGTAATGTGGGTGCCCCGGTAGCTGGTGGCGGCAATGCCCCAGAAGATCAGGGTGCCCAGCAGGAGTTTGCCGAAGTCGTAACTATCCGGGATCGATGTGTCGAAGAACTTGCGCAGCACCACGGACACAAAGATATCGAGCGCGACAATGCCGATGAACAGCGCCGCCAGCCACTCGATGGTGTCGATGATGCGGTCCATGAAATCGCGTTTCATGGCCGCCGGCGCGGCGCCCTGTGGGCCGCTATCCATTCGCTGCACGCGCGGTGGGCATCGACCCGGTCATTATTGTCCGGCTCCGTACTTCACCAACTCCTTCTTGAGCGAATCCATGACCACCTTGGGATCGTAGCCGTCCTTGCGCACCGTCTTGGCCCATTCGGCTTCGACCGGAGCGACCGCCTTGTGCCACGCAGCGAGCTGCTCCGGCGTCAGTTTGTAGATGTCGTGTCCCGGCTCGGCCGCGATCTTGGCCTGTCCGGCACGCTCGAAGTCCGCCCAGGGGGAGGCGACCTTCTCGGCCCACTGGGTGGTGCAGTGGTCGTCGATCACCTTCCTTTGCGCCGGCGACATGGCGTTGTACTTATCCTTGTTCATCACCCACACGAACGGCGTGGTGTACAGCGCCACGTCCATGTGGTAGTTCACCACCTTGTCGATGCCGAACAGTACGATGGAGCCCCACGGGAAGGTAATGGCGTCGGCCACGCCGCGCGCCAGCGCATCGCGCGCGGCCGGCGCCGAGGCCTGCACATTGGTACCACCCAGGGATGTGACGAGCTGGCCGATCGTGCTGGTGGCCGGACGGATTTTCATGTCCTTGATGTCGGTGGGCCACACGATCTTCTTGTGCGAGTGGAAGGTGCCGGGGTCGTGCACGAAGGCAAAGCAGAAATGCACGTCCTTCATTTCCTTCGCCGCATAGGGGCGGTACCAGGCGTCGATGGCGGCCGAGCCGCCCTTGGCGTTGGAGAACAGGAAGGGCAGTCCGGCGCCGGCCATGATTGGAAAACGTCCTGGCTGATAGCCCGGGTTGACGTAAGCGAAGTCCGCGATGCCGTCGCGCGCCATATCGTAGTGGTCAAAGGCCTTGCCGAGTTGTTCAGACGGGTACAGCGTTGCGGTGATGCTGCCCCCGGATTCCTTCTTGATGTCTTCGGCCCATGCGATCAGCGAAGGGTTCAGTGGATGCTGCGGCGGTACCCAAGAAGACAATTTGAGCTGCACGGGCTTGTCTTGTGCGTGCGCGGCAGTGCCGAACAGCATCAATGCGGCGGCGCCGGCGATTGCCGCGTGGCCAGCATGGCCCCAGAGTTTTGCGAGAAGGCTGGTGAGTGGGTTGTAGCGCATGTCATGTCTCCTGATGAATTTTGGATTGAGGGAGCGAGCGGTTGGAATGCTGAGGTCGAAGGAAAACGCCGCAGAAAACCCGGTCTGATCTGCCTGCGTAGGACTAACGGGTTTGCTGGCCGATTTCACCTCAGCGGTCCTCGCCAAACAAGCGGGAAAACGCTAGGCCACCCTCGCGCGGCGATGGTTGTTGGCGTAACGAGCGACGTCATGAAAGCGTGGGGTGCGGCGGTCAAAATGGGTAGTGACGCGGCGTGGTTTGCACGGTGATCCAGCGCAGATCGGTGAAGGCATCGATGCCGGCCCTGCCGCCAAAGCGCCCGATGCCGCTGCCTTTGACGCCGCCAAACGGCATCTGTGGTTCATCGTGCACCGTCGGGCCATTGATGTGGCAGATGCCGGACTCGATGCGTTGCGCAACTTGCAGGGCGCGCGCGACATCGCGGCCAAATACCGCGCTGGACAGACCGTATGTATTGTCGTTGGCACAGGCGATGGCCTCCTCCGTGCCACTGACCCGCACGATGCCTTTGACGGGCCCGAAGGACTCCTCGCTGTAAATTTTCATTGCCGGGGTCACATGATCGAGCAGGGTCGCCGGCATCAGCGTGTTGTCGGCTTTGCCGCCGCAGACCAGCCGGGCACCCTTGGCCACGGCGTCGTCGATCAGGGCGTTGCAACGTTTGACCGTGCTCATGTCTACCACCGAGCCCAGCACCACTGGGCCCTTGCGCGGATCGCCCAGTGGCAGGCCGGTCGCCTTGGCCGCCAGGCGCGCAACGAAATCGTCCGCGATTTTGCTGTCCACGATGATGCGCTCGGTGGACATGCAGATCTGCCCCGAGTTGGCGAAAGCGCCAAAGGCTGCGCCGTTCACGGCGGCCTCCAGGTCCGCGTCGTCCAGCACCAGCAGGGGCGCCTTGCCACCGAGCTCCAGCACCACCGGCTTGAGATACTGGGCGCAGGTGGCGGCAATGATCTTGCCGACATGGGTGGAGCCGGTGAAGTTCACGCGCTTCACGGCCGGGTGGGCAATCATGGCGTGCACCACGGCCGCGGCATCGGCCGGGGCGTTCGTGATGAAGTTGACCACGCCGGGCGGCAGACCGGCTTCTTGCAGTGCTTCGATGACCAGGCCATGCGTTGCGGGGCAAAGCTCCGAACCTTTGAGCACCACCGTGTTGCCGCAAGCCAGCGGCACGGCGACCGCGCGCACGGACAGAATCACGGGCGCGTTCCAGGGTGCCATTCCCAGCACCACGCCGGCGGCCTGGCGCACACCCATGGACAGGCTGCCGGATACATCGGAGGGGATGACGTCGCCGCTGATTTGTGTTGTCAGCGCCGCCGCCTCCAGCAGGATCCCGGCTGCCAAATGCACGTTGAAGCCGGCCCACAGGCCCGAGGAGCCGGTTTCATCGGCCATGGCCGACGCAAAGGCCGCGGCCTTGGCTTCCAGCGCATGCGCGGCCTTGGTCAGCAGGTCGCGGCGCTCGCCGGGGCCGGTTGCGGCCCACGCGGGAAAAGCCCGGGCGGCGGCCTCCACGGCGGCCACTGCATCGGCCGGCGTCGCGGCAGGGGCGCGTGTCGCCACGCTGCCGTCCAACGGGTTGAGCCGCTCGAACGCGGCCTGGTTGCCGGCCTGTTGTTGTTCGCCGTTGATCAAAAGGGAAATGGTGTGCATGGCAAGTCTCCTTACGGTAATTTCAGGGTGGCCCGGGGGTTCGTTTCACGCGGCAGTGTTCAGCTCACATCCACTTCGACCAGGATCGGGCCGTTCGAGCGCAGCGCCTGGCGCAGGGCTTCGTGCAGCAGCGCGGCATCGCTGACGCGCACCGCATCGCAGCCGTGGCCTTTGGCCAGCGCGACGAAGTCGAGGTCCGGCAAGGCCGTGCCCTCCAGCGTGTCGTGTGGTTTGAAGCCGAACGTGGGGGCGAATTCCTGCAATGCGGCGTAACGGCGGTTTTTCAGAATCACGAAAGTGATCGGCAAATTCAGCTGCGCGGCGCTCCACAGGGCCTGGATCGAATACATGGCGGAGCCGTCGCCCATAAGGCCGATCACGCGGGTGCCGGGCTTGCCCAGCGCGACGCCTACGGCGGCGGGCAGGCCATGGCCGAGGCCGCCGCTGCACATGGTGTAGAAAGTTTCGCTGCGCAGGATCGGCAGATAGTCGTGCATGGCCGGGCGCGAACTGGGCGCCTCTTCGACCACGATGGAGGCCGGATCGCGCACCTCGGCCAGCGTTTGCAATACATAGGGCACCGACATCAACTTGGTTGGCTCGGCCCGCGGCGGGGCGGACCGCACTGGTGGCAGGGCGCGCGGGGCGGGCGCCGGGCGCGCCAGCAAATCAAGCACACCCAGGCGGATGCTGCCAACCACCGACGTGCCCGTGGGCGCCCAGGCGGCAATGGTTGGGTCGTCGATCAACTGGTACAGCGCGGCGTCGCTGGGCGCGTGCGGGCCCGCGCCTTCCACGTGGTAGGTGAAGACGGGCGCGCCGATTGCAAAAATCACGTCGTGGCCGCCGAGCAGACGCACGATGCTCTCGCGCATCGCCGGCAGAAACCCGGCAAACAGGCGGTGGTCTTCAGGAAAGCCGCAGCGTCCCGACATGGGCGCGACCCAGACCCGCGCGTTGTGGCGCTCGGCCAGTCGAAGCACTTCCTCCCAGGCGTTGCCACGGTCCACCGCGGCGCCAATGACAAGGGCGGGTCTGGCGCTGGCGTCGAGCGCCGCGCCGATCTGCTCGAGCACCCGCGGCTCGGGCCGCGATTCGGTGCTGACCACGCGCGGTAGCACCCGCCCGGTCGGCTTTTCCCAGTCGTCCGCGGGGACCGAGACCAGCACCGGCCCGCGCGGTTCCTGCATCGCGATGTAATAGGCCCGGGCAATGGCCAGCGGTACGTCCTCGGCGCGAGCCGGCTCGCAGCTCCATTTGACGTAGGGCTTGGGTAGTTCAGTGGCCTGGTTTGAAAACAGGAATGGATCGAACGGCAGGATGGAGCGCGACTGCTGGCCAGCCGTGATGATCATGGGCGTGCGGTTTCTGTACGCCGTGAATATGTTGCCCATGGCGTGCCCAACGCCAACGGCCGAATGCAAATTCACGAAGGACGCGTTGTGCGTGGCCTGCGCGTAACCATCCGCCATGCCCACCACCACCGATTCCTGCAAGCCCAGAACGTAGCGGAAATCGGACGGGAAATCGAGGAACAGCGACAGCTCGGTGGAACCCGGGTTGCCGAAGATGGAGGTGACGTTGAAGCCACGCAGCAAATCCAGCACGGCTTCGCGCACGGTTATTTTTTCAGTTGACGCGATCGCGTCAACAGGTGTTTTGGTACCGGTAGGCATCGGTCGATCTTCGGGGCAGTGGCGGTATAAATCAATAAAATAACAAGACTATTTGGTATTAGATAAATGCATATCAAAGACATTGACCTGAACCTGCTGCGCCTGTTTGAAACCGTTTTTCGCACGCGCAATGTCAGTCGCGCCGCCGAACTGCTGGATCTCACGCAGCCGGCCGCCAGCCAGGGTCTGACCCGCCTGCGCCTGCTGCTCAAGGACCCGTTGTTCGAGCGCGCGCCGGGCGGCGTCAAGCCGACGCCGCGTGCCGAGCGGCTGGCCGCGGCGGTGCAGCTCGCACTGTCGGCCATAGAGCACGCGCTGACAGAGAACGAGCAGTTCGATCCGGCCAATTCACGGCGTCTGGTGCGGCTGCACATGAGCGATATTGGCGAGCGCGTGTTCATGCCGCCGCTGATGCGCCAGATCATGAAGCTTGCGCCCGGCTTGCGGCTCGAAATGGTGCAGCTGGAGCCGCAGCGTGTGGCGCCAGAACTCGACAGCGGGCATCTGAACTTCGCGGTCGGGTTTTTGCCCACGGTGACCGAAACCCGGCGTGAGCGGCTGCTTGACGACCGCTATGCCTTGCTGGTGCGCGCCGGCCATCCGCTGGCGGTATCCAGTCGCGGCAAGCCGCCAACGGTTGCCGAGTTGCGGCGCGTCGAGTTGGTGGCGGTGCGCTCGCACAGCGATACGCTGCGCATTCTGAAAATGCTCAAGCTGGAGGGGCAGTTGCGCATGACGACCACCCACTATCTGGTGCTCCCGGCGGTCGTCAAGGCTACCGATCTGGGCGTGGTGATGCCGCGCAATATCGCGCGTGAATTCAATGCCGGCGGGGAGTTTGCGATTCTTGAGCCAAGATTCCCGCTGCGCGACTTCACCGTGTCACTGCACTGGAGCCGGCGCTTCGAAGCCGACCCAGCCAACCGCTGGCTGCGTCAGACCGTGCTCGACCTGTTTGCCGAATAAGGTACAACTCGGGGCGAGTCCCTGCCCGAGAACAGACGCCCCATGCCCGAACTGCAATTGGCCGTGATCGATGTGAAGCCCGGTGCCGCGCTGGAGAGCCAGTCCGGCCTGCAACTGCTGCGTCCGCGCATTTACGGCGCTTGGGCGGCACCGGCCGGTGCCAAAAAGGTGGCCGCCATCGTGATGCACCCCGCGAGCAACTTCATGGGGCACTACCTCACGCTGCCGCTGGCGCAGCGCGGCATCTGCTGCCTGGGTCTGAACTCGCGCTACGCGGGCAACGATACGCTGCTGCTGATGGAGCGCGTGATCCAGGACCTGGGCGCGGGTGTCCAGTGGTTGCGCGCACAGGGCTACGAGAAAGTGGTGCTGATCGGTAATTCGGGCGGGGCTTCGCTGGCGAGCTTCTACCAGGCGCAGGCCGAGCGGCTGACGATTGACACGCTGATCGACGGCGATCCGGCCGGACTCGTATCGTCCGATCTGCCGCCCGTGGACGGCCTGGCGCTGTGCGCCGCGCACGAAGGCCGCTCCACGCTCATGCGCCGCTGGATCGACCCTTCGGTCACCGACGAGCAGGATCCCCTGGCCACCGACCCGGCGTTCGATCTCTACGGTACGGCCAACGCGCCGCCTTACACCACGGAGTTCCTGGCGCGCTTTCAGGCCGCGCAGCGCGCGCGCCTGGCGCGTATCGAGGATTGGGTCTGGACGCGCCTGTGCCAGCTTCGCGACGGGGAAGGACGCCGCGTGCCCGGCAGCCCAAGAGACCAGACTTTCATTATTTACCGCACCCACGCCGATCCGCGCTTCCTCGATCTCGGTCTCGATCCGAACGACCGGCAGGTCGGCAGCGTCTGGGGCAACGGCTTTGCCGGCGCGCGTGCCGTCAACTACGCGGCCAGCCAGATGGGGCGCCTGACCTCGCTCACCGGTTTTTTGTCGCAATGGTCATCGCGCAGCCGTGCGGACGGCCCGGACAACCTCGCGAAAACCAGCGTACCGGTGCTGCTGTGCACCTACACGGCGGACCAGTCCACGTTCCCGAGCACGCGCGCGACCTGGTTGGCGGCCGGCGCTTCGCGCATCCGCAATGTGGATATTCCCGGGGGCAACCATTATCTCGCGGGTCAGCCGAACCTGGTTATTCGCGTGGCCGACGAGATGGCGGCCTGGATACATGGGCTTTAGATAAGCCCCGCAAATGGCTTACGGCGCCGGGGTGCGCCGTTTCAGCTCAAAAACTGCAGTGCGGCAAGCTTGGCGTAGGTGCCGCCCAGCGCCACCAGTGTCTCGTGCGTGCCCTGTTCCACGATGCGGCCGTGGTCCATCACCACGATGCGGCCGGCCTGCTGCACGGTGGCCAGGCGGTGCGCAATGACCAGCGTGGTGCGGCCTTGCATGGCCGACTCCAGCGCAGCCTGCACCATGCGCTCACTCTCGGCGTCCAGCGCGCTGGTGGCCTCGTCCAGCAGCAGCAGCGGCGGGTTCTTGAGCATGGCGCGCGCGATCGCGATGCGCTGGCGCTGGCCACCCGAGAGGCGCACGCCGCGCTCGCCCAGGAAGGTGTCGTAGCCCTCGGGCAGCGCCGTGATGAATTCGTGCGCAAAGGCGGCCAGCGCGGCGGCCCGTACCTGCTCGTCGCTGGCGTCGGGCTTGCCGTAGCGGATGTTCTCCAGCGCGCTGGTCGAGAAGATCACGGCATCCTGCGGCACGATGCCGATGCGCTGACGCAGGTCGTGCAGCGTCATCTCGCGCGTGGCCACGCCATCGAGCCGGATTGTGCCCGTGCCGGGGTCGTAGTAACGCAGCAGCAGCTGGAACACCGTGCTCTTGCCGGCGCCGCTGGGACCCACCAGCGCCACGGTTTCGCCGGGCGCCACGCTCAGGTTGAAGTCGGTCAGGGCCGCCTGCGTCGGGCGCGAGGGATAGTGAAATGTGATTTCTTCCAGATTAATAGCACTACCGATAGTTGTAGCGGGGACTGTCGCCGCTTTTGAGGGTGAAAAAATCGGCGAGCGAGATTCCAGCAATTCCATCAACCGCTCGGTCGCGCCGGCCGCGCGCAGCAAGTCGCCGTAGACCTCGCCGAGCACTGCGAACGCACTCGCCAGGATGATCACGTACAGCACCGTCTCACCCAGATGGCCGGCCGACATCTGCCCCGCCATCACCGCCTGCGTGCCCTGGTACAGCCCCCATAGCAGCGCAGCACTGGTGGCAATGATGATGAAGGCGACCAGCACCGAGCGCGCCTTCGAACGGTGCACCGCGGTCAGGAAGGCATTCTGGGTGGATGCGCCAAAGCGCGCCGCCTCGCGCCCTTCGGCGGTGTAGCTTTGCACCACGGGAATCGCGTTGAGCACTTCGGCGGCGATCGCGCTGGCGTCGGCGATGCGGTCCTGGCTGGCGCGCGAGAGCCGGCGCACGCGCCGGCCAAACCAGAGGCTGGGCAGCACGATCAGCACCAGGATCACGAGCACCGTGAACATCACATACGGATTGGTCCAGATCAGGATGGCCAACGCGCCCACGCCCATCACGGTGTTGCGCAACCCCATGCTCAGCGACGAGCCCACAACCGTTTGCACCAGCGTGGTGTCGCCCGTCAGGCGCGAGAGCACCTCGCCGGTCTGGGTGGTTTCGAAAAACTCCGGGCTCTGGCGCAGCACATGAGCATAGACCGCGTTGCGGATGTCGGCAGTGACGCGCTCGCCGAGCCAGCTGACCATGTAGAAGCGTCCCGCCGAAAACAGCCCCAGCGCCACGGCTACGGCGAACAGCGCGAAGAAGTGCTCGCGCAGCGCCATCACCTGAGCTCCCTTGTCTGCCTTGATAAGGCCGCCGTCGATCAGGCCGCGCAGCGCCAGCGGAAAGAGCAGTGTGGCCGTCGCCGCCAGAACCAGGAACAGCAGCGCCAGCGCGATCCGGCCGCGGTAGGGCCGCAGAAACGGCAGCAGGCCGGACAGGGAGCGCGGAGAGCCCTTGCGGGCGTCGGTGGGGGAAGTAGCCATGAGGACAGTGTAGCGAACAACTTGCCTTTGCAGAAATAGCCTTGACAATGATTGCTTAGTCAATTATAATTTTTGACATGAATGCAAAGGATATGAGCAGCGCGGGCGACACCAAAGAGGTGCCACCGGTGATCGAGTTCTATCACGCGGACAATTACTTCACGGAGACCAGCGTCGGTCATCTGATGAAGAAGACCGTGGCCTTTTTCGCGCATGCGGTCGAGCGCGAGATGGAGCCTCATGGGCTGACGAACGCGCAGTGGGTTCCGTTGGTCAAGCTGTTTGTGGGCGATGCCGACACCGCAGCCGGGTTGGCGCGCGAATGCGGGCTGGACGCCGGCGCCATGACGCGGCTGCTGGACCGGGTCGAGGCCAAGGGCCTGTGCAGCCGCCAGCGCTCGTCGCACGACCGCCGCGTGGTCAAGCTGCAACTGACCGATGAAGGGCGCGAGGCGGCGCTGAAGATTCCGGTGGTGCTGGCCCGCATCCAGAACGCCTGCCTGGCAGGTTTCACCCACGAGGAATGGGAAACGCTCAAAGGTTATATGCGCCGCATCCTGGACAACGCCCAGGCTCTTTCGGCGACTGGAGAATCGAATGAAAAACAACAAGGCCCGCAGGACTGAATCCCTGCGCCCGCTCAAGCTGGGCGCTCTCGTACTAGCGCTGGGCCTCGGCGCTTGCGCCGACATGTCCGGAGTTGCGCCGGCACAATCGAAAATGCGCGATCCGGCCTCGCTCGGCCTGGCCGCCGACACCGCGCAGGCGCCCGCCGTGTCCGCCGATTGGTGGCGCGAGTTCGGCGATGCAGAGCTTGATCGGCTGATTGCACAGGCGCTGACCAGCAGCCCGAGCCTGGGGCTGGCCCAAGCCCGGCTGGCCCGCGCCCAAGCCATGGCCGGCATGGCCAAGGCTGCGACGCTGCCGCAAGTCGGCGGTGAACTCGAACTGAACCGGCAGAAGTTCCCGGGCAACTTCATCTACCCGCCGCCCTTGGGTGGCAGCGTCAACAACATCGGCACCGCGCAGTTGAACGCCAGTTGGGAACTCGATTTCTTCGGCAAGAATCGCGCCGCGCTGGACGCCGCGATCGGCTCGGCCAGGGCGGCCGAGGCCGACGCCCAAGCCGCGCGCGTGCTGCTGGCCACCCAGGTGGCACGCAGTTATTTCCAGTTGGCGCGCTTGAACGACCAGCTTACCGTGGCGCAGCGCACGCTGGCCCAGCGCCAGGAAACACTGGACATCGTGCGTGATCGTTTCAGCGCTGGGCTCGACACCAAGCTGGAGTTGCGCGAGAGCGAAGGCAGCCTGCCGGATGCGCGTCAGCAGATCGAGGCGCTGCGCGAGCAGATCGTGTTGACGCGGAATGCGCTGGGCGCGCTGGTTGGAGAGCCAAATGCGGCTCAAACCGTTGCCCTGCCATCGCTTGAAGTTATTAAAAAAGTAGCAATGAGCCAGACGATACCGGCCGACCTGTTGGGCCGCCGTGCCGACATTGCCGCCGCCCGCTGGCGCGTGGAAGCCTCCTTGCGCGACGTGGACAGTGCCAAGGCCCGGTTTTATCCGAACATCAACCTGGCCGCGTTTGCTGGCTTCAACAGCCTTGGGTTCGGCAAGCTGTTCCAAAGTGGCAGCGAGCAGTGGAATGTCGGCCCCGCGCTGACGCTGCCGATCTTCGAGGGAGGCCGCTTGCGCGCCAACCTGCGCGGTAAAACCGCCGATGAAGATGCCGCGGTGGAGAGTTACAACGCCGCGGTGATCAACGCGGTGCGCGACGTGGCGGACGATGTCGCTTCATCAAAGTCCATCGTTGTGCAGCGAGGCGAGCAGCATGCCGCGCAGGCCGCCGCGGAAAGCGCTTACCAGATTGCCCTGGAGCGCTACAAGGCAGGCTTGGGTAACTACCTGAACGTACTGACCGCCGAAACCAGTGTGCTCAAGCAGCGCCGCCTTGCGGTGGACCTGGACGCGCGCGCGCTGGACACCCAGGTGGCACTGATCGGCGCGCTGGGCGGCGGCTATCAGGCGCCCGCCCAGGCCCGCGCAAGCAGCGCCACGGCCGCGGGCGCCGTGGCATTCGCGGGTAACGAAAAAAAGTAATTCATCCCGATTTATCCGGAAACACCGCATCATGAACGACGCAACTCAAACCCCTGACACCGAAACCATCGTTGATGGCAACCCGAAGCGCAAGAAGGCGCTGACGACGCTGGCGATCGTGGTCGTGCTGGCCGCCCTGGGCTGGGCCGGCTATGAATGGCTGGTTGCCAGCCACTACGAGGACACCGACAACGCCTATGTGGAAGGCAACGTGATTCAGGTCACGCCCCAGATCAGCGGCACGGTGATCGCCATCACGGCCGACAACACCGACTTCGTGCGCGCCGGCCAACCCCTGGTCAAATTCGATCCGACCGACGCCAAGGTGGCACTGCAGCAGGCTGAAGCCAACCTGGCGCAAATGGTGCGCCAGGTGCGCACGCTGTATGCCAACAACGGCACGCTGCAGGCGCAGATCAAGTTGCGCGAAGCCGATGTGGTGAAGGCCCAAAGCGACGTCAGCCGCGCCAAGGACGACCTGAACCGGCGCCAGCTGCTGGCGGGCAATGGGGCGGTTTCCAAGGAGGAGATCGAACATGCGCGCACCCAGTTGGCCGTTGCCCAGAGCGCCGTGGCCGCTGCCCAGGCGAGCGTCGTGGCGGCGCGCGAGCAACTGGCCAGCAATCAATCCATGACCGCGGGTACCACCATCGAGCAGCACCCGCTGGTTCAGGAAGCCGCGGCCAAGGTGCGCGAGGCTTACCTGGCCACGCAGCGTGCCACCATGCCGGCGCCGGTGGACGGCTACGTGGCGCGGCGTACGGTGCAGCTCGGCCAGCGCGTGGCCGCCGGCACCCCGCTGATGTCCATCGTGCCGCTCAGTCAGGTCTGGGTGGATGCCAACTTCAAGGAAGTGCAGTTGCGCAATATCCGCATTGGTCAGCCGGTCACGCTGACGGCGGATCTGTATGGCAGCAAGGTTGACTACAAGGGGCATGTGATGGGTCTGGGCGCTGGAACCGGTTCCGCCTTTGCGCTGCTGCCGGCGCAAAACGCCACCGGCAACTGGATCAAGGTCGTGCAGCGCGTGCCGGTGCGCATTGCGCTGGACCCGCAGCAACTCAAGGCGCATCCGCTGCGCGTGGGTCTGTCCATGGAAGCGACCGTGGATGTCACGCACAAGGATGGAAAGACCCTGGCGGATGTGCCCGCCACGACCGCGCCCGCGCAGACCCAAGTCTATTCGGCGCTGGACGAAGGCGCCAATGCCGATGTGCGCCGCGTGATTGCCGAGAACATCGGCAACAGCAAGGACGCGGGCATGGGCGCGGGGACCGCGATGGCGATGAAGTGAACGGGTAGATTGCCCAGTCGCAGCGGTGCGGGAGGCGTCCCGCACCGGCCCCGGCGCGGCATATTTTCCCACGCGTGTTTCCATTCAAGGCACTTTCGTCATGGCCACAACTCCAACTTTTGTCGAGCAGCCGCCGCTGGAAGGCTCGCTGCGCATGTGGGGCACGCTCGTCGTCTCGGCCGCCACGTTCATGAACGTGCTCGATTCATCGATCGCCAATGTCTCACTGCCCGCGATCGCGGGCGACCTCGGCGTGAGCGCGAACCAGGGCACCTGGGTGATCACGAGTTTCGCGGTCGCCAACGCCGTCTCCGTCCCGTTGACGGGCTGGCTGTCCCAGCGCTTCGGGCAGGTGCGGCTTTTCATCGGCAGCGTCCTGCTGTTCGTGCTGAGCTCGTGGATGTGCGGGCTGGCACCCAACATGACGACCTTGATCGGCTTTCGCGCGTTGCAGGGCTTCGTCGCGGGGCCGATGATTCCGTTGTCGCAGACGCTGCTGCTCGCCAGCTATCCGAAGGCCCTGGCCGGGCTGGCGATGGCCATGTGGTCCATGACGGTGCTGATCGCGCCCGTGGTGGGGCCGTTGCTGGGCGGCTGGATCACCGACAACATCACCTGGCCCTGGATCTTCTTCATCAACATTCCGGTCGGCCTTCTGGCGGCGGCCGGCATCTGGGGCATCTTCCGCAAGCGCGAGAACCAGACCCACAAACTGCCGATCGACGTCGTCGGGCTCAGTGCGCTGGTGGTCTGGGTCGGCTCCCTGCAGATCATGCTCGACAAGGGCAAGGAACTGGACTGGTTTCATTCGAACACCATCATCGCGTTGGCCGTGACGGCCGTGCTCGGCTTTGTCTTTTTCCTGATCTGGGAGCTCACCGAGGAGCACCCGGTCGTGGATCTTTCGCTGTTCAAGGTCCGCAATTTCTGGGCGGGAACGGTGTCGATTTCCATTGCCTACGGCGTATTTTTCGGCACCGTGGTGCTGTTGCCGCTGTGGCTGCAGGAGTTCATGGGCTACACCGCGACCGATGCCGGCATGGTGCTCGCACCGGTGGGGATATTCGCGATGATCCTGTCTCCCTTCGTCGGCAAGGGCCTGGGCCGGTTCGATGCGCGGCCTTTCGCGACCTTTTCGTTCCTGGTCTTCGCGCTGGTCATGTGGATGCGCTCGCTCTTCAACACCCAGGCGGACTTCGACACCATCATGATTCCGACCATCATCCAGGGCGTAGCGATGGCGTTCTTCTTCATTCCGCTCACGACCGTGACCCTGTCGGGGCTGCCGCAGCAGCGCATTCCCGCGGCGTCGGGGTTGACCAATTTTGTCCGCATCATGGCGGGCGGCTTCGGCACCTCGATCATGACGACGCTGTGGGAAAACCGCGCTACGCTGCACCATGCCAATCTGGCCGAGACTGTGCACAATGGGAGCCAGGCCGCCCACGGCACGCTCGCGGGCCTGGAGGCGGCCGGCATGAGCCCGCAGCAAGCCCTCGCAATGATCAACCGGCTCGCGGACCAGCAGGCGTACATGCTGTCGTTCAACGACCTGTTCTACATCTCCGCCGTGATTTTCGTGCTGCTCATTCCACTGGTCTGGCTGACACGCCCGCATCACGGCGCTGGCGGTGCCCGCGTGGCGGCCGGCGCGCACTGACGGATCTACTGCGCCGGCGGAGCATCTGTCCCGAGGCGGCGCCGGCGCTCGAAGTAGGCCAGCACTTCGCCCACGATGCCGCGCCGGAATGCCAGCACGCACAGCACGAAGATCACGCCGATGATCACGGTCACCCAGGCGCCCACCTTGTCGGCCAGTTGATTTTGCAGTGCCACCACGATGCCCGAGCCCAGCACCGGGCCGAAGAAGGTGCCGACGCCGCCGACCAGTGTCATGAGGATCACTTCGCCCGAGGTAGCCCAGTGCGCACCCTCCAGCGAGGCAAAGCCCATCACCAGCGTCTTGAGCGATCCGGCCAGACCGGACAGCGCGGCCGACAGCACGAACGCAAGCAGTTTGTAGCGGTCCACCTGATAGCCGAGCGAGATGGCCCGTGGCTCGTTCTCGCGGATCATTTTGAGCACCTGGCCATAGGGCGAATGAACGATTCGCGAGATAAGCAGAAATGACAGCACAAACACCACGGCCACGAAGTAATACATCACTGTGTCCGGGCGCAGCGGCAGCAAGCCGAACAGTGTGCCGCGTTGCACACCCTGCAAACCGTCTTCGCCACCCGTGAACGGCGCCTGCAGGCAGACGAAATACACCATCTGGGCCAGCGCCAGCGTGATCATGGCAAAGTAGATGCCTTGGCGCCGGATGGCCAGCAGCCCCATCAACAGGCCCAGCAGTGCCGCGACCGCAACGCCCGCAAGAATGGCCAGCTCGGGCGGCCAATGTTCGGCCACCACGAACCAGCCGCAGATGTAGGCGGCGCCACCAAAAAAAGCCGCGTGGCCAAACGAGAGCAGGCCGGTAAAGCCGAGCAGCAGGTTGAAGGCGCAGGCAAACAGGGCGAAGCACAGCAACTGCATCAGGAACACAGGGTACAGGCCCAGCAGCGGCGCCACGAGGAGCAATACGAGCGCACCCAGGTAGCCGATGCGCGTCAGTTTGGCGCGGGTGATAGAAGTCGGGGTCATGACTCAGGCCTCCTTGCCAAACAGGCCGGCCGGCCGCACCAGCAGCACAATCACCATGACGACGAAGATGACGACGTTGGAACCTTGTGGATAGAACACCCGGGTAAAGCCCTCCACCACGCCCAACAGCAGACCGCTCACGGCGGAACCCAGGATGGAGCCCATGCCGCCAATCACCACCACGGCAAACAACACGATGATCAGATTCGAGCCCATCAGCGGGGTCACCTGGATGATGGGCGCTGCCAGCACGCCGGCCAGCCCGGCCAGCGCGGCGCCGCCGCCAAAAGTCAACATCACCATCATCGGTACATTCACGCCGAACGCCTGCACCAGCGGCGCGTTTTCCGTGCCCGCGCGCAGATAAGCGCCGAGCCGGGTGCGTTCAATGAGGAACCAGGTGCTCAGGCAAACGACCAGCGACGCGAGCACCACCCAGGCGCGATAGTTGGGCAGCACCATGAAACCGAGGTTGGTGGCGCCGGCCAGGGCATCGGGGACTGGATAAGACTCGCCGGACACGCCGTACTGGCGCCGGAAAAGTCCTTCCATGATCTGCGCCAGCCCGAAGGTCATCAGCAGGCCGTACAACGGATCGAGCTTGTACAGGTGCCGCAGGAAAAGTCGCTCGATCACGACGCCAAGAATTCCGACCACCAGCGGCGCGAGCACCAGTGCAAACCAGTAATTGATGCCGAACGAGGTGAGCATGATCCAGCCCGCGAAGGCGCCCACCATGTAGAGCGCACCCTGCGCGAAGTTGATGATGCCCAGCATGCCGAAGATGACTGCCAGCCCCAGACTGAGCATGGCGTAGAACGCGCCATTGACCAAGCCCAGCAGCAATTGGCCGAGGAAGGCTTGCAGCGGGATGCCAAAAATATCCATGAATATCCGTTAGATGAGCGTGAGCCCGGCCACGCGCAGGCCATCCAATCGATGACCCGTACGTGGCCGGGTGTTGGCTTGCGTTTTACTTCTTCATCAACGGGCAGGTGGAGTCCGCTGCGGATGTGTACGCCTGGTCGCCCGGAATGGTGGCGACCAGCTTGTAGTAGTCCCAGGGTTTGGTGGATTCCTGCGGGGTCTTGACCTGGTACAGATGCATGTCGTTGATCAACAGACCATCCGCGCGGATATACCCCTTGGCGAACATGTCGTTGATCTTCATTTTCTTGAGCTCGGCCATCACCTTGGTACCGTCGAGGGTGCCGGCCTTCTTGGCGGCTTCCAGCCAGGTCATCGTCGCGGAATAGTCACCGGCCTGGATGAAGCTGGGCATGCGGTGGTACTTGTCAAAGAAACGATCGGCGAACTTGCGCGACGCCGCGTTCTGATCCCAGTACCAGGGGGCGGCCAGTTGCAGCCCCTCGGTCGCTTTCAAGCCCAAGGCGTTCACGTCGTTGATGAATACCAGCAAGCCCGCAACCTTCATGGTCTTGGTGATGCCGAACTCCTGCGCTGCCTTCATGGCGTTGTCGAAGTCGCCGCCGGCGTTCGCCATGGCCAGGATCTGCGCCTTGGAAGACTGCGCCTGCAACAGGAAGGACGAAAAATCGGACGTGCCCAGTGGCGCCAGCGACGAGCCCACCACCGTGCCGCCCGCGGCATCGACCACCTTGGTTGCATCGGACTGAAGCGACTTGCCAAAGGCGTAGTCAGCCGTCAGGAAGTACCATTTCTTGTAACCCTGCTTGATCAGTGCTTTAGCCGCCACCTTGGCCAGCGCCACCGTGTCATAGCCGTAATGGACGGTGTAGGCATTGCAGTCCTGGTTGGTCAGGCGCGCCGAACCGGGGCCGACGCCCAACATGGGAACTTCTTCCTGCGCAGCCACCTTGGACATGGCCAGGTTCACGCCCGAATTCGTGCCACCGATCAACATCGCCAGATGGTCCTCTGCCATCCATTTGCGCGCGACGGAACTGCCGATATCCGGCTTGTTCTGGTGATCCGCGGACAGCACTTCGATCGGGCGGCCCATCAGCTTGCCGCCGAAATCATGCACGGCCCATTTCACCATCTCGACCCCCGCCGGGCCGTCGATGTCGGCATAGACGCCGGACAGGTCGGTGACGATGCCGATGTTGATCGGCCCGCTGCCGGTGTCTTTCGCTTGCGCGCCAATACAGCCGAGCCCAATGACGAGAGCGGCGACGAGAGGTTTAAGTTTCATAGTTGACTCCTGGTTGACGTGAAAAAAAACGATGCTCGGAAGGGCTGGATGCTGGCTAGACCCCGAGATATTCCTGCAGCATGCCCATGTTCTGTTCGAGTTCGGATTGCCGGAACTGGCGCACGATGCGGCCGTGCTCCATCACATAAAAGCGGTCCGCCAGCGGCGCCGCGAAGCGGAAGTTCTGCTCCACCAGCACGATGGTGTAGCCCCGGGCCTTGAGCGTCAAAATCATCTCGGCGAGCTTTTGCACGATCACCGGTGCCAGGCCTTCCGAGATTTCATCGAGCAGAAGCAATTGCGCTCCGGTTCGCAAGATGCGCGCCACCGCGAGCATCTGCTGCTCACCGCCCGACAAACGGGTGCCCGGGCTGCCCGCGCGCTCCTTCAGATTCGGAAACATTGCGTAGATTTCTTCCACGCTCATGCCGTTTTGGGCGACCACGGGCGGCAACATCAGGTTTTCTTCGGCAGAGAGGCTCGCGAAGATGCCGCGCTCTTCCGGGCAGTAGCCAACGCCGAGCCGCGCGATGTGGTGCGGCGCCAGCTTGATGGTTTCCTGGCCGGCTACCTGGATGGAGCCGGTTCGCGATCCCGTCAGGCCGACGATGGCACGCATGGTCGTGGTGCGCCCCGCGCCGTTGCGCCCGAGCAGTGTTACGACTTCGCCCCGGCTCACGCTGAGGTCGACCCCGTGCAGGATGTGCGATTCGCCGTACCAGGCGTTCAGGCCCGCAATGCGCAGCAGTTCGGTGGTCATTGGAGTACCTTCGTGCTGCGCACCGCGGTACGAGCTTGCTTGGGGCGGCACAGCGCGGCGCTCATGCATGCGCCCCTTGCAAGGCCGCGTGGGTGGTTCCCATGTACGCCTCGATCACCTGGGGATTTTTCGATACCTCGGCATAGGGGCCGTCCGCGATGATGGCCCCGCGCTGCAATACGGTGATGCGGTTCGCAATCGACGACACCACGTTCATGTTGTGCTCGACCATCAGGATGGTGCGGCCCGCGGACACTTTCTTGATCAGCTGCGTCACCCGGTCCACGTCCTCGTGGCCCATGCCCTGCGTCGGCTCGTCCAGCAGCATGAGTTCGGGTTCCAGCGCCAGCGTGGTGGCCAGTTCCAGCGCGCGCTTGCGTCCATAGGGGAGCTCCACCGTCATGGTGTCGGCGAAGCTCTCGAGGTCGACCTCGGCCAGCAGCTGGCGCGCGCGCTCATGCAGCGGGAAAAGGGTTTTCTCTGCCCTCCAGAAATGGAATGAGGTGCCCAGGCTGCGCTGCAGAGCAGCACGCACATTCTCCAGCACCGTCATGTGGGGAAACACCGCTGAGATCTGGAACGAGCGCACGATGCCACGACGCGCCGTTTGCGCGGGCTGCTCGGCGGTGATGTCGATGTCGTTGAAGACGATGCGGCCCGCAGTGGGATGCAGAAACTTGGTCAGCAGGTTGAAGAAAGTGGTCTTGCCCGCGCCGTTCGGGCCGATCAGCGCGTGGATATGGCCACGCTGCACCTTGAGATCAACATCGCTGACCGCAACAAACCCCTTGAATTCCTTGGTCAACCGCTGCGTCTCAAGAATGAACTCTGCTGACAAATAAATCTCCTGCTATGACGCGGTCGAAAGAAAGCAGCGCCTGTGCCTGTGCTGCCTTGGAAGTGCGGGCGATGGTACTGCAATGAACTGCGATGCCGGGATAGGGGAAACGATAGGTCGTGAGTGAATTCAAAACCGCAGCGGCCGGGTGTACCCTGTCATCTCGAGATAACCGCGGCCGACATGTCGGCCGTGATTGCCCGTCAGATCACTCAGACCTTCCCAGTAAACCGCGCCTGTGGAGGCGCGGCTGTCGAGCTCCTGGTTGGTTATGACCGCGCTGACAACATAGGTTCCCGCGGGTGTGCTGACGCGCCACTGTACCGGGTACACGGTTTGAGTCGCGGGGCTTTTCCAGCGGCGCAGCGCACTGAAAACGACCTCGCCGCGGTGGAAGGTTTTCAGATCACCCGAGGCAGAGCGGAACGAGCCACCGTCCCAAAGCGCGTCGCCAGCGCTGTCGCGTATGCGGAAGGCGGTGAGGGCGCTGCCGTCGTCCAGGTTCATGCCGATCCAGTCCCATCCAACCGCCTGGGGGTCGAGCAGGTCGTTGCTCCACTCATGGTCGAGCCACGCGCGGCCCGAGGTGATGTCGAGCGATTGTGACCCCAGGCGCAGCGTTCCCCGCACGGCCAGTTGCGGCTGGCTGTAGTAATGGCTGATTTCGGCGGGCAAAGGCCCCTTGCGGGACAAGCCGTGATCGCCCTGCAACAGCACCGGCTGGGTTTCGTCGCAGTGCAGGTCCAGGCCAAAGCCCTGCGCGGGCAGGCGCGCCGCATAGCTGCGTTCCTTGTGAACCAGGGACCAGTCGCGCAGTGTGATGTCGGTATCCTGCTCGCTCGCCGAAGCGAGGTCGAACCCGGCGTGCCCTGACGATCTGGCGATGCGCTGGTCGTGCAGCATTTTTTTGCTGCGCACGTCGGTGAGCGCGGCATGGGCGAAGATCAACTGCCTGGCCGCGAAGGCCGATGTCAGCGCCTGTGTCGCCGCCACGCGCGAGCGAAAGAACGTGAGCTGGAAACCGAATTCACGCGGGCCGGACGAGTCGGCGGCAGTCGCATAGCCGGTGATGTACCACCACTCGGTGCGAAAGTCCGGGTGGGTTGCGTAGTCGCGCGGAAAGACCATGGGCCGGCGCAGACTGCTCACGGGCGCCGCACCAGCCCACAGCGCCAATCCCGCCAACCCGGTTCCCAGCAGGCGGCGGCGTAGCGGTTGGAAGAGTGGCCTCGCGCGGGAATTCATGCCAGGCGCCTGTCGGGCGATCAATTCAGCCGGGCTTCGGTGCAGTCGCCGATCGTGCGATCGACCCATTGGGCGTCGTGGTAGTTCGACAGGTAGCGCTCGCCGGAGTCGCACAACAGCGACAGGATGGAGACGCTGGCATATGAGGGCGTGGTCATTCCCCGATTTTCGCAGGATGTGTCCGCTTTGCGAGCCCTTCCTACAATGAGATATTTCGCGGCCGCAAGCCACAGGAGCAGCACATGATCGTCGAACGCATCTGGACCGGCAACGCCTGGCGCAACTTCAACTATCTGATCGCCTGCCCCGAAACCGGCGAGGCACTCGCGATCGACCCGCTCGATCATGAAAAGACACTGGCCACCGCCAGGGTGCGGGGCTGGCAGATCACGCAGGTCCTGAACACCCATGAACACCACGACCACACCGGCGGCAACGCGGCCGTGATCGCCGCCACCGGCGCGAAACTGATCGCGCACCACAAGGCCGGCGCGCGCATTGCCGGCGTGGACCGGGGCGTGCAGGCGGGCGATGTGATCAAGGTCGGCAAGACCGTCGAGCTCGAATGCCTGGACACGCCCGGCCACACGATGTGCCACATCTGCCTGCGTTCGCACACCGACCAGCCCGCGCTGTTCTCGGGCGATACGTTGTTCAACGCGGGCGCCGGCAATGTGCACAACGGGGGCGACGTCGGCGCTTTGTATGCGACCTTCGTGGAGCAACTGGCGCGGCTGCCTGACAACACACAGATCTACCCCGGGCACGACTACATCGAGAACAACCTGAAATTCACGCTCGCGCGCGAGCCGGAGAACACCGCCGCCAAGGACTTGTTGCCGGTGGTGACCGGCCATGACCCGGCTCGCTCCGCCGTGACAACGCTCCACGAGGAGAAGCAGTTCAACACTTTCATGCGCCTGCGCAGTCCCGGACTGATTGCCCGGCTGCGCGAGAGCTTCCCCGACTTGCCGGAACAGCCCGATGCCAAAACGGTGTTCATGAAGCTGCGCGAACTGCGCAACAGCTGGTAGCGGGCGCCGGCGCGCCTATTATTGGCGTAGCGCCCATCGCCGTTTGAATGGAGATTCCATGGAAACCGCCGCCAACCCCATGCCACAGACTATGCACCCGCCGCCGGCCCCGCGCCGGCTCGCCGATTTGCCTGGCCCGGCGCGTCTGCCGCTGTTGGGCAACCTGCTGCAGATCAAGCCCGCCAACATGCACCGTCAGCTGGAGGCGTGGGCACAGGCGTATGGGCCTCTTTTTCGTATCCAGTTGGGCCGTCGCAAGTTGCTCGTCGTGGCCGACCATGGGCTGTTCGGCGCGGCGCTGCGCGATCGGCCCGAGCGCTTCAGCCGGCCGCTGCTGGGCGGGCGCATCAGCCGCGAAATGGGTTTCGATCAGGGCTTGTTCTTCGCCAATGACGAGGTCTGGCGGCGCCAGCGCCGCATGGTCATGGCAGGCCTGGATCCGGGACACATCAAGGCGTATTTCCCGTCGTTGCTGAAGGTGACCCGGCGCCTGCAGGCGCGCTGGCAGGCCGCCGCCGGGGCGGGCGCAAGCATTGACCTGCAGGCGGACCTGATGCGTTTCACGGTCGATGCCATTGCCGGCCTGGCGTTCGGTGCCGACGTCAACACCCTGTCGAGCGACGAGGACGTGATCCAGCAGCATCTGAACAAGATCTTTCCCGCGATGTCCCGGCGCATTTTTGCGCTGGTGCCTTACTGGCGCTATATCCGGCTGCCGGCGGATCGTGCGCTGGACCGCAGCGTGGCCGAAGTGCAGGTGGCCGTGCGGGGCTTCATTGCCGAGGCGCGCCGCCGGCTGCAGGCCGACCCGACGCTGCGCGAGCGTCCGAGCAATCTGCTGGAGGCCATGATCGTCGCCGCCGACCAGGGCGACAGCGGAATGGATGACCACGACGTGGCGGGCAATGTGGTGACGATGTTGCTTGCCGGCGAAGACACCACGGCCAACACGCTGGCCTGGATGATCTATCTGCTCTGGCGCAACCCGCAGGCGCTGGCGCGCGCGCGCGAGGAAGTGCGGCGAGTGGCCGGCGACCCCGCGCAGTTCACGCCCGAGCGCATGGCGGGGCTGGACTATCTGGAAGCCTGCGCGCACGAAACCATGCGGCTCAAGCCAGTGGCGCCGCTGCTGGCAGTGCAGACGGTTCAGGGCACCACGCTGGCGGATGTCGAACTGCCCGCGGGCACCGTCGTGATGGGCTTGATGCGGCACGACAGCCTGCAGGACAGTCACTTCCCCGACGCGGCGGCCTTCTTGCCCGAGCGCTGGCTGGGGGACGGCGGGCCGGCCCAGGCCGTGAGTTCGGCCAAGCGCGTGTCCATGCCGTTCGGCGCGGGGCCGCGCGTTTGCCCCGGGCGCTATCTGGCGCTGCTGGAGATCAAGATGGCCGCGGCGGCGCTGCTCTCGAGTTTCGAGATCGGCAGCGTGGGCCCGTCTGCGGGCACCGACGTGCCCGAGCATTTGGCCTTCAGTATGGGCCCGCGAGGACTGCGCATGCGGCTGCGCGAGCGCGCTTAGGCAGCCGCCCGCTACCAGTCGTCCTTCACCGCCAGCACCGCATCGCGGCCGGCGGCGGCACGCCCCGCCAGCCAGGCCGTGGCCGTGCCGGCCAGAACGACCGCCGCGCACAGCGTGAGCAGGCGCAGCCACGGCACCTGCAGGTCCATGGTCCAGTGAAAGCTTTGCGGATTTACCACGCGCACCAGCACCACCGAAACGGCCAGGCCCAGCGCGAGCCCGGCGATGGCGCCGATCACCGTCCAGGCCGCGCCTTCGCCGGCCACCACCGCCAGAATCTGCCGGCGCGTGAGTCCCAGGTGCGCGAGCAGACCGAACTCGCGCCGGCGCGCCAGCACCTGGGCGCCGAAGGACGCCGCCACGCCAAACAGCCCGATCGCGATCGCCACGGCCTGCAGCCACCAGGTCACGGCAAAGCTGCGGTCGAAGATTCGCAGCGAGCTCGCCCGAATCTGGCCGGCCGAGGCGAAGTCGATCAGCGCGCCCGCGCCGGACTGCTGCTCGGCCACGTCGCGGATGGCCTGCTGCAGGCGCGCCGGGTCGGTGCCGGGCTGCAGCCACAGGGCCAGGTCGTTCACACGCGCATCGCCCGTGAGCCGCTCGAAGTCGCGCCGGTCCAGCGCGATCGCGCCAAACTGGCGTGCATAGTCGCGCCACACGCCTGCTACAAAGAACGTAGCTGACTTTGTTTTGTCATCAAGGGATACAGCGCCAAAAGATGCTGATAGCGGAGCGAATACGGCGCCGGGCCGCGCACGGTACAGGTCCACCACCGCCTCGCTGACGTAAATCGCCACGTCGCCGGGCGGCACCGGCAGCGCGGGCGCCAGCAGCGGCAGGTTGTGCGCCCCCTCGTCGATGTCGCGTGCGATCAGCGTCACGGCCGGTTCGCGGGGTGCCAGTTGCAAGCGGCTGCTGCGCAGCGCGCTCACGCGCCGCACGCCGGGCAGGCGCATTACCGCCTGCACGAACTGCGGCGGAAGGTAGACCGCATCGTCACCACTGCCGGCCGTGGCGCTGCGCACATACAGGTCGGCCGGCAGCACCACGTCCAGCCATTGCATGACCGAGCCGCGAAAGCTCCCCACCATCACCGTCAGCGCGACGGCCAAGCTGAGCGCCGCGACCACGCCGCTGATGGCCACCGCGGCGCTCTCGCGCACGCGGCGTGCGCGCTCGACCGCCAGGAGCGGAAGCAGGCGGTGCGCCACCCGCGGAGCGAGCCGGTCGTACAGCAGCGCCACCAGCCAGGGCAGGGCGGTGATGCCGCCCACCAGCAGCAGCGCGACGGACAGGTAGGCCGCCAATGGAATGCCAAATACGGGTGGAGCCCATGCCAGCAGGGTACCAATAGCTATCAAAATGATACTCAGCCAATGCGTGCGCGTGCCGCCCGGTACCGCGCTCAGGCCCTTCAGGGTTTGCGCCGGCGGCAGTTTCTGCGCGGCCCGGGCCGGCCACCAGGCGCCAGCCAGCGCGGCCAGCACACCGAGCGCGCCATAGGTCAGAGCGGCGGCGCCGCCCCACTGCAAGGCGGGCGCCTCGCCCACAAAATAGCCGCCGCCCAGATCGCCGCCCAGCAGGTGCAACGCGAGCGCGGCCAGGCCGGTGCCGAGCGCGATGCCGGCGCTGCTGCCCAGCAGCCCGAGCACACCGGATTCGATCAATACCAGCCGCAGGCGCTCGCGTCCGGTGAGCCCGAGCACGCTCAGCAAGGCGAACTGCTGGGCGCGCTTGGCCACGCTGAGCGACAGCACCGAATACACCAGAAACGCGCCGGTGAAAAGGGCCACCAGCGCCAGCACCGTCAGGTTCACGCGGTAGGCGCGCGAGAGCACATCCGTGCGCTGGCCGGCATCGCTAGGTGCGCTGGCGCTGACGCCTGGGGGCAGTTGCAGCGCACGCAGGAACGCCGCACGATCCGCGCCGGCGCGCAGCCGCACGTCGATGCGCGTGAGCCGGCCGAGCTGGCCGAACAGTTCCTGAGCGGCCGCGATGTCCATCACCGCCAGCGGCGCGCCACCGGCGCTCACCGTGCCCGCGACGCGCACCGTGTGCAGCGCCAGCCCGCTTTGCAGTTGCAGCGAGGCCGTGGACTTGCCCGAGGCTGTTTCCAGCGCACGGCGCGCCGCCGGATTCAAAAACACCGTGGCCGGCGCCAGCACCGACAGCCGGTCCGCGCCGGCCCGCGGCATCGGCAGCAAGGCCGGCGCCACCGACGCGACCACGAGCGCATCGATGCCCAGCACGCGCAGCGGCACGCGTGTACCGTCCGTAGTAATGTCGCCCCCACGCACGCCCACTGCGTATGGCTCGCTGCCCCCCGAGGGGGCCCTCGCGCCTTCGGGCGGTCGGGCGGCGCTCAGCGCGTAGGTCGCCAGTTCCAGCACCGGGCTGGCCACGGCCACCTGCGGCAGATGCGCGACACGCGCGAACAGTGTGTCGTCGAAGCTGCCCTGGGCCGCATGCAGCGTCAGGTCGGGCTGGCCGTCCACCGAGCGCACGGCGCTGGAGAATTCGCCCAGCGCCGAGGCGTTGATGAGCTGGACCGAGAACGCCAGCGCCACGCCCAGCATCACCGCCACCACGGCCGCGGCGTTGCGCCAGGGGTGGTGTCGTAATTCCTGCCAGGAGAAAGTGCAAAGCAGGGCGCGCATGAACCGGCATTGTGCCGCCCGCCATGATGCGCCGCCCGGTCTTACACTGATCACCCAAAGAGAAAGGTGGATGCATGGCACTCGGTTGGCTCACGGCCTTGAAAACCATTCCGTGGACGGACGTCATCAGCACGGCGCCCGTGGTGGTGGACGGCGCGAAGAAGCTGTGGCACTCCGTGGGCAAGAAGCCAGCGCATCCGGTGCCATTGCCGCCTTCCGCTGCCGCGGCAGAGGCGCCAAGCATCGGCGCGCTGCAGGCCCGCATCGCCGCGCTGGAGGCCGAGGCGGCTGACTTGCACGGCCAGATGGTCAGCTCGTCCGAACTGATCAAGGCACTGGCCGAGCAGAACACGCAGCTCATCCGCCGCATCGAAGCCAGCCGGGTGCGCCTGCTCTGGCTGGCGGTTGCTACCGCGATCACGGCCATCGTCGCGATTGTGGCCGTGGTGCGATAGCTCGAAAAAATCACCAGGAAGGATCGGATATGACTGGCCCCACCACACAATTCTGGCAAGAGCGCTTCGAGAACCATCAGACCGATTGGGATCGCGGCGCCCCCAATCCCCAGTTGCTGGCGTGGCTGGACAGCGGCGTCTTGCAACCCTGCCGCATTGCCGTGCCGGGCTGTGGCGGCGGCTGGGAGGTGGCCGAACTGGCGCGGCGCGGCTTCGACGTCACCGCGCTCGACTACACGCCGGCCGCCATCGCAAAAACGCAGGCGCTACTGGACGCCCAGGGTCTGGCGGCGCAAGTCATCCAGGCCGACGTGCTGCGCTATCAGTCGGCGACGGCGTTCGATGCCATTTACGAGCAAACCTGCCTGTGCGCGATCCACCCGGATCAATGGCAGGAATACGCCAGCCAGTTGCACCGCTGGCTGCGTCCTGGCGCGAGCCTGTGGGCGCTGTTCATGCAGGCGATTCGCCCCGGCGCTACCGAAGAAGGCCTGATCCAGGGGCCGCCGTACCACTGCGATATCAATGCGATGCGGGCGCTGTTTGCGCCGCCGAGCTGGGTCTGGCCCAGGCCGCCTTATGCCAAGGTGCCGCATCCGCGCCTGGTGCATGAACTGGCGCTGCGACTGACGCGTGTGTGACGGTTGCTCCCGCCGCAAAGCACAGAGGCCCGTTGTGCCGCAGGAGCCCCGACTGACACGCGAGTTGCGCGCGTTGTTGTGTGCGCAGCGCACCGCGGCGCTGGGCACCACGGCCGATGACGGCGCTGCCTTCGTCTCCATGGTGCCGTTCGCGCTGGAACCCACCTCGGGTTGCGTGGTGATTCATGTCAGCGCGCTGGCCGCGCATACGCGTCACCTCGTGGACCGGCCCCGCGTATCGCTGCTGGTGATGCAGCCGGAAGTGCCGGGTCAACCGGTTCACGCGCTGCCTCGCGTCACGCTCGAAGGCGAAGCCACTGTGCTGGCGCCCGACAGCCCGCCATGGCTCGCGTGCCGCGCCGCGTACCTGGCCCGGTTCCCCGAGGCCGCGTTCATGACGCAGTTGGGCGACTTCCGGTTTGTCGCGGTTCAGGTCACGCGCGCCCGCCATGTGGCGGGGTTTGGCGCGGCGCGCGATGTGGATCGTGATGAAGTCCAGCGCGTGATGGGGCTGGAAAATCCCTAGTGCGGTTGCGCTGCCGGGGGCGCCGCCGGCACCAGTCCGTGGCGCTGCATGGTCGCCATCAGCTTGGCGCGATCGGGCGGCCCACCCGCATTCACGATGGCCGCCACTTCGCGGAAATACTGCGGCCCGATGTCCGGCGTGTTGAACACGAGCGCCCTGGCCGCCACCGCGTGGGGGTTGCTGAAGGCGTGAACTTCGCCGCGCGGCGTGGACATGAATTCGCCGGGCTGCAGGTCGCGCGTCTCGGGGCCCACTGTATAGCGCAAGGTTCCTTCGAGGACGTACACCAGCTCCTCGTTGTTGGAATGGCTGTGCGGTGGCGGCGCCATGGAGGCCGGCGGCACGCGCATCTCGAACATCCCGATCTCGGTGCCGTTGCCGGCCGTCTGCAGATACCGGATTTCCAGCGCGCCCACATGGATAAGTTCCGCGGCGGCTGGTGTATTCGCTTCCTTCATGGCAAACTCCTGGTGTAAAAAAACTGTACTTAAATGTACAAATACTTTACGAAAATGTCAAACAAAAAAATCGTCACTGCCAAAGCACTGGAGCGACCGGTGCCCACCCCGATGATCGGCTCGCTGCTGCGCCTGCCGCACGAGGTCGTCACGGCGCGCATCCTTGCGACGCTCCAGAGCCATGGCTTCGACATCACGCCCACCGAACTGGGCGTATGTCTGTATCCGGGCCCCGAGGGGCGCCGGCCCGCCGAGCTGGCGCGGCAGTGCAACATGACGCGCCAGGCCATGAATTACGTGCTGGCCGGGCTGGAGCGCCGCGGCTATATCGAGCGGCAAGCCGTCCCCGGTTCTGCCGGGCGGGTGGTGCGCGCCACCGCCAAGGGCTGGAGCATGGTTGCACCGATCAGAAATTGCATCGCCGAGATCGAGCAGGAATGGGCCGCCCATCTGGGTGCGCAGCGGTTCCGGGACTTGCACGAGACGCTGCACGATCTGGCGCGGTGGCTCGGCAAGCTCGATTGACGCTGTGCATGGTTCGACGCCAGACGAGCGTCCCTGTCGGCGAATGGCCTTGCGGCGCCCCGATCACGCACTTCTGGGTCAAGGCTTTCTGGACTGCAACTGGACTTGCCGGTTGCTTGCGTCTATCCTTGTTTCACCTCCTTGGCTGCCGGCGGCGCCGACGAGGTGTTCCGCACCCATTGACGATGGCTACCGCCCGGCAAGGACTAACCCAACAGGAGAAAACCAAATGTCACGATCCCTCTCGAAGCGCGTTTTCATGGTATTCAGTGGCCTGGCCTTGACGGGGGCGCTGACCTTGGCGCAAGCGGCGCCCGTCTCGTTCGATGTGCCGTTGACGGGTGCCCAACAGGTCCCGCCGGTGCAGACTGCAGGCAGCGGCAGCGCAGCCCTCACGTACGATCCCGGCACGCGGGTCGTCACCTGGAACATCAGCTTCAGCGGATTGTCGAGCCCGGCCACAATGGCGCATTTCCACGGGCCCGCCGCGACCGGCAAAAACGCCAATCCGAAGGTCTGGATCTCCCAGAAAGGCAGTGACCCGACGAGTCCGATGACCGGTCAGGCCACGCTATCCCCGGACGAAGCCAAGATGTTCGAAGCCGGTGACATGTACATCAACGTTCACTCCAAGGACCATCCAAGCGGCGAGATCCGCGGCCAGGTCGTGCCGCCCAAGAGCTGATTCAACCGCCCAAGCGGCGCGTTGAGGTCAGGCTCGCCGGCCAAGCTCAGAGATAGGCCGCGAGCAGGATTGCTACGGCAACCCCGACACCGAGCGCCAGCAGCGCCCGCAGCACCGGCGCTTGCAGCGGCGCGTCGATGGACCAGGGCAACAGCTTGTAGCCCGTGAGCATCGGGCGCAACAAATTGTGTCTCTTCGCTACCGCGTACAGAGCGATCGCGAGCACGTGCAGCGCCACCGCGGCGAGGAGCACATCCCAGACCAGCCCGTGCAGTGCCGAGATCGCATTGGCAAGCCACGCGGGCACCAATTGGCTCAACGGTCCTTCGTTGGCGATGTCGTTGTTGACGTAGAGCCCGCTCAGCGTCTCGGCCAGCAGCAACGCGAGCAGCAGCAGCACCATCCAGCCGCCGGCGGCGTTGTGGCCTACCTGCAGATCCGGCTCGCGGCGAAACAGTCCACGCAAATGACGCACCGCCGCCGCGGGCGACGCGACGAAACGGCGAAAGCGCGCGGTCTCGCTGCCAAAGCAACCCCATAGCAGCCGGAAAATGACCAACGCGAGCAGCGCCTCGCCAATCCAGACGTGCCAGTCGATCCAGTTCAGCTCCAAGGTGACGTAGGCGGCCG
>DATNBD010000008.1:0-4741 GCA_035572155.1 Rhodoferax sp.
ATCTGGGGGTTCTCCAGCGTGGAGACATCCTGCGTGATCGCCTCGCCCTTGGCGATCGAGCGCAGCAGGCGGCGCATGATCTTGCCCGAGCGCGTCTTGGGCAGGTTGTCGCCAAAGCGGATGTCCTTCGGTTTCGCGATCGGGCCGATCTCCTTGGCAATCCAGTTGCGCAACTCGTTCGCCACCCGCACCGCTTCCTCGCCCTGCAAGCGCCCGCCCTTGAGCACCACGAAGGCGCAAATCGCCTCCCCGGTCAGATCGTCGGGGCGCCCCACCACGGCGGCTTCGGCCACCAGGTCGGACTTGGCCGCCAGCGCCGATTCGATCTCCATCGTGCCCATGCGATGGCCCGAGACGTTGAGCACATCGTCGATGCGCCCGGTGATGCGAAAGTAGCCGCGGTCGGCCCCGTTCGTGGCCTGGCCCGTGCTGCGCACCGCGCCGTCCCCCGCCAGGTAAGTCTTGCCTCCCAGCTCCTCGGGGAAGTAGCTCTTCTTGAAGCGCTCGGGATCGCCCCACAGGGTCCGCACCATCGAGGGCCAGGGGCGCTTGATCACCAGCATGCCGCCCGAGCCGTTGGGCATGTCGTGGCCGGTCTCGTCCACGATGCCGATCTGGATGCCCGGCAGCGGCAGCGTGCAGCTGCCCGGCACCAGCGCCGTGACACCGGGCAGCGGGTTGATCATGTGCCCGCCCGTCTCGGTCTGCCACCAGGTGTCCACGATGGGGCAGCGCTCACCGCCCACGTTCCTGTAGTACCAGACCCAGGCTTCAGGGTTGATGGGCTCGCCCACCGAGCCGATGATGCGCAGGCTGGACAGGTCAAAGCGCTGGGGGTGCACCCGGGGATCGACCTCGGAGGCCTTGATGAGCGCGCGCACGGCGGTCGGCGCCGTGTAGAACACGCTGCATTTATGGCGCTGGATCATTTGCCAGAAGCGCCCCGCGTCGGGGTAAGTGGGCACGCCTTCGAAGATGATTTGCGTGCCCCCGGCCGCCAGCGGGCCATAGGCCACGTAGGTATGCCCGGTAACCCAGCCGATATCGGCCGTGCACCAGAACACGTCCTCGGCTCGCAGGTCGAAGGTCCAGTCCATCGTGAGCTTGGCCCACAGCAGGTAGCCGCCGGTGCAGTGCTGCACGCCCTTGGGTTTTCCGGTGGAGCCGGAGGTGTACAGGATGAACAGGGGATGCTCGGCCCCAACCGGGACCGGGGGGCAGGTGCTGCCCTGCCCTTGCAGCGCCTGCTCGAAGGTGAGGTCGCGCCCCGCCTGCATGGGGCAGGCGTCCTGGGTACGCTGGTACACCAGCACGGTCTTGACGGCTTCGCAGCCGCCCAGCGCCAGCGCCTCGTCCACCACGGCCTTGAGAGGCATGGCGCGCCCGCCGCGGATTTGCACATTGGCGGTGATCACGGCCAGGGCCCCGGTGTCCACGATGCGCTCTTGCAGGGCCTTGGCCGAGAAGCCGCCGAACACCACGCTGTGGATCACGCCCAGGCGCGCGCAGGCTTGCATTCCGATCACGCCTTCCACCGTCATGGGCATGTACAGCACCACGCGGTCGCCTTTTTTGAGGCCGCGCGCCTTGAGTGCGTTGGCGAACTGGCCCACGCGCGCGAGCAGCTCTTTGTAGGTGTATTTGGCAACGGTGCCGTCGTCGGCCTCGAAGATGATGGCGGTCTTGTTCTCCACGGGCGTGCCCATGTGCCGGTCCAGGCAGTTGGCCGAGGCGTTGAGTTCGCCGTCTTCGAACCATTTGTAAAAGGGCGCGTTGGATTCGTCCAGGGTGCGGGTAAAGGGTTTGCTCCACGTCACGTTCTCGCGCGCGAGTTTGGCCCAGAAGCCTTCGTAGTCGCGCTCGGCCTCGCCACACAGCGCGTCATACGCGGCCACGCCAGAAATTCGCGCCGCCTTGACCGTGGCGTCGCTGGGCGGGAACACCCGGTTTTCAATCAGCACGGATTCGATGGCTGAGGACGGAACGCTCATGGACTTGTCTCCTTGGGTTGGCGCTTGAGTTGACGGATAGGGCGCGGTCATGTTGGCCCCGGCTCGTGCAAGCCACGGACCGGCATGCATCTTGCGAATCTTACAATTGGCCGACTAGCCGGCGCATCACGACACCTGACTCATCTTGCGAATGTTACAACTTGCCGGCTCTCCGGCGCTAGACGGCGCCTGACACATTCTGCCCATTCGGGAAAAACCCGGCTCCCGACAGCGCCGTTGTCACACCGGGCGACCCACCATGTTTTCAGGCCGCACCCACTGGTCGAACTGCTCCGCCGTCACAAAGCCCGAGGCCAGCGCCGCTTCGCGCAGGCTGCTGCCCTCCTTGTGCGCCTTCTTGGCAATCTGCGCGGACTTGTCGTAGCCAATGTGCGGGTTCAGCGCCGTCACCAGCATCAGCGAGCGATCAACCAGCTCGGTGATGCGCGCGCGATTCGGTTCGATCCCGACCGCGCAGTGATCGTTGAAGCTGCTCAGGCCATCGGCCAGCATGCGCACGCTGTGCAGGAAGTTGTGCGCAATCATGGGGCGGAACACGTTGAGCTCGAAGTTGCCCGAGGCGCCGCCCATGTTGATCGCCACGTCGTTGCCGAACACCTGGCAGCACAACATGGTCACGGCCTCGCTCTGCGTCGGGTTCACCTTGCCGGGCATGATGGACGAGCCGGGCTCGTTCTCGGGAATCGACAGCTCACCGATGCCGCTGCGCGGCCCACTGGCGAGCCAACGCACATCGTTGGCGATTTTCATCATGCTGGCGGCCAATGTCTTGAGCGCCCCGTGCGCATGCACCAGCGCGTCGCAGGACGCCAGCGCTTCGAACTTGTTGGGCGCGGTCACCAGCGGCAGGCCGGTCAACCGCGCCAGCTCGGCCGCCGCCTGCTCGGCGTAGCCCTTGGGCGCATTCAGCCCGGTGCCCACCGCGGTGCCGCCCAGCGCCAGTTCGCACAAATGCGGCAGCGCGGCGCGCAGATGCGCCTCGCCGTGCTCCAGCTGCGCCACATAGCCCGAAAACTCCTGGCCCAGCGTGAGCGGTGTGGCATCCTGCAGATGCGTGCGTCCGATCTTGACGATGCCGTCGAAATCGCGCGCCTTGCCTGCCAGCGTGCCGCGCAGCTTCTCGATGGCGGGCAGCAGCTTGTGCGTGATGGCATCCACCGCCGCCACATGCATCGCGGTGGGAAACACATCGTTCGAGGACTGGCTGCGATTCACCTCGTCGTTCGGGTGCACCAGCCGCGCATCGCCGCGCTCACCGCCGAGTAGCTCGCTGGCGCGATTCGCCAACACTTCGTTGACGTTCATGTTGGTCTGCGTGCCCGAGCCGGTCTGCCAGACCACCAGCGGGAACTCCCCCGGGTGCTGGCCGGCAATCACCTCGTCGGCCGCCTGGATGATGGCCCGCGTCTTCTTCTCGTCCAGCAGGCCCAGCGCGTGGTTCACCACGGCCGACGAGCGCTTGATCTGCGCCAGCGCTCGGATGATCTCGCGCGGCTGGTGCTCGCCCGAGATGTCGAAATTCTGCAGGGAGCGCTGCGTCTGCGCGCCCCACAGGTGCTCGAAGGGGACTTCGATCGGGCCGAAAGTATCGCGTTCAGTGCGAGTCTTCATGGGGCGCCTTTCCGGGTGTGGCTGTGAACTGTCAAAATAGCGGGTGCAGAGCGCTGTGGCAAGTCACCGTAGCAGACTTGGCCGAACACACCGCAAACACCCGCATTTTCACCCCTACACGCACCATGATTACCAGCATCCAGCAAGACGACCTGATTGAATCCATTGCCGGCGCCCTCCAGTACATCAGCTATTACCACCCCAGCGACTACATCGCCCACCTGGCGCGCGCCTATGAGCGCGAGCAAAGCGCCGCATCCAAAGACGCGATCGCGCAAATCCTGACCAACTCGCGCATGAGCGCCGAAGGCCACCGCCCGATTTGCCAGGACACCGGCATCGTCAACGTGTTCCTCAAGGTCGGCATGGACGTGCGGCTGGAGGGCTTCACCGGCAGCCTCCACGATGCCATCAATGAGGGCGTGCGCCGCGGGTACAAGCACCCCGACAACACCCTGCGCGCGAGCGTGGTGGGCGACCCGCAGTTCGAGCGCAAAAACACCAAGGACAACACGCCCGCCGTGATCTTCACCGAGATCGTGCCCGGCAACACGCTCGACATCACCGTGGCGGCCAAGGGCGGCGGCAGCGAGAACAAGAGCAAGTTCGTCATGCTCAATCCGGGCGACTCGGTGGTGGACTGGGTGCTCAAGACCGTGCCCACCATGGGCGCCGGCTGGTGCCCGCCGGGCATGCTGGGCATCGGCATCGGCGGTACGGCCGAGAAGGCCATGCTGCTGGCCAAGGAAAGCCTGATGGACGACATCGACATGTACGAGCTGCAGGCCAAATCGTCCGCGGGCCAGGCGCTGACCAAGACCGAGGAGCTGCGGCTGGAGCTGTACGACAAGGTCAACGCGCTGGGCATCGGCGCGCAGGGCCTGGGCGGCCTGACCACCGTGCTCGACGTCAAGATCAAGCTGTACCCCACGCACGCGGCGAGCAAGCCGGTCGCGATGATTCCCAACTGCGCGGCGACGCGCCACGCGCACTTCGTGATGGATGGCAGCGGCCCGGTGTACCTGACGCCGCCCAGCCTGGATCTGTGGCCCGACGTGCACTGGGCGCCCGACTACAACAAGAGCACGAAAGTCGACCTCAATACGCTGAGCAAGGCC
>DATNBD010000009.1:0-2619 GCA_035572155.1 Rhodoferax sp.
CCTGCGTCACGTTCATTCGAGCAGCTTCTTCAATTGGGGCCAGACGTTGTTCAGCAGCGTCGGGTGCGCCGCGGCAATGGGGTGCAGGCCATCGCTCTGGAACAGCTCCGCGGCATTCGGCGCGTCGGCCACGCCCTTGAGAAAAAACGGCACCAGCGCGGCTTTGTCGGCTTTTGCGACCTCGCCATAGATCGCGGCAAAGCGGCTGGCGTATTCGCTGCCGTAGTTGGGCGGCACCTGCATGCCCAGCAGCAGCGCCTTGGCGCCGGACTTTTGTGCGGCCCGCGTCATCTGGTTCAGGTTGTCCTGCGTCATGGAAAGCGGCAGGCCGCGCAGCGCATCGTTGGCGCCGAGCTCCAGAATCACGATGCCGGGTTTGTCGGCGGCAAGCAGCGCGGCCAGCCGCGAGCGCCCGCCCGAGGTCGTCTCGCCGCTGATGCTCGCGTTCTGCACTTTGACGGGAATTTTTTGGGCGGCCAGGCGCTTTTGCAGCAACGCGACCCAGCCGCTGCCGCGCGCCAGGCCATACTCGGCGCTCAGGCTGTCGCCGAGCACCAGAATGGTCTTGGGGGAACGAGCGGCAGCAGGGACGGCGGCGCCTGGCTTGTTTTGCGCGCCCCAGGCCCGCATGTAGCCAAGTCCGAGCACCGTCGCGATAAAGTGTCGTCGAATCAAAACATCAAATCCTTCATGCCCATCTCGCCTGGTTCCGCCATTGTTTCCGTCGAGCATCTCTCCAAATCGGTGACCGACTCGACCGGCACACTCGACATTTTGCGCGATATTGATTTCTCGCTGGCCCCCCGCGAGACTGCGGCGATTGTCGGTGCCTCGGGCTCGGGCAAGAGCACCTTGCTGTCCATCATCGCCGGCCTGGACACGCCCACGCGCGGCACTGTCCGGCTGGACGGGCAGGATCTGTTTGCACTGGGCGAGGACGACCGCGCCGCACTGCGGGCGCAAAAGGCCGGCTTCGTGTTCCAGAGCTTCCAGCTGATGGGCAACCTGTCGGCGCTGGAAAACGTGATGCTGCCGCTGGAACTGGCCGGGCGCCGCGACTCGCGCCGTGCGGCCACCGAGATGCTGGACCGCGTGGGGCTGTCGCAGCGCCTGGGCCACTACCCCAAGGTCCTGAGCGGCGGCGAGCAGCAGCGCGTGGCACTGGCCCGCGCCTTCGTTGTGCAGCCGGCCGTGCTGCTGGCCGACGAGCCCACCGGCAGCCTTGACTTCGCCACCGGCGAGACCATCATGGCGTTGATGTTCGACCTGAACCGTGAACTGGGCACGACGCTGGTGCTGGTGACTCATGACGAGCGTATTGCCGGGCGCTGTGAGCGGCGTATTCACATTGAAGCCGGGCAGGTGATGGCGCCCGCGGATGTGGGCTATGTCAAGTGATAAGCAAGCGGGTGTTGATGGGCTGGCGGAAACTGGTGGGCCGCCTGGGTTACCGGCTTCGTGTGGGCGGCTGGCGCGTGATCTACACGCTGGATGCCGGGCGGTTGGTCATTCTGGTGCTGGAAATTGGCGCGAGAGGCGGGGTCTACAAATGAACAAAGTACAAGTGATTGAACAGGGCGGCAAGGTGGAAGACCTGGATGACGTGGCGGCCTACGACCGAGCCGTGGCCAGTGATGACGGCACGCGCTATCCGGCCGCAGTCGCGCATGCGATGGCCGATGGCATACACCCCGTGCGCGCCTGGCGCGAGCACCGCGGCATGACGCAAGAGGCCCTGGCCGTTGCCGCGGCGGTCTGCAAGCCCTTTATCAGCCAGATCGAGGGCGGCAAGCGCGAGGGCTCTGTGGGAACGCTGACGAAGCTTGCGGCCGCGCTGGGTGTGCCGCTGGCTGCGCTGACTTGACCTGCGCATCGGCAGGCGTCAATTCCTCGCCGGACGCCGCGGCTTGGCCCATGTCGTGAATAATTGGAATCTGACCCCCAATTCCCCGACCCCCAATTCCCCCAACTCGGCACGACGCTGGTGTTGGTCACGCACGACCGCGCCATTGTCGAGCGCTGCGAGCGGCGTATCAGTATTGAAGCAGGGAAGCTGGCACCTGTTTAAGATGGAAAGTGGCCTCTAGCCTTTGATGGCTATTCTCATGTAGCTATTTATTTCATAGCAACCACCCAGCGCCGATAATCTCCGCATGTCTTCCCCCAAAGTGCTTTTCGGCTTTCACGCCGTCGGCGTGCGCCTCAAGACCGCGCCGCGATCCATCATCGAGATTTTTTACGAGCCGACGCGCCGCGACGCGCGCATGCGCCAGTTTCTGGAGCGCGCCAACGAGGCCGGGGCGCGGCTGATCGAGGCCGATGGCCTGCGGCTGGCCAAGCTGGCCGGCAGCCATGGGCACCAGGGCGTGGCGGCGCGGGTGCAGCCGTTGCCTCAGGCGCACTCGCTCGACGATCTGCTCGATCAGGTCAGCGGACCGCCGCTGCTGCTGGTGCTGGACGGTGTGACCGACCCGCACAACCTGGGCGCCTGCCTGCGCGTGGCCGATGGCGCCGGTGCGCACGCCGTGATCGCACCCAAGGACCATGCCGCCGGCATCAACGCCACCGTGGCCAAGGTCGCCAGCGGTGCCGCCGAGACGGTGCCGTACTTCATGGTGA
>DATNBD010000010.1:0-5061 GCA_035572155.1 Rhodoferax sp.
CTGATGTGACCGCAAGCGTGGTGACCGTCGAGTCTGGCTCTGAAGGTGCCGGCAGCAGAGTAGGGGAGTTGCCGTCCATCGATGTCCAAGGCGTTCCAATTCCATTCGGCTCAAAACTGACACCAAACTGGCACCATGAGCACCAAAGAAAAAAGCCGGCTATCTTTTCAGTAGCTGGCTTTTCAGTGCCGGTGCGGCTTATGTTGGCTCCTCGACCTGGGCTCGAACCAGGGACCTACGGATTAACAGTCCGGCGCTCTACCGACTGAGCTATCGAGGAACAAGCCTTAAATTATAGCAATATATTTGGCGCCAATTTCCCCGCTTCTTGAGCCGATCGGCAACGGCAATGCGCCACATCGGGTGGGGGGGCAGGCATCGGCGATTTTGATAGGCCCAGCGCGGCCTTGACGGAATGGAGCTTGACGCTGACTTCCAAAATCGAAGCAAACTATCCTTACTGGGTAAGGGTTAGAGGCTCATTCTCCTTGAATCCTTGACGACTTCCGCAATGCTGCACGGGGGCGTCCGCCCCGGAGCTACCGGGTCAGCCAAGTGTGAATCTCGGATTTCAATTTTGCCGCGGTGGCCTCGGGCTGCGCTGCGGTGACGAGCGCGCGCACGACCGCAACCGATCCCACGCCGCTGGCGAGCACCTCGGGTAGTTTGCTGCCATCGATGCCGCCGATCGCCACCAGCGGGTAGTCGCGCATCAGCCGCGCATAGGCCCCCAAGCGACCAGGCCCCTGGGGCGCGGTGGCCATCTGCTTGAGCGTGGTGGGGTACACCGCACCCATGGCGATGTAGCTCGGGCTGAAACTGTCGACACGCAGCATCTCCGCATAGCCGTGACTGGAGAGGCCGAGCCGCAGGCCGGCCGCGCGGATGGCAGTGAGGTCGGCCGTGGCCAGGTCTTCCTGCCCCAGATGCACGCCGTACGCGCCCGCAGCGATGGCGGCCTGCCAGTGATCGTTGATGAAGAGCAGCGCGCCCGTGCCCCGGACGGCTTCGACTGCCACGCGTACTTCGCGCTCGATGGCCTCGTTATCGCCGGATTTGAAGCGCAGTTGAACTGTGGGCACGCCCGCGCGCGCCATGCGTGCGACCCAAGCGGCGTCGGGCAGCACGGCGTACAGGCCCAGCTGTTTCGGGCAATTGGTGAAGGCGTCGGAGCGCGGCCAGGGACGCATGCCGAAATCCACGGGCTCGGCGGGCCACTGCGAGGGGTCGAACCGGCCTGTGCGCAGCGTCATCGCCTGCCAGGCATGGGCCAGGCATTCGGCATCGATTTCGATGAAACCCAGGTCCAGGCAGGCTTGTTTTGCGGCGCGGTAGACCGGCGCCTCGGTGGCGAATACCGGCGCTGTGCGGGCTTGCGGCACCAGCCCGAGCGAGGCCTGATGGGCCGACACAATCGCCTGCGCCATCTCGTGTTGTGAAGTCATGCGCAGGCCTCGTGCCAGAAAGGGGTTCCCAGCACGGGCGTGCTGGGCTGCGCCGCGTCCTGCGCCAGCATCGCGCCCGAGCGGTGGGCATCGCGTCCTGCCTGCACCGCAGCGGCGAATGCGCCCGCCATGGCCACCGGGTCTTGCGCCAGCGCGACAGCGGTGTTCAGCAGCACGCCATCAAAACCCCACTCCATGACCTGGCAGGCGTGCGAGGGCAGGCCCAGCCCGGCGTCCACGATCATGGGCACGGACAGGCGCTCGCGCAGCATGCGCAGGGCATAGGGGTTGACCGGGCCCTTGCCCGTGCCGATCGGTGCCGCCCAGGGCATTACCGCCTGGCAGCCCACGTCCACCAGGCGCTGGCACAGCACCAGATCCTCGGTGCAATAAGGCAGCACGTGGAAGCCGTCCTTGATCAGCCGGCTCGCGACTTCGACCAGGTTGAGGGTGTCGGGCTGCAGCGTGTAATCGTCGCCGATCAGTTCGAGTTTGATCCACGGCGTTGCAAAGACCTCGCGTGCCATGTGCGCCGTCGTGATGGCTTCCTGTGCGCTGTGGCAACCGGCCGTGTTAGGCAGCACGGGCACCTCCAGCTGGCGCAGCAATTCCCAGAAGCTGTTGCCGGCGCCGTGGTCCGCCGCCTGCTGGCGCCGCAGCGAGGCGGTCAGCATCGCAGGGCGCGCGCGCCGTACCGATGCTTCCAGCGTCGCGGGGGAAGGGTAGCGGGCCGTGCCCAGCAGCAGCCGGCTGTCGAATGTCTGGCCGTACAGGATCAGCGGATCGGTGGGCGTGCAAGAGGTGTTCATGGCATGAGTCCTTCAACCGCCGGTGACAGGAAAGATGACCTCGATGTCGTCATCCGGCTGCAGCGGTGTTTGCGCGTAGCGCGTGTTGGGTACGAACTGCATGTTCACGGCCACAGCGTATGGCGCTTGGGGTTGCAGCAGGGCGATTGCATCGGCCAATGTGGCGCCGGGCTGGACTTCGTGCGTGGTTTTGTTCAGCGTGATTTTCATGAAACCACTCCCAAGGCAGGTTCGATGTCCAGGCCAAAGGTACCAGCCAGCACGGACTCGCCGTTGCTGACCCATTCCATCACCACATCGAGCAGCGCCGGCGCAATCATGAAGCCGTGGCGGAACAGCCCGTTGATCTGCAGCACGCGCGGGCTCAGTGCCCGAATGGCCGGCAGGTTGTCGGGCAGGGCGGGGCGGCATTGCGTGGCAATTTCCAGGATGCGTGCCTCGGCAAAACCGGAGTGCACCGTGTAGGCCGCACTCAGCAGCTCCAGGGTCGAGCGCACGCTGGCGGGAGAGAGATCGTCCGACTCGATTTCGGTCGCCCCGATCACGAACAGATGGTCCTGTTTGGGCACGATATAGAGCGGATAGCGCGGGTGCATCAGGCGGATCGGGCGGGTCAAGGCCACCTCGGGTGCGTGGACCCGGATGATTTCCCCGCGTACCCCGCGCACGGCGGGCCACTGCGCGCGTGCGCCGAGGCCACGGCAGTCGAATACCCAGTCGGGCTGGCCCGGCTCCCCGGGGGCAAAGTCGCCGGGATCGCGCGGACTGTGCCAGTGCAACCGGGCCTGCAGTTTTTCCAGTTGATGCAGCAGGGCCGTCAACAATTGGCGGTTGTCGAGCTGGCCTTCGCCGGGCAGATAAAGTCCCTGTGTGAACCGGGACCCCAGCGCGGGCTCCAGCCGCGCGACGCCGGCCGCATCCAGAGTCTGGATGGCTGGCAGTTTGGGGACATTGCCACGCATGGAGTTGAGTTGATGCGTAAAGCGTGTCGCCTCTGCGGCGTCCTGCCGGTGCCACAAAACCAGCGATCCCTCGTGCTGGAAGAACACCGGTTGATCGAGCTGGGCGATCAGCGCCGGCCAGCGCGCCAGCGCATGCAATCCCATTTGCACAACGCTGGCCTCTGTCACGGCCGATTCGGCGAGCGGGGCCAGCATGGCCGCCGCGACACGGGCGGCAGCGCCATCGGCCTGCGGGCCGCCGGCGTCGAACAATTCGACTTGATGGCCCGCGTGCGCAAGTTGCACGGCGAGCAATCGGCCCATCAGGCCGGCGCCCAATACTGCCGAGACCGGAGTCGTTGAGGGAACGCGAAAATTCATGAGTCCATCTGTGCAAAAACAGCTGGACAAAACGAGGAGGGCCTCATCGGTGAAAACTTCCCACGCCAGCATGACCTGGATCGGGTCTTAGGGTTTGATCTCAGCCTGGCCACTGCGGCAGACACCCCTGTTTCGTCCTTAGTTCCGATTACAGCACATCAAGAAGCACTTGGTCGCGAATGGAATTGCCGCATAATTTTTGGGATGACCAAGAACCATTCTGCCGAGCCGCTGGACGGGCGCTATCCGCGGGTGCTGTCGATTGCCGGGTCCGACAGCGGCGGCGGCGCCGGAATCCAGGCGGATCTCAAAACATTCAGTGCGCTGGGCTGCTATGGCATGACCGCCATCACCGCGATCACGGCGCAAAACACCGTGGGCGTGCGCGCCATCCACGGGATTCCACCGGACATGGTGAAGGCGCAGATTCAGGCGGTGCTGGACGACATTGGCGTGGATGCCGTGAAGATCGGCATGCTGCACTCTCCCGAGATCGTGAAGGTGGTGGCTTGGGCGATTGACCACTACCAGCTCGCGCGCGTCGTGCTGGACCCGGTGATGGTCGCGACCAGTGGCGACCGGCTGATCGCGCCCGAGACCGTGCAGGTTCTGGTGCAGGAGCTGTTTCCGCGCGCGACCGTGGTGACGCCCAATCTGGACGAGGCCGCCTTGCTGCTGGAGCGGGACATCAACGCCGTGGAAGCGCTCGATCAGGCCGCCAGCGATCTGTTGGCGTTGGGCGCGCGCGCCGTGCTGCTCAAGGGCGGTCATCTGCCGGGGGATCAGGTGGTCGATCTGCTGGCGCAATTCGATGGCGCGCGGCAACGCCTGCAGTCGGCGCGTATTGCGAGCCGCAACGTGCATGGCACAGGCTGCACGCTGTCCTCGGCCATTGCGGCCTATCTGGCACTGGGCCTGCCCCTGCAGTCAGCGGTGGAGCAGGCGCGGGCCTATATTCTGGCGGCGATCGCCGCGGGGGCTGGCGTGCAAACGGGCCACGGGCATGGTCCCTTGAACCACGGCCACGCGCCAGTGCCGCTGCGGATACGGCGAAAGCTGTAACGGGCCCCTCAGGCCTGTTTTGGGCGCGTCAGCCAGGCCAGCGTAAAGGTGAGTGCGAGGGTTGGCAGCGCCGAGCCCCACTGCGGCGCCCAGGCGGCGGTCGCCTGGTAGGTGGCAATGCCGGCCAGCCACAGCATCGCGGCGGTGATGTCGATTCTGCGGGACGATGACGCCAGTTCGGGGCGCTTGCCGAAACCCAGCCGGCCCAGGATCACGCCGTACAGCGGTACAAACACGGAGCTGAGCGTCAACAGAAACGGTTCCAGGCTGTGCATCGGCAGCACCAGCGCCAGCGCGGTGCACAAGAGCGCGAGCAACACACTCCAGTGGCGAATGCTCCACGACGGTTTCAGGCTGTGCGCCGATACCGAGCCCGAGTAAACATCACCATACGCGTTGTCGATTTCGTCGATCAGAATCAGG
>DATNBD010000011.1:0-19692 GCA_035572155.1 Rhodoferax sp.
ACCGAAGCTCCGCGCCGCTGCGTCGAAATCTTCACCTGTGCGCCGCTGGCGCTGGGTTCGACCCCGTGTTTCACGGCGTTTTCCACCAGTGGCTGCAGCAAGAGCGGCGGCAGCCGGGCGTTGTCGGCCTGCCCGTCCAGCACCCACTCGACCCGCAGCCGCTCACCAAAACGGACCTGTTCGATCGCCAGATAGCGCCTGGCCAGCGCAATCTCCTCGGCCAGCGTGACGGACTCGCCCTGATCCGCCAGCGCGTGACGGAACAGGTCGCTCAGATCCTCCAGCATGGTCTCGGCACGCGCCGGCTCCTCGCGCACCAGCGCAATCGCGCTGTTCAGGGCATTGAACAGAAAATGCGGCCGGATGCGCGCCTGCAGCTCGCTCAGGCGAGCCGCCGTGGCGGCCGGGGTTCGCCCCTTGGCACGCAGCACCAGCGCGACCACCAGCAGGGCCGACAGAAGAGCACCCAGAAAGGCACTGGCCAGCCAGGGAGGCGACCCGGCGAGCCCGGCCAGCGCGAGCAGGCCGCAGCCATACAGGCCCGCCAGCGCCCCCAACACGACGCCGGCCACATATTGCCCGGCGCGCGGCAGCAGCGCGAGCGGCCTTTTCAGGCCGCAGGCGGCAATCAGCCATGCCAGCGTGGCGGGCAGCGCCCCGCCCGTCAGCAGCGACAGCCGGGCCAGCCAGTCCAGAAAGGTCGTTGTCCCGAACATCGCCCCGACCGCGATCACCGCCTCCATAAACAGCACCGCGCGCAGGATCACTCCCAGGTGGCACGCGTCGAACACCAGCACGCGAGGCGGCGGCTCGAGCGCCACTGGCGCCGACAGGTCCGAGAAGGCCGATAAAATTTGGGAGTCGTCCATTCACCAACATTATTGCGCCACATGTCACAAAACCAACTCGATAAAAAATCCGAAGCGTGGTCGGCGTTGTTCTCGGAGCCCATGAGCGAGTTGGTCCAGCGCTACACCGCCAGCGTGTTTTTCGACAAACGGCTGTGGCAGGCGGACATTGCCGGTTCGCTCGCGCACGCCGAGATGCTGGCCGCGCAGGGCATCATCAGTGCGGCCGATCACGCGGCCATCCAGAGCGGACTGGCACAGGTGTCGAAAGAAATCGAATCAGGTGCTTTTGACTGGAAGCTGGAGCTGGAGGACGTGCACCTGAACATCGAGGCGCGCCTGACCCAGCTCGTCGGCGATGCCGGCAAGCGGCTGCACACCGGGCGCAGCCGCAACGACCAGGTCGCCACCGACGTGCGCCTGTGGCTGCGCGGCGAGATCGAACTGATCGCGGATCTGCTGACCAGGCTGCAAGCGTCGCTGCTGGATATCGCGGAAAAGAACGTCGATGTGATCCTGCCCGGCTTCACGCATCTGCAGGTGGCGCAGCCCGTGAGCTTTGGCCATCACATGCTGGCCTATGTGGAGATGTTCAGCCGCGATGCCGATCGCATGCAGGAAGTGCGCCGGCGCGTGAATTGCCTGCCGCTGGGCGCGGCGGCGCTGGCGGGCACCAGCTATCCGCTGGACCGCGAACGCGTCGCCAGAACCCTGGGCATGGTCGATGACCAGGGCCGCGCCTGCGTCTGCCAGAACAGCCTGGACGCCGTGAGCGACCGCGACTTCGCGATTGAATTCTGCGCGGCGGCCTCGCTCGCGATGATCCACATCAGCCGCCTCAGCGAGGAACTGGTGCTGTGGATGAGCCAGAGCTTCGGCTTCATCAACATCGCCGACCGCTTTTGCACCGGCTCATCGATCATGCCGCAGAAGAAAAACCCCGACGTGCCCGAGCTCGCGCGCGGCAAGACGGGTCGTGTGGTCGGCCATCTGATGGGCCTGATCACGCTCATGAAAGGTCAGCCGCTGGCCTACAACAAGGACAACCAGGAAGACAAGGAGCCGCTGTTCGACACGGTGGACACTCTGAAGGACACGCTGCGCATCTTTGCCGAAATGGTGGGCGGCATCACGGTCAAGCGCGAGGCGATGGAGCGCGCCGCGCTCAAGGGCTACGCCACCGCGACCGATCTGGCCGACTACATGGTGAAAAAAGGCCTGCCGTTCCGCGATGCGCATGAAGCGGTGGCGCATGCGGTGAAGGCGGCGATCGCACATCAGGTGGACTTGTCCGAATTACCACTGCACGTGTTGCAGCAGTTCAACCCGAAGATCGACAAGGACGTGTACGACGTGCTCAGCCTGCGCGGCTCGCTGGGCGCACGCAATACCTTGGGCGGCACGGCGCCGGCGCAGGTGCTGGCCCAGATCCGGCGCCATCGCCAGCGCCTGGCCTGAGAGCGCCGGGTGTCGGCGCACGGCCTGGCGCGGGGCCTTAAGCCTCGCCTAAGCCGCGGCGGCCCATAATCTTTTCAATCCGAGGACCGAAAAGATGCGATTGCTGCTGGTCGAAGACGACACCATGATCGGCGAGGCCGTGCTGGAGTTGTTGCGCGAAGAGCACTACGCCGTGGACTGGGTGAAGAACGGCGCCATGGCGGACACGGCCCTGACGACGGAGAAATACGACCTCGTGCTGCTGGACCTGGGTCTGCCCCGGCGCGACGGCATCGAGGTGCTGCGCAGCCTGCGCGCGCGCCACGAAGCCGTCCCGGTGCTGGTTGCCACGGCGCGCGACGCGGTGAATGACCGCGTGGCAGGGCTCGATGCCGGCGCCGACGACTACGTGGTCAAGCCCTACGACACGGACGAACTGCTGGCCCGCATCCGCGCGCTGCTGCGGCGCAGCGCCGGGCGCGGCGAGCCGGCGTTCGAACACAGGGGTGTGAGCCTGAACCCGGCCACGCGCGAGGCCAGCGTGAACGGCCAGCCGGTGAATTTATCGGCGCGTGAATGGGCCGTGCTCGAACCCCTGCTGGCACGCCCGGGCATGGTATTGTCGCGCACCCAACTGGAAGAAAAGCTCTACAGCTGGAAGGATGACATCAACAGCAATGCCGTGGAGGTCTACATCCATGGCCTGCGCAAGAAACTGGGCAGCGAGCTGATCCAGACGGTGCGCGGCCTGGGCTATCTGGTGCCGCGGCAATGAGCAGCAACGGTTCAGACCAGGAATCGCGCTTGAGCGCCGCCGGATCCGCCGTACCGGCACAAGGGTCCAGGGCCACGCATTCGCTGCGCGGGCGCCTGCTGTTTTTCCTGCTGCTGGCGATTTTCCTGGCCTCCGTCGTGCAGGCAGTCACGGCTTATCGCGGGGCGCTGCGGCAGGCGGACGACATGTTCGACTATCACCTGGAGCAAATCGCACGTTCGCTGCGCGGCGGCGTGCCGTTGGATCCGCCCGCGCTGGACGGCGATGCGCCGGGAGACTACGACTTCTACGTCCAGATCTGGGGGCCGGACGGCTCGCAGATCTTCCGCTCGGCGCCCGCTGCGCTGCCGCCGCAGGCCGTGCTCGGCTTCTCCGACGTGAAGGTGGGGGGGGTGAGCTACCGGGTGTATTCGGTCCAGACCCCTTTGCAGACCGTGCAGATCGCGCAGAACATGAGCGCCCGGCTGGCGCGCGCGCGCGCCCTGGCCGCCCATGCGGTGCTGCCGATCGCGCTGATGGCACCGCTGCTCATGCTGGTGGTGTGGTGGGTGATCAGCCGGTCGCTGGCGCCGGTGGAGCGCACACGCCGCCAGGTGGCCAGCCGAAGCGCCGGTGACTTGTCCCCCTTGCCGGAAGGCGGGTTGCCAGCGGAAGTGCGTCCGCTGGTTGACGAGCTCAACCTGCTGCTGGGCCGCGTGGGCGCGGCGTTCGATGCGCAGGCGCAATTCGTGGCGAATGCGGCGCACGAACTGCGTTCGCCCCTGACGGCCCTGAAACTGCAGGCGCAGGCATTGCGCCGCAGTGGCGACGAGGCGGCGCGTGAGGCATCCGTGGCGCGCCTGAATCAGGGTATCGACCGCGCGATCCGTCTCGTCGAGCAACTGCTGGCGCTGGCGCGCGAAGAGGCCGGCCTGGGCCATCCGGCGGCCCAGGAGCGCCTGAACCTGCAGGACGTGGTGCAGCTCGCCGTGGCCGATGTGTTGCCGCAGGCCCAGGCCCGGCAGATCGACCTGGGCGTGGGAGACAGCGAACCCGCGTGGGTGCAGGGGCAACTCGACGCCCTGCGCATCCTGCTGCGCAACCTGCTCGACAACGCGATCAAGTACACGCCGGCCGCGGGCCGGGTCGATGTCGCGCTGCGGATCGCGGGCGCCAACGCCATGCTGGTGGTGGAAGACAGCGGACCGGGGATCGATACAGAGGATCGCGCGCATGTGCTCGACCGCTTCTTTCGCGCCGGAAATGCCTCGGGCGCCAGTGGCAGCGGATTGGGCCTGGCCATCGTCAACACGATCGCGAAACGACACGGCGCCACGCTCTCGCTTGAACGGTCCGAACGGCTCGGGGGTCTGCGGGCCAAGCTGCGATTCCGGCTGGTGGACGCCGGCGCCGCTGGCGCAAGCGCAAGCTAGCCCTGACGCGCTGTTGCGTTAGGATTCGGCACGTCCACCGTTGCCCGCTGCCTTGCTAGTTCTAGGTCATTTTGTCTTTGTCCTGATCTGCCTGTTGATCTATGCGGTGAACACCCATGTCAGCGGGCAACGCCGGCATCCGTCGGCCGCCATTGCCTGGGTTCTGCTGATCGCGCTGGTGCCCTACATCGGGTTGCCGTTCTTTCTGGTGCTCGGCACGCGCAAGTTCGTGCGTCCGCCGCGCCGTCCTGCTGCCCCGCAGCAGACGTTCGACGACACCGTGCGGGCCTGGGCCATCGCTACGCTGGAAGGCATGGGTCTGGGCACACCCGAAGCGCAGCAGACGGTGCGCTTCCATGCCGATGGTCGGGTGGCGTGGGACGAACTGGCCGCCATCATCGACGGCGCCCGGCGCCGGCTGGATATCTGCACCTATGTCCTTGCGAACGACGAGGTGGGCAGGCGCGTGGTCGACTTGCTGCGGGCTCGCGCCGGCGCGGGCGTCCGCGTGCGGCTGCTGCTCGATGCCGCGGGCAGCCTGCGCACCTCGCGGCGGCAGATCCGGCGGTTGCGCGACGCGGGCGTGCAGGTGCGCTGGTTCATGCCGCTGTTGCACAACCCGATGCGCGGGCGTGTGAATCTGCGCAACCACCGCAAGCTCGCGATTGCCGATGGGCACCGGTTGTGGAGCGGCGGACGCAACCTCGCGGCCGAATACTTCCAGGGCCATGGCCGCGCGCCTGCCTGGACCGATCTGAGCTTCACCGTGCACGGCTCACTGGCGCAGGCGGCGCTGGACCTGTTCGATTCCCATTGGCGCCACACCAGCGGGCCGCAGGAAAACAGTCCCCAGGCAGACGCCCCGGAGCCGGGCGGATCCGCGCCCGAGGCAGGACGGCATCTGGCCCAGATGGTCCCGAGTGGCCCGGACCAGGCGGAGGATACAGTCTATGCGCTGCTGCTGACCGCGATCTACCGGGCACGCCAGCGCGTCCTGGCGGTAACGCCCTACTTCGTGCCGGACGACAACCTGTTGACGGCCTTGCGCCTGGCCGCCCGGCGCGGCGTGCATGTGGAGTTGATCGTTCCGCAGCGGTCCAACCACCGGCTGGCCGACATTGCACGCCAGCGCGCGCTGCGCGATCTCGTGGCGGCCGGCGCCCAGGTGCGGCTGACGGCCGGCATGACGCACGCCAAGGCGATCGTGGTGGACGACGCACTGGCGCTGGCTGGTTCGCTAAACCTGGACGCGCGCAGCCTGTTCCTGAACTTCGAGTTGATGGTCGCGTTCTATGCGGCCAACGACATCGCGGCCGTCGACCACTGGATCGCGGCAACTTCCCGGGGCACGCGCAAATTCGTGGCGCACCCCGTGTCCCTGTGGCGCGACATCCTGGAAGGTCTGGTGCGCTGGTTGGGTTTCCAGATCTGACGCCCCCGCTGCTTAAGCTTCACCTAAGCGGGGCTGCGCATAGTTGGGTCATCGAGTCCGATCAACCCACAGGAGATATTCCATGCAAACCGTACCCCTCAAAAGCACGCGTCTGGTGATTGCGCTGCTCGCGGCCGGCCTCATTGGCGGCGCCGGCGTAACCGTCTTTCACGCGGAACGCGTCCATGCGGCGCCGGTCCCGGCGCCCGCCGCCAGCGCGCTCACAGGGGCGGGCACCCCGATGGCCCTGCCCGACTTCGCTCAAATCACGCAGCGGTATGGCCCTGCGGTGGTGAACATCACCGTGACTGGCAGCACCCAAGTGTCCAACGACATGCCGATGGCCGGCCACCCCGGGAACGAAGACCCCTTCGGCAATGATCCATTCTTCCAGTTCTTCCGCCAGTTCCAGCAAGGGCAGGGGCAGGGCCAGGGCGGATCGCACGAGGTTCCGATGCGCGCCGAGGGTTCGGGCTTCATCATCAGTCCGGACGGCATCATCCTGACGAATGCGCATGTGGTGCACAACGCCAAGACCGTGACGGTGAAGCTCACCGACCGGCGGGAATTCCGCGCCAAGGTGCTGGGGCAGGACCCGAAGACGGATATCGCGGTGCTCAAGATCAACGCCAGCAACCTGCCCGTGGTCGTGCTGGGCAACAGCAACACCTTGCGGGTGGGCGAGTGGGTGCTCGCGATCGGCTCGCCGTTCGGCTTCGAGAACTCCGTCACGGCGGGGGTGGTCAGCGCCAAGGGCCGCTCGCTGCCGGACGACGACGAAGTCCCCTTCATCCAGACCGATGTCGCGGTGAATCCCGGCAATTCGGGCGGGCCGCTGTTCAACACGCGCGGCCAGGTGGTCGGCATCAATTCGCAAATTTACAGTCAGACGGGCGGCTTCGAAGGCCTGTCGTTCGCGATACCCATCAACCTCGCGGTGCAGATTGCACACAAGATCGAGACCAGCGGCAAAGTGGAGCACGCACGCCTGGGCGTGAGCGTGCAGGATGTGAATCAGACCCTGGCGAACTCGTTCAAGCTCTCGGCCCCGGACGGCGCGCTGATCGCCAGCGTGGTCAAGGGCAGCCCGGCCGAGAAAGCCGGCCTGAAACCGGGCGATGTGATCCAGAGCGTGAACGGCCAGTCCATCGTGACCTCTGGCGATCTGCCGGCGATCATCGCACTGGATTCGCCCGGCGACCGCATCAAGCTCGGCATCTGGCGCAAGGACACACCCCTGACCGTCACAGCAACGCTTGGCAACGCCGGCAACAACTCCACACTGGTGGCCAGCAATGGCAATTCTGCGAGCCAGAGCAAGCTCGGATTGACCGTGCGGCCGCTGCAAGGTGACGAAAAGCAGCAGGACGGAGTGGACCATGGCGTCGTCGTTGAAGACGCCAGCGGCCCGGCGGCGCAGGCCGGCATCCAGGCCGGCGACGTGCTTCTGTCCGTGAACGGCACTCCCGTCAACAGCGTGGCCGAGGTGCGTGCGGTCGTGGCAAAGTCAGGCGACTCCGTGGCGCTGTTGATCCAGCGCGGTGACAACGAGATATTCGTGCCCGTGCAACTGGGTTGAGAGCCCTCTCAGGAAAAGGGCCGCAGGCCGCTTAGCGCGGCCCTTTTTTTTGACCGGCGCGCCGCGGGACCGCTCCCTCAGAGTCGCTCGAAGCCGGCCGCCGCACGCAGCACGGTGGCGTCCTCGAAATGCCGGCCCACCAGCATCAGCCCCACGGGCTTGCCGTCGGCCTCGCCGCAGGGCACCGAGATGGCAGGATGCCCGGTCACATCGAAGGGGCAGGTATTGGACAGCATGGTCCAGCTGTGCTGGATCACCTCCTCGGTGGACGCATCCGCTGCCGGGACTCTTGACGTCGGAAACGGCGTGGTGGGAAGCAGCAGCAGGTCGTAGCGCGCGAGCGCGGCGTCGTACTCCGCGCGCAGGCGCCGCCGCTGGTTCTGGGCCTTGGCGTAGAAGTGGCCCTGATACTGCTCGTGCAGATAGCGGCCCAGCAGCATGCCGATCTTCAGCGTGTCGGGCATCTCGTTGGCACGCGCCTCCAGGCCACCCAAAGCGCCCACGAGCGACAACGGGTAGGCGCCGTGGTGCAGGTGGCCTGCGCCGCGCGTCCCGTACAGCGTGTGGTAGGTGCCCTCGTTGGCCAGCGCGCTCCAGATCGCAAAGCCGTTCAGGTGCCAGGGAATGGATACCTCGTCCACCGTGACGCCGGCCCCGCGCAGCTTGCCGATCGCGTCGCGCACGGCGGCATCGGTGCCCGGATGGGATTCGGGCAGGCCAAAGCCCTGCGCCAGCACGCCGATGCGCAGGCCGTCCAGGCCGCGGCCCAGCGCTTCGGTGTACGGCTCCACGCGCACGTTGCGCTGCCTTCCGTCGATCCCATCGTCGCCGGCAATCACCTCCAGCAGCAGGGCCACGTCGGCCACGCTGCGCGCCATCGGACCCACATGGTCGAAGGTGTAATCCAGCCCCATCACGCCGGTATAGGGCACCAGCCCGTAGGTGGGCTTGTGCCCGACGATGCCGGAGAACGAGGCCGGGATGCGGATCGAGCCCGCTTGGTCGGTGCCGATGGCCAGATCCACTTCGCCCGCCACCAGCAGCGCCGCGCTGCCGGTGCTGGAGCCGCCCGGCGTGTGCCCCGGGTTGCGCGGGCTCTCGACACGGCCGGTGTGGCTGGTGGCGCTGCCGCCCGAGAACGAAAAATACTCGCAGGCGGATTTGCCGACGATATGCCCCCCGGCATCGAGGATGCGGGTCACGACGGTGGCATCACCTTCGGACACATGGCCTTCGAGCAGGGACGAGCCGTTCGCCATGGGCACGCCGGCCACCATCACGTTGTCCTTGATCGCGAGCCGGCGCCCCGCCAGCTTGCCGCCGGCGGCACCGCGGATGTCGGTGCGCATGGCCCAGCCGCCCCAGCGGTTCTCGGCGGGTTCCGGGCGCCAGGCGCCGGCACGCGGATACTTGACGGGCAGCGCCTCGTTGGGCAGCAGATCCACCCGCCGGTACTCGGCCACCAGGGGTTGCAACGCGGCCAGCACTTGCGCCGAGTAGGCGTCGTCCACGTCGATGCCCAGGGTCGCACCGAGGCGCTGGAGGCGTTCCCGATTCGGCAGGATGAATGTCATGTCTCTCTCCAAAGTTGGCGTGGCGAGTTTGCCGGATTCGACCGGCCCGGGCGCCGCGAGCAGCACGCCGGCGCGGCGCACGATGATGCGCTTCCCATAAGGATTCCCGCGCAGGTTTTCTGTTTGCTATATTTTTTATACCATGCATATCAGTACCCGTAACGGCAAAACCGCATTTGATGTCCCAAATCGCGAACCCGGCGATCGTACCGCGCAAAGCCTTGGCGAAAATCCCGCCGCTCTCATCGCCGCTGAAACCTCCCGGACCCGCTGCGGCATCTATCGCGACGGGGTGCCGGGCTGCCGTTACCATTGCAGTCAAATCGAGGAAACCGCCATGACCGTCATCACCAACATTGAAGACCTGCGCGTGCTCGCGCAAAAGCGCGTGCCGCGCATGTTCTACGACTATGCCGATTCCGGCTCGTGGACCGAGGGCACCTACCGCGCCAACGAGGCCGATTTCCAGGGCATCAAGCTGCGCCAGCGCGTGGCGGTCAACATGGAAGGGCGCAGCACCCGCACGAAGATGCTCGGCGTGGATGTGGCGATGCCGGTCGCGATCGCGCCGACTGGCCTGACCGGCATGCAACACGCCGACGGAGAAATTCTCGCGGCGCGCGCGGCCGAGAAGTTCGGCATTCCGTTCACGCTGTCCACCATGAGCATCTGCTCGATCGAGGACATTGCCGCGCATACCCAGGCACCGTTCTGGTTCCAGCTCTACGTGATGCGCGACCGCGACTTCATCGAGCGTCTCATCGACCGCGCCCGGGCCGCGAACTGCGGCGCGCTGGTGCTCACGCTGGACCTGCAGATCATCGGCCAGCGCCATAAAGACCTGAAGAACGGCCTGTCGGCGCCGCCCAAGCTCACGATCGCCAACCTGCTCAACATGGCGACCAAGCCGCGCTGGTGCCTTGGGATGCTGGGCACGAAACGGCGCAACTTCGGCAACATCTTCGGCCATGTCAAGGGCATCGAGAACATGGGCTCGCTGTCGGAGTGGACCAACAAGCAGTTCGACCCGGCTCTGAATTGGGGCGATGTCGAGTGGATCAAGAAGCGCTGGGGCGGCAAACTGATCCTCAAGGGGATCCAGGACGTGGAGGATGCGCGCCTGGCCGTGGACAGCGGCGCGGACGCGCTGATCGTCTCGAACCACGGCGGGCGCCAGCTCGACGGCGCGCCCTCCTCCATCTCGGCGCTGCCGGCCATTGTCGAGGCCGTGGGACACCAGATCGAAGTGCACATGGATGGCGGCATCCGCTCCGGGCAGGACGTTCTCAAGGCGCGGGCGCTGGGGGCGCAGGGCACCTACATCGGACGCTCCATGCTGTACGGCCTGGGCGCCATGGGCGAGGCCGGCGTGACGCGCGCGCTGCAGATCATCCACAACGAACTGGACCTGACCATGGCGTTTTGCGGACACACCGACATCAATGCCGTGGACAAGGGGATCTTGCTGCCGGGAAGCTACTGAGGCAGGCCCGGCGCCGTCGCCAAGGTTCGACCCCGGATCGGGCCGCGCCCTAGGCGCGCCGGTCGGACTTGCGGGGCTTGCCGAACCGGATCGAGCGGCGGCTGCGGCGCGCCTCGCGCAAACGCTTGCCATGCGCGGCAATGATGTCGCCGCGTGTGAGCATGCCGATCAGCTTGTGCGGCACGGACTGGGTGATCACCATCAGGCGTCCCACCCCCTGGGCCGCCATCAAATCAGCGGCGGCGCGCAGCGAGTGGTCTTCGTTGACCATGACCGGCGTATGGGTGACCAGTTCGCCAATGGTCAAGGTGCCTTGCGACTTCGGATTCAGCAGCGCGCGCAAGGTCACCAAGCCCTTCACCTGCCCCGCCTCGTCCATTACCGGAAACCCATAGTGTTGACTCTGCGGCGAGCCCTCGTTGAGCCAGCGCCGCACCTCTTCCAGCGTCTGGTTCGCGCGCAGCGAATAAACCTCGCGCGAGCACATCTTCCCCACGGTAACCTGGTCCAGATAGTCCGCCGCGTACTCGGACGGCACGCGCACGCCACGCCGGGCAATCTTCTCGGTCATGATCGTGTTGCGCATGAGCAGCGCGGAAATCAGATAGGCCGCAGTGCAGCCGCCCAGCAAAGGCAACAGACAGGCGGCCTGCCGGGTCGTCTCGAACGAAAACACGATCGCCGTCAGGAATGCGCGCGAGGAGCCGGAAAAAATGGCCGCCATGCCCACCAGGGCTGCAATGCGGATGTCCACGTGAAACCAGGGCAGCAGCTCATTGACCCCGCTGCCAAGCAACGCACCGAGGGAGCCACCAATCATGAACAGCGGCGCCAGCGTACCGCCCGAAGTACCGCTGCCCAGCGAGATCACCCAGGACACAAACTTGAGCGTGCCGAAGGTAAACAGCAGCAGAACACCGAAATGGCCTTGCACCAGCGCGTCGATGTTGTCATAGCCCACACCCAGCGTGCGCGGCTCGATCCAGCCGATGACGCCAGCCACGAGAGCGCCCAGGGCCGGCCACCACATCCAGTGGATCGGCAGCTTCTCGAACAGATCCTCGACACCATACACCGCCTTGGTCACCCATACCGAGGCAAAACCGACGATGCCGCCGACCACGACATAAGAGGCCAACGCCCAGCCTCCGGGCTCGGCCACGTCGGGCATGGGAAATACCGGGGCGGCACCATAGGTGGCATAGCGCACGCCCACCGCTGTCACGGTCGCCAAGGCCACCGGGATCAGGGAGCTGGGACGCAGTTCGAACAGCAGCAATTCCACGGCCAATACCAGCGCCGCGAGCGGTGCGCCAAACACCGCCGCCATGCCGGCAGCCGCACCGGCGGCCAGCAGCACCTTGCGTTCATTGGCGGTGACCCGCAGCAACTGGCCAATCAGCGAACCCAGCGCGCCTCCGGTGGAGATGATCGGGCCCTCGGCGCCGAACGGCCCCCCGGTGCCAATCGTGAATGCGGCCGACAGCGGTTTAAGCCAGGTGATGCGCGCGGGGATTTTCGACTCGTTGGTGAGGATCTGCTCCATCGCCTCGGGGATGCCATGGCCTTGAATCGCCCGCGACCCCCAACGCGCCATGATGCCTGCCACCAGACCGCCAATCGCCGGCAACAGGATGACCCACGCACCCAAATGATTGTCCGCGGGGGACAAGACAAACGAGCCATGCCTCGCACCCGGGCCCAGCACATCCGACACACGGCCGTAAAAGCAGATGTCGGTGATCAAGTTGATCAGCAGCATCAGCACTTGTGCAACCCATGCGGCGACCGCGCCCAGAATCAAGGCCAGCGCGCTGATCAGCAGGATGCGATGCGTCACCAGGGTCGATTCGCGCGGCATTTGCGCTGCATCCAGCGATACGCCCAGGGCCGGCGCGACCGGCAGCGCGTCAGTGCTGCCGAGGGTGCGCACGTCGAGGTGCCCGGCCAGCTTGTCAGTAGGTAAGGTCATGAGAGTCTTCAAAAAGGGAGTCGGAGAGCTTCGCACCGGCGCCGGGGCAACGACGGGGCTACCCTACCCGGCGCCAGACAAGACCGCAGGGCCCCGACCAGAACAACCAGCGCCGTGGGCTCTGGCCTGTCCCCAGATTCTGGCACCGGAAACGACCTGCATCGCTGCTCTGAAAAGCCTTTAATTATATCGCGGCGCCCCGCCACCCCGCTTCTGGCCAACTTCGAGTCAAAGTGGTTCCTCAAACACGAAATTCAGGATAGGCTCGCCATACTCGGATTGAATTGGTTCAAAGTCCTGCAGGCAAGTCGTTGAACTTGCGGTCCGTGGGAATTTCGCGTGGTCGGTGCGACCGGCATCGATCGTCCAAACCCTGGTCGAAGGCCTGTCGTCATGACTTCAGATACACACGAGGCAACATCGAGCGCACAGCGCGGAGACTTTTCTCGCAACGACCGTTTGGTCCTGTTGTCGATTTTTGGCATCGTCATCGGCGTCATCAGCACGATCGGGGCCTACATCCTGTTTGCCGCGATCCGGTTCTTCACCAACCTGTTTTTCTATCAGACGCTCTCGGTTGCGCCGCACTCACCGGCCGACAATCATCTGGGCGCGTGGGTGATCGTGGTGCCGGCCATTGGTGGGCTGATCGCCGGCTTGATGGCGCGCTTTGGCAGCGAGCAGATTCGGGGGCACGGCATTCCCGAGGCGCTCGAATCCATCCTGTTCGGCAAGAGCCGCATGTCGATCAAGGTGGCGCTGCTCAAGCCGCTGTCCTCCGGCATCGTGATCGGCAGCGGGGGGCCGTTCGGCGCCGAAGGCCCGATCATCATGACTGGCGGGGCCGCCGCCTCCTTGTTGGCGCAAAGCTTCAGCCTGACCTCGGCGGAACGCAAGGCGCTGCTGGTGGCCGGGGCTTGCGCCGGCATGACCGCGGTGTTTGGCACGCCGCTGGCCGCCGTGCTGTTCGCCGTCGAACTGCTGCTGTTCGAGCTGCGCCCGCGCAGCTTGCTGCCGGTCACGCTGGCATGCACGGTTGCCGGTTTTCTGCGCCCGGTCTGGACCCAGGCTGGCCCGCTCTTTGCCATGACGACACCCGAGCCCAGCGCTGTCGCGATTGCCTCGTCCATCGTGGCAGGGCTTGCGTCGGGAGCCCTGTCCAGCGCCATGACCAACTCGCTGTACTTCATCGAAGATTCATTCAACCGCTTGCGGCTGCACTGGATGTGGTGGCCCGCGCTCGGCGGACTCGTGATCGGCCTGGGCGGCTATGTGGAACCGCGCGCACTGGGCGTCGGCTACGACGTGATCGGCGATGTGCTGGCGAATCATCTGGCGCTCACCGCCGTGGCCGCCCTGCTTGTCGTGAAGACCATCATCTGGCTGGTGGCGTTGGGCTCGGGCACGTCGGGCGGCGTGCTGGCGCCGCTGATGATGATTGGGGCCGGACTGGGCTGCGTGATGGGACCGTGGCTGCCCGGCGGCGATGTACGGATGTGGGCGCTCGTGTGCATGGCAGCCATCCTGGCGGGCACCATGCGGGCGCCGCTGATGGCGGTGGTTTTTGCGTTCGGACTGACGCACGACGCGAATGCCTTCCTGCCGACCCTGCTCGGTTGCGCGGTGGCCTACGGGTTTACCGTGATTTACATGCCACGCTCGATCCTGACCGAAAAAATCGCGCGGCGCGGGCATCACATCTATCGCGAATACAGTGTCGACCCCATGGAGCAAGACTTCATCGAGGAAGTGATGACGCGCCAGGTGAAGGCCATCCCCGCGGACATGACGATTTCGGAGGCGCTCACCACGTTCTTTGGCGACAGCCAGACACAGCGGGCCTATCCGGTGGTGCAGGACGGCCGCTTCATGGGCATGGTGGACCGCGGGCCATTCCAGCATCTCGACGCGCAGGCCGCCGCCACGCCAGTCGCCACGCTGGTGGCGGACCAGGTCCCGGAATACGCGCTGCCGTATGAAAACTGCCGCGCCGTGGCCTCACGCATGGCGGCGTTCGGGCTGCAGCGAATGGCAGTGATTGAGTCCCCTGAGTCACATCGTCTGATCGGCATTGTGAGCCGCAGCGACCTGCTCAAGCCGGTGGAACATCTGTACGAGGAAGAGTCCCGGCGCGAACGCTTTTCCTTCGCGTCACCAGACTCGGACGACGGCCGACCTGGATCCTGATTCGTGTAGCTTCAGGCGCCACTAGCCGCTTGCCCTGGATGGATCAATGACCGCACTGATCGGTGTGATCTTGTTGGCCGGGAAACCGGACTTCTCGGCATGTTCCCGAATGAGCTGCTCGTTCGATGCGTTATAGACGCAATAGATCTTGTCACCTGCGACATAGCTGTGGAGCCATTGAATCCCAGGGCGCATCTCTGCGAGCACCGCATTGGAATGCCTGGAAGCATCGCAAAGGGCCTGCTTCGACATGTCGCCCGCACCGGCGATCTCGCGTTCAATCAAGTACTGGGTCATTGCATTTCTCCTGAGTTGACGTCTGCCCCGAGCATGGGGCCTGCTACACCAAGCAGGCCACTTCCCGCCCGCGCAGCGGGATCACGATCAGCTTGGCTATCGGGTTGAGGCACACTCTTGGCAAGCCTCAGAGTGAGGGCGTGAGGGGACAGCCAGCCCAGCACGGCAGCAATAATGAATAGAGCAGGTACATCACCGTACAGGTGCGGTGTGTGCTGCGCATTGGCCAACGACTGGACGGCCATCGTGCCTCCGTGCGCGATGCTGGACCAGATCGTGAACGAAATGAGGGCCAGGTGCTGCTCCGGGTCGCTCGAGGCCAGCAGAAGAAAGACGCCCAGCGTCGCATAGATGGCAATGATCATTTGCAGGTACTCGGACTGGCCGTGATGCCAGGCCCAGCCGGAGGGCCAGAGAATGGTCATGGGATACACCCCGAAAATGAACACCAGGCCGAAAACGCGCAGCGCCAGCCGAAGGTGTCTGAGGCGATTGGCTTCCGTCATGACGATCCCTGCTGCGACCGCCGAATCCTTACGCTGCTGAAGGGGCCACCCAGCACCAGACTGATCCAGCAGACATTGAAAATGCCGGCGCTCAGCGGGAAGAAGCTCCAGACCAGCGCAGCGATGCCCAGTGGGTATTCGCGGAAGCTGATGCCGACGGCCAGGAAGGCGATGCCGGCACACAGGCGGAAAGCGCGTCCGCTAGGGCCATTGATCCAGCGGCCAAAGCCGGATCGGTTGAAACGTTCTGATAGGGTCATTTCCTTGTCCTTGCGTCATGGTTTGCTGACGGGTTTGCCGGCGGCCTGCCATCCCTTGAACCCGCCATCCAGGTGCGCAACGTTGACGTACCCCAGCTCGCGCAGCGATGCGACCGCCAGCGCCGAGCGGCCGCCTGAAGCGCAGTAAAGGATCACCCGGCCGGCCGGCTCGAGCTCGGGCTTGTGATAGGGGCTGGCGGGGTCAGCATAGAACTCGAGCATCCCGCGGGAAGCATGGACGGCGCCCGCAATGGCACCGCCGGCGAGTTCAGGGGCGTCACGGACGTCGACCAGGGTCGTGTTGCCAGCGGCAATTTCCGTCTCCACCTGATCGGGCGTGAGATTGTCGATGCGGCTCTTGGCATCTCGAACCAGTTCGGCTACTGTCTTGCCTGTCATGATGCACCTCCTGATTGATGTAGGCGTTCGATTCCAGTGTCCACCCGGGCGGGGCATGCGGCAATGTCCGATCGTCCAGGATATATGCTCGAAACGCCTCGGTAAGGCAGAGGGCGAGCGATGAACAGCGACCTGCTCTCCGACGTATTGACGCTGGTGCGGCTGACCGGGGCGCTGATCTTCCAGTTCGACGTCAAGGGCCCATGGGGCGTCGCGGGGGATCCATTGCTGGAGAAATTCGCCCCGTTGCTGCCGCCCGGTACCAGCAACGTCATCGCCTTCCACGTAGTGCTCGAAGGCGAGTGCTGGATTCGGCACGCCTCGCGCGACTGGTTTGTGGTACCCGCCGGACACGTGGCTGTCATCTCGCACGGCGGTCGCCACGAACTCGGTGACCAGCCCGGGCGCCCGTCTGTGCCGTTCGAGGCCATGCTCGATGGCCGTCCGTTGCTGGAGGCGCGGCACCTGCGGTTCGAGACCGGTCCCGGCGGCACCAGCAAGGTGCTGTGCGGCTTTCTCGGCTGTGACCGGCGTGCGTTCGAGCCGCTGTGCGGGTCGCTGCCGCCGGTTTTCCAGGTGGACTTGGGCGACCGCATGCAGACGCTGGTGCCGTACGCAGTGGCGAATGCGCTCGACGACAGCCCCGGGGCAGCGGGCCTGCGCGGACGTCTGGCGGAGTTGCTGTTCCTCGGTGCACTGCGGATCTACATGCGGGAGCTGCCAGCTGGCGCATCGGGTTGGCTGGCTGGCGTGAAGGATCCGGTGATCGGGCGTGCGATGCAAGCGATGCATGCCCAGCCGCACCGGCGTTGGACCCTGGACGAGCTCGCCGCCACGGCCGCCAGTTCGCGTTCCGCGGTGGCGGCCCGCTTCACGGAAGTGCTGGACGAAACCCCGATACACTATCTGACACGTCTGCGCATGTACCTCGCCGCACGCCTGCTCACCGACAGTCACAAGAGCCTTGCGACGATTGCCGAGGAAGTCGGCTACGAGTCCCCCGCCGCCTTCCAGCGCGCTTTCAAGCGCAATTTCGATATGCCGCCTGCCGCGTGGCGCAGGAACGCCACCGAAGCCACCACCGGGGTCGCATAGAGCCCACAGCGGCGCGGGCACTCATCCTTTGGGCGTCGGATTCAGGGGAGTCCGGCTGCCCCGATACACCCCGACAGCACCGGCCTCACGGCGGCAGCATCGCGCTGATGTCGGCGTGGCTCACCGCGCCGCGGGTGAAATCGAAAGTGCCGTGATCGCGCATCTCGTACCCGGCACGCAGCATGGCGCCGAAGGCGGCACGCGCGAGGGAACCGCCAATGCTGATGCGCTTCACGCCGAGTTTCGATAGCGACTCCCGCGTGAGATCCATGCCCAGCAGCCCCGCGAGCACGTTCACGGGGCGATCAAGCGAACTCACCACCGCCGCAATGTCCTCGGCCGTCTTCAGGCCCGGTGCGTAAAGCACATCCGCCCCCGCCTCCTGGTATGCCTGCAGCCGTGCAATTGTGTCCTTCAGATCGGGGCGGCCATGCAGATAATTTTCCGCGCGCGCGGTCAGCATGAATGGAAACGGCAACGCGCGCGCCGCAGCCGCGGCGGCGCGGATGCGCTCGACCGCCACGTCCAGCGGATAGATCGGATCGCCAGGGCGTCCGGTCGAATCTTCGATGGAGCCGCCGACCACGCCCGCGGCGGCCGCGCGCGCGATGGTCTGGGCCACCGTCTGCGGGTCGTCGCCAAAGCCGTTTTCGAGATCGGCGCTGACGGGCAAATCCGTGGCCGACGCCAGTTGGGCCAGGTGCAGCATCATCCCGTCGGAGCCGACCGCGCCATCGCGCCGGCCCGTTGAGAACGCGTAGCCTGCGCTGGTGCTGGCCAGCGCCTCGAAACCCAGCGCCGCCAGCAGCCGCGCCGTGCCGGCGTCCCAGGGGTTGGGGATGATGAATGCTTGTGGCTGCTGGTGCAGCGCGCGAAACCTGTTTGCTTTTTCCTGCTGAGTCGGCATGACTTTCCCCTTCCGGAGCGTATGGAGTGGGCAAGGCGGCGCCCGGCTCGCGCCACCCCAAAGTGGGGGCTACACGCGGGCGTGGGCCACCCCGATTCTGCGCCGGCGCCGCCGTCAACGCTGCCCGTGCGGCCTTGCGGGCAGTGTCTTCAGGTAGGCGTACACCGCCTGTGCATCGGTGTCGCTGAGCTGGCCCAGCGATTCGAACGGCATCACGGCAATGGCCGAGCCGTCTGGGCGTTTGCCGCTGCGCAGCATCGCGATGAAATGCGCTGCGTCCGGATAGCGCCCCATCACGCTGCCCTCGCCCGGCGTCAGGTTGGCGGCGGCGGGCCAGTCGGGCGGGCCACCGGGAATCTTGCCCCCCGACAAACCGGCACCGTGGCAGCCGATACACATGTTTGCCACATACGCGCCGTGCGCCACCGAGACAGCGACAGGGACCGGCTGCGCGGGCGGCAATGCATGGTCAATCTTCTCGGCAGCGTCCTGGATGACGCCAAAGCCGTACAAAACCTTGACCGGCAAGGGGAGCTCCACCACGGCCGCTCCGCCCGACAAAGGCGGCAGGCTTTTCAGATAGGCGATTAGCGCACCCAGGTCGGCGTCGGTAAGCCGGTTGTAGTCCTCGGCCGGCATGATGAAGACCGCCCGGCCATCCGGCTTGATACCCTGGCGAATGGTGCGCACCCAGTCCTCGGGCTGGTAGTGGGCCACCACGCCGCCGGGGGTGATGTTGGGGCCGGCAATGTGCATGCCCTTGCCGTCGTTGATGAAGTCGCGCCCGCCGCCATTGGCGCCGTGGCACTCGGCACAGCCGCGCGTCATGAAGAGATAGCGGCCCTGCTGCAGGCTGGCCGCGTCGGTCGGCAACGCAACGGCCTGTACTGCCACAGGAATCTGGCGTGCCCGCTTGCGCGCGGCCAACTGCGTGCCCAGCACGGCGGTCGCCACCACCAGCAGAACCACCACCGCCAATGCCCATGCGCCCCATTTGATCCAGCGTTTCATATGAGTCCCCCCTTGGCCGAAATGGCGGGGCTAAATCTAGGCTCGGGCCGGTGTTTTGTCAAACAACAGGTGACCGGGCTTGCTATCCTGCTGCGCATGAGTGCCCCGATCCGCCGCATTGCCCACCTCGACATGGACGCGTTCTACGCGTCGGTCGAGCTGCTGCGCTATCCGCAGCTCAAGGGCTTGCCGGTCGTCATTGGCGGTGCGCGGCGCAAGGAGGACGAGGCGCTGCGGCTGGTGCAGGATGAGCGCGGCCTGGCTGGCATCCCGGTCGAAGCCTTTCCGCTGCTGCGCGACTATACGGGACGCGGCGTCATCACCACCGCGACCTACGCGGCGCGCCAGTTCGGCGTCGGCTCGGCGCTGGGGCTGATGAAAGCGGCCCGGCTGTGTCCGCAGGCGATTCTGCTGCCGGTGGACTTCGACGAGTACCGCAAGTATTCGCGCCTGTTCAAGGCCACCATCCTGGAGATCGCGCCGCTCATGGAAGACCGCGGCGTGGACGAGGTGTACAT
>DATNBD010000012.1:0-6103 GCA_035572155.1 Rhodoferax sp.
GAACTGGCGCTGGCGAGCGCCTGCGGCAAATCGGCCGCCCGGGTGACGAGGCGCATGCCGCGCCCGCCGCCACCGGCCACGGCCTTGACCATCACGGGATAGCCGACCTGTTCGGCCTCCAGGGCAAAACGCCCGGGCGACTGGTCAGCGCCCGCATAGCCGGGCAGCACCGGCACGCCCTGACGCACCGCCAGGGCCTTGGCCGCGCCCTTGTCACCGAGCGCGCGGATCGCCGCCGGGGGCGGACCGATCCAGGCCAGACCGGCATCGATCACCGCCTGCGCAAAGCCCGCGTCCTCGCTCAGAAAGCCGTAGCCGGGATGCACCGCGTCGGCCCCAGTGGCCTTCGCGGCCGCGAGCAGTTTGTCGATGCGCAGATAGCTCTCGGCCGAGGTATTGCCGCCCAACGCAAACGCCTGCGTCGCCTCGCGCACATGCGGCGCGTTCGCGTCGGCGTCGGAGTGCACGGCCACCGTGGCGATGCCCATGCGCCGCGCGGTGCTGATGACGCGGCGGGCGATCTCGCCGCGGTTGGCAATCAGGATTTTCTTCATGGGCAAGCCGGCCTCACCGGCCGGGGCGCTTGGCCATGCCCATGGTCTTGGCGATGATCCCCATCATGACCTCGTCCGCACCGCCGCCGATCGAGGCCAGGCGCCCGTCGCGGTACATGCGCGAGACACGGTTCTCCCAGGTGAAGCCCATGCCGCCCCAGAACTGCAGGCAGGTGTCGCTCACCTCGCGCATCAGGCGTCCGGCCTTGAGCTTGGCCATGCTGGCCCATTGCAGCACGTCGTCGCCCGCGATGTAGCGCTCGCCCGCCGCCCAGGTGAGCGCGCGCAGCGCCTCGACCTCGGTCTGCAGCTCGACCAGCTTGAACTGCACCCACTGCTGGTCGAGCAAGGTGGCACCGAACATCTTGCGCTCGCGCGCCCACTCGATGGTCTCGCGGATGCAGCCGTCCAGCGCGGAGAGGGCATTCGCACCCGCCCACAGCCGCTCTTCCTGGAACTGCTGCATCTGGTAGATGAAGCCCTGCCCTTCCTGCCCGATCAGGTTGCGCTGTGGCACGCGCACCTCGTCGAAATAGATCAGGCCGGTGTCGCTCGCGTTCATACCAATCTTGCGGATCTTGCGCGCCACCTCGATGCCTTTGGTGAGCTTGCCATTGGGTCCGTCGCGCATGGGCACCAGGATCAGGCTCTTGTTCTTGTGCGGGTTGCCGCCTTCGGTATTGACCAGCATGCACATCCAGTCGGCCTGCAGGCTGTTCGTGATCCACATCTTCTGGCCGGTGATGACATAGTCGTCGCCGTCCTTGCGCGCATGGCTCCGGATAGCAGCCACATCGCTGCCCGCGCCCGGCTCGGAGACGCCGATGCAGCCCACCATGTCGCCCGCGATCGCGGGTGCCAGAAACTCGCGCTTCAACTCGTCACTGCCAAAGCGCGCCAGCGCCGGCGTGCACATGTCGGTCTGCACGCCAATGGCCATGGGCACGCCGCCGCAGTTGATGAGCCCCAGGGTCTCGGCCATCACCATGCTGTACGAATAGTCCAGGCCCATGCCGCCGTATTCGACCGGCTTGGTCAGTCCCAGCAGGCCCAGATCGCCCAGGCCCTTGAACACCTGGTGCGCGGGGAAAATCTCGGCCGCCTCCCACTCTTCAACATGCGGGTTGATGTGCTCGGCGATGTAGCGCTTCAGGGTGTCCTTGATCTGCTCGTGTTCGGGGGTCAGTTGCATCTTCCATCTCCTGGGTTCATCTACATGCGGGCGACGCCAAACTGCATGGGCCGCACGCTGCGCGCCTGTCCTTCGGCAATCGTGTCCAGGCAAAAGCCGAGCACGGCGCGCGTGTCGCGCGGGTCGATCACGCCGTCATCGAGCAGCATGCCGCTGGTGGCAAAAACGTCCTGCTGGCGCTCGAACATCGCGACCACCTGGTCGAACTGCTTTTGCATCTTTTGCGGATCGGGCTCGACGCCTTTGCGCCGGAGCGCTGCCTCGGTGACGATGCGCATGGTGCCGGCAGCCTGCTCGCCGCCCATCACCGCCGTGGTCGCGCCCGGCCATGAAAACAGAAAGCGCGGCGCGAAGCCGCGACCGCACATGCCGTAGTTGCCCGCGCCGAAACTCGCGCCGCACTGGATGGTGAGCTGCGGCACGGTGGCGCTGGTCACGGCCTGGATCATCTTGCTGCCGTGCTTGATGATGCCGCCCTGCTCCACGTCCTTGCCGACCATGTAGCCCGTCGTGTTCTGCAGATAGACGATGGGGTGGCCGAGCTGGCACATCCACTGGATGAAATGCGTGGCCTTGTTCGCACCGGCGATGTCAATCGGGCCGTTGTTGGTGATGATGCCCACCGCGTGGCCGTAGATCGCGGCTTGCGCGCAAACCGTCACCATGCCGTAACCGCTCTTGAATTCGAGCAGTTCACCGCGATCGGCGATGCGCGCCGCCACTTCGCGCATGTCCACCGGCTCGCGGTGGTGCGCGGGCATCAGGCCGAGTAATTCGTCGGCGTCGAATCCCGGACTGTCATGCCGGGGTTGACCCGGCATCCACGGCGGTACGCTTTCAACGGTGGATTCCCGCATGCGCGGGAATGACAGCTTCTCAACCACCTCCCGTGCTATTCCCAACGCATGCCGGTCGTCGCGCGCCAGGTATTCGCCCAGACCCGAGACGGTGGTGTGCATCAGCGCACCACCCAGTTCTTCCTCCGTCGCGACCTCGCCGGTGGCGGCGCGGAGCAAGGGCGGACCCGCGAGGAAGGCGCGCGAGCGCCCCTCGACCATGATCACGATGTCCGACAGCCCCGGCATGTAGGCACCGCCCGCCGTGCCCGAGCCATGCTGGACCGTGATGACCGGAACGCCCGCGGCGGACAACCGCGCAAGATTGCGAAACAGCGCACCGCCGTGGATGAAACCCTCGACGCGGTAGCGCATCAGATTGGCGCCGGCGCTTTCCACCAGATGGATGAACGGCAGGCGCTCGGCCAGCGCGATCTCCTGCACACGCAGGATCTTGTCCAGGCCGCCCGGCTGAATGGCGCCGGCATCGATGCCCGAATCGCTCGCCACCACCATGCAGCGCGTGCCCGAAACGAAGCCGATACCGGCCACGATGCCGCCGCCGGGCACCGACTTCTGTGCATCGGGCACATCCTGCAAAAAGCCCGCGAGCGAGCACAGCGGCAGCCACGGCGCGCCCGCGTCGAGCAGCAGCGCCACGCGCTCGCGCGGCAGCAACTGGTGGCGCCTGGCAAAGCGCGGCCCGGCCTGAGCGGACGCATCGGCCGCGCGCTGCTCCAGCGCACGCAACTGCGCGATGCGCGCGAGCATGTGCGCGCGGCGCTCGCCGGCCTGGGCGCTGGCCGCGTTCCATCGCGATTCAAAGGTGTGCATGCTCATGCCGGTTTCGCCGCGTCCTGCGCCGCAAAGACCCGGGGCGCGACGGCGCGGTGAAATCCCTCGAATGGCTTGACCGCATCGCGCTGCTGCGCCTCGCTGCCGGGCAGCTGCATCTTCCAGCCCATGCGCGCCTGCGGCCGCGCGCCATCCACGCGCAGCACGCTGCCGCTGATGAAGTTCGCGGCAGGGCTGAGCAGGAATGCGATGGCGGCCGAAACCTCCGCCTCGGTGCCGAAACGCGCGAGCGGCACCGTTCCCCGCATCGCGCGCAGCATCTCGCCCGCCTCGGGAGGGTAGTGGTCCATGCCGCTGGACGCGATATAGCCCGGCGCGACCGCGTTCACGCGCACGCCGCTTCGGGCCCACTCGACGGCCGCGGTCTCGGTGAAGCTCACCATGCCGGCACGCGCCGCGCCGCTGTGGCCCATGCCGGGCATGGAGCCCCAGATGTCGGCGACGATGTTCACGACGGAGCCGCCGTGTTGCTGCATGGATTGCAGATAGCACTCGCGCGCCACCAGAAAGCCGCCGGTCAGGTTGGTGTTCACCACCGCCTCCCAGCCCTTGGCCGAGATCGCGGCAAGCGGCGTCATGTACTGGCCGCCCGCGTTGTTCACCAGGCCGTCGATGCGGCCCTGCGCGGCCACGACTGCCTGCACCAGCGCCACCACGCCGTCTTCCTTGCGGATGTCGCAGGCATGCCAGCTGGCCAGGCCGCCGTCCTGCCCGATTTCATGCTGCACCGTCTGCAGCTTTTCGCTGTTGCGCCCGACCAGCACCACATGGGCGCCCAGGCGCGCCAGTTCGTGCGCGGTGCAGCGGCCAATGCCCGAGCCGCCGCCCGTGACCACGATGACCCGCCCGGCAAACAGCCCGGACGCGAAGATGGATTGGTACATCAGGCTTCCCCTGTGAACAGCGCCAGCGCCTGCGCGGTCAGGTCGTCCAGCGACTGCGCTCCTTGCGGCGAAAACCATTGAACCGACCAGTTCAGCGCGCCAAAGATGAACAGCCGCGCGGTGCCCGGATCGGCCGCGAGCTGGCCTGTCTGGTGCAGCGCGCGCAGCGTTGGCATCCATTGCGCCTCGTAGGCGCCGGTCAGTTTGGAGATGCCGGCGCGCTGCCCGGCATTCAGCGAGCGCCATTCATACAGCATCACGGGAATGAAGTCGCTGCCGGGACCGAGCAGCACCTGGAAATGGTTGCGGATCAGCGTGCGCAGCCGCTCGCGCGCCGGGGCGTTCGCGGGCACGCCACCCAGCGCCGCCTGCTGGCTTGCGGCGGCCTGCGTCATGCCCTCCTGCATCACCACGTACAGGAGTGCGTTCTTGCTCTCGAAGTGATAGAACGGCGAGCCGCCGTGCATGCCGGCCGCGGCCGCGATGTCGCGCGTGCTGGCGGCGGCGAAGCCCTTGGCGCGAAACAGCCGCGCCGCGCCCTCGATGATCAGGCGGCGCCGGTTGCCCTCGTCCAGTTCGGAGAGCGCCTTGCGCGGCCGCCCGCGAGGCCGGCGCCCCGGCAGCGGCGGCGCGGCATTCGCCGCCAACTCCGGAACCGGCCCGGCGGCGGCCGCAGTCTGCAAATTTTTTGCCATACCGGCGAAGATAGCAGAAGCGCTTATTTATAGCAAGCGTTTGCTTTGTATAAATAGGTTCGCCACCAAACCGTGCGAGCGTCTCCACACGGCCCGCTGTGCGCGCGCCGGCGCTGCATTTCGCGCCGCGCGCCGGGCCATTCGTCGCAAACCACTGGTTCGCCGCCGGGGCGCGCGGCACAGTCCATCCCACGAAACCCGCTCAAACCACTTTTCATCCAAGGAGAAACTGATGTTGGCACAAATCATCATTCACACCCCGCTCTGGGTCTGGGGCCTGCTGCTGGCACTGGTCGCGCTGGGAATGAACCAGATGTTCACGCGCACGGTGACGCTGCGCCGCAGCACCCTGCTGCCGCTGATCATGGTTGCGCTGTCGCTGAACGGGACGGTGTCCGCTTTCGGCGCCGCGCCACAGGTGCTGCTGGCCTGGCTGGTGGCCGGCGTGCTGGCCGGCGCCCTGGTGCTGCAGCGCCCGTTGCCGCCCGGCACGCGTTTCGATACGGCAAGCCGGCGCTTCACCGTGCCGGGCAGCGCCGTGCCGCTCGTGCTCATCATCGGCATCTTCGTCGTCAAATACGGCGTGGGCACGACCCTGGCCGTGCAGCCGGCGCTGGCGCACAGCGCCGACTTCCGGCTCGCCTTTGGCGCGCTGTACGGCGCCTTCAGCGGTGTGTTTGCGGCGCGTGGCTTCCGGCTGTGGCGCCTGGCGCTGCGGCATGAACGCAGCACATCGGCCCTCGCGTCGTGAAACGCGGCGCCACCTCGCGGCTTTCATTGCATACTTGACCAGGATTGCGCTTCATGAACACGTCCATGACCCTCGACGAGATCGAACAATTGGCAACCCGCCGCGCGAAGGCCAAGCTGGGCTGGTACATCCACGCGGGCGTGTACCTGGTGGTGAACGGGTTTCTGTTTCTGCTCTCCACTTACGGCCCGGGACGGCAGCACTGGGCGATCTACCCGGCGCTGGGCTGGGGCCTGGGACTGGCGCTGCACGGCATTTCGGTGTTCGCGCTGGGCAACGGCAGCGACCTGCGCGAGCGCATGATCCAGAAAGAGCGCGAGCACTTGCAGCGCCGCC
>DATNBD010000013.1:0-30814 GCA_035572155.1 Rhodoferax sp.
TGCGCCGCCTTCCTTCACTTTGGTCAGCGGTTGACCAACCGGCATGCCAACACGGTGGCGCTCATAAGGTGATAGCGCATCGTCAAGTATGTCCATGCCGTGCCCCAGCGTTTCGAAGAAGCGCTCCTCTTCGGCCTTGAGCACGTCCATGATGCGCTGGCGCTGACTGGCCAGATGAGGATAGGCATCGCCCATCAGCGCCACCAGGTCGGGCACCAGCTTGTAAAAGAACGGCGTCTTCTGACCGAGCTGGTAGCCGTGGCGGATGGCGCGCCGGATGATGCGCCGCTGCACGTAGCCGCGCCCTTCGTTGCCGGGAATCACGCCGTCACTCACGAGGAACGCCGTGGCGCGGATATGGTCGGCAATCACGCGCAGGCTCTTGTTGCCCAGATCGTTGCAACCGGTCTCGCGCGCGGCCGCCTTGATGAGCGCCTCGAACAGGTCGATCTCGTAGTTGCTGTGCTTGTGCTGCAGGATGGCGGCCAAGCGCTCCAGGCCCATGCCGGTATCCACGCAGGGGGCGGGCAACTTCGTCACGCTGCCATCCTCCTTCATGTCGAACTGCATGAACACGTGGTTCCAGATCTCGATGAAGCGGTCACCGTCTTCATCGGGGCTGCCGGGCGGGCCGCCGGGAATATGCGCGCCATGGTCGTAGAAGATCTCGGAGCACGGGCCGCAGGGGCCAGTGTCGGCCATCATCCAGAAGTTGTCGCTCTTGTACTTGCCGCCCTTGTTGTCGCCGATGCGGATCACGCGGGAGGGATCCAGGCCAACCACTTTGGTCCAGATGTCATAGGCTTCGTCGTCCTCGTGATAGACGGTGGCCAGCAGCTTGTCGGCCGGCAGGCCGTAGACCTTCGTCAGCAACTCCCAGCCCCACTCGATCGATTCGCGCTTGAAGTAGTCGCCAAAGCTCCAGTTGCCCAGCATCTCGAAGAAGGTGTGATGCCGCGCGGTGTAGCCGACATTCTCCAGGTCGTTGTGCTTGCCACCGGCGCGCAGACACGCCTGCACCGACACGGCGCGGTTGTAGGATCGTTTGTCGGTGCCGAGGAACACGTCCTTGAACTGCACCATGCCCGAATTGGTGAACATCAGCGTCGGGTCGTTCGCCGGCACCAGCGGGCTCGACGGCACCACGGTGTGCCCCTTGGACGCGAAGAAGTCGAGGAAGGTTTTGCGGATGTCGGCAACGGTGAATGGGGGAGTGCTCATGTTTTTGGAGTAAATCGTCACACGGACGGCCCGTGCAGTCCGCTGGTCGGTGCATGGCTGGAAACGGCCTTTGATTATAAGTTTGGGGGCGCCTGCTCTACGGCAAGAGGCGCACCGACGCGTTATGCTTCAAGACTGCCAATACAACGGCCCTGCCTTGGAACTGCGACAACCCCAAGGCAGCTACGCCCACTTCAGGAGAATCTCATGGATATGAAAACATCCCCCCTCTCGCTGCTGAAAGACCCGAGTCTTCTCAAGACCGATGCGCTGATCAATGGCCAATGGCTCAAGGGCGCCTCACGCTTTGACGTACACGACCCGGCCACCGGGCTCAAGCTGGCCGACGTGGCCAACCTCGGCCCAAAGGACGCCGAAGCGGCGATCGCCGCTGCCAACGCTGCCTGGCCGGCCTGGCGCAGCCAGACCGCCAAGCACCGCCATGCGGTGCTGATGAAGTGGTTCCAGCTGCTGATGGCGAACCAGGACGACCTGGGCCGCCTCATGACGGCGGAACAGGGCAAACCGCTGTCCGAGGCCCGGGGCGAGGTCGCGTACGGCGCGAGCTTCGTCGAATGGTTCGCGGAAGAAGCCAAGCGCATCAATGGCGAAACGCTGGCGCAATACGACAACAACCGCCGCGTGCTGGTGCTGCGCCAGCCGATCGGCGTGTGCGCGGCGATCACGCCGTGGAACTTTCCGCTCGCGATGATCACGCGCAAGGTCGCGCCCGCGCTGGCGGCCGGCTGCACCGTGGTGATCAAACCCGCCGAGCTGACACCGCTGACCGCACTGGCGGCTGCCGAGTTGGCCATGCGCGCCGGCATGCCCCCCGGCGTGCTCAACATGCTGTCAGCCGACGGCGCGAACAGCATCGCGATCGGCAAGGTGCTGTGTGCGAGCGACGTGGTGCGACACCTCTCGTTCACCGGCTCCACCGAGGTGGGGCGCATCCTGATGGCGCAGAGCGCGCCCACCATCAAGAAACTGTCGCTGGAGCTCGGTGGCAATGCGCCCTTCATCGTATTCGACGACGCCGACATCGACAGCGCGGTGGAAGGCGCGATCGCGAGCAAATACCGCAACGCCGGCCAGACCTGCGTGTGCTCCAACCGCTTCTATGTGCAGGACGGCGTGTACAACGAGTTCGTCCGGAAATTCTCCGCCCGGGTGCGCCAGCTCAAGGTGGGCAACGGCTTCGAGGATGGCGTGGTGCAGGGCCCGCTGATCGAGGACGCGGCCGTGGACAAGGTGGCGCGTCACGTGGCCGACGCAGTTGCCAAGGGCGGCAAGGTGCAGGTCGGCGGCAGCAAGCTGGAGGGGCAGTTTTTCGAGCCGACCGTGATTTCGGAAGCCACGGCTGACATGCTGTGCGCGCGCGAGGAGACTTTTGGCCCGTTTGCGCCGGTGTTCCGCTTCAAGGCGGAGCAGGAAGCCATCGATGCGGCGAATCACACCGAGTTCGGCCTGGCCAGCTACTTCTACAGCCGCGACGTGGGCCGCATTTTCCGCGTGGCCGAAGCGCTCGAGTACGGCATGGTGGGCATCAACGCCGGTGCGATTTCCACCGAGCACGTGCCGTTCGGCGGCGTCAAGCAGTCGGGCCTGGGCCGGGAAGGTTCCAGTCACGGCATCGAAGAGTATGTCGAGATGAAGTACCTGTGCCTGGGTGATATCGCCAAACAATAAAATGGTCCGCACCCCCGCTCGGCCCAATTGTGGCCGGGCGGCCCGCACCGAAGGAGACAAGCATGAAGCACCCCCGCGCAAGCGGCAGGCCGGCTTTGCGACCCCGATCCGGACCGGGAGGGGCCCGATGACCCCTCCCTCGCGCTTCCAACTCAAGAAAGACTACTACGGCGGCGCCCTGATGGTGATCATCGGCGTGGCCGCTGCCTATGCGGCCACCGGCTACCAGCTCGGCACGCTCGCACACATGGGCCCGGGCTTCTTCCCCTGCGCCGTCGGCGTGCTGCTGGCCCTGGTCGGCCTGGCAATCGCGCTGTCCGCGCGCGGCGACGACGGCCCGCCGGCCACAAGCGGGCACGGCTACGGCAGCGGCATGCCGGATTTGCGCGGGTGCGGCTGCATCGTCCTGGGCATCCTGGCCTTCCTGCTGTTTGGCGAATACGGCGGCCTGCTGCCCGCCACCTTTGCCATCGTGTTCATCTCGGCGCTGGGGGACCGCGGCAACACCGCCCGCCAGGCGGCGCTGCTGGCGCTGGGCATGTGCGCGATCGCCGCCGTGGTGTTCTGGTGGGCCCTGCAACTGCAGATGCCGCTGTTTCGCTGGGGAGGCTGACCCGATGATCGACCAATCCCTGCAAGGCCTGTGGTATGGCTTCGGCGTCGCCTTCGAGCACCACAACCTGCTGTGGTCCTTCTTCGGCGTGCTGGTGGGTAACCTGATCGGAGTCATGCCCGGCATGGGCGCACTCTCCGCCATGTCCATGCTGCTGCCGCTGACCTATGTGCTGCACCCGGTACCCGCCATCATGATGCTGGCGGGCATCTTCTACGGCTCCATGTACGGCGGCGCGATCGGCGCCATCCTGCTGAACCTGCCCTCGCACGCGGCGCATGCCGTGACCTGCCTGGACGGCTACCCGCTGACGCGCGCCGGCAAAGGCGGCACGGCGCTGGGCATCGCGATGATCTCATCCTTCTTTGCGGCCTCGATCGGCATCCTCGTGATGGTGTTCGCCTCGCCGTTGTTGGTGGCGATCTCGTTCAAGTTCGGGCCCGCCGAGCTGTTTTCCATCATGCTGCTGGGCCTGCTGGCCGGCGCCACCATGTCGCGAGGCTCGCCGCTCAAGGGCGTGGCCATGACGCTGTTCGGGCTGTTGTGCGGCGTGGTGGGCACGGACGTGAACAGCGGCGCGTTTCGCTTCAGCTTCGGCATCCCTGAGCTCAGCGACGGGCTGGAGCTGGTGGCCATAGCACTGGGCCTGTTCGGGGTCGCCGACTTCCTGCTCAGTGTGAACCGCATGAAGGTGGTCAAGGCCACGGCCCAGCTGCGCATGCGCGACATGCGCCCGAGCCTGAAGGAGTTGAAAGAGGCGTTCTGGCCGATGGTGCGCGGCACCGGGGTCGGCGTGCTGTTCGGCGCCATGCCGGGCACCGGCCCGACCATTACCTCGTTTATATCCTACGCGCTGGAGCAGAAGGTCTCCAAGACGCCCGAGAAGTTCGGTACCGGCATGATCGCGGGGGTGGCCTCGCCCGAGGCATCGACCCACTCCAAGACCCAGGTCGACTTCATCCCCACGCTGAGTCTGGGCATCCCCGGTGACGTGGTGATGGCGCTGATCCTGGGGGCGCTGCTGATCCAGGGCATTCAGCCCGGGCCGCAGCTGATCACAGAGCATCCGGACATCTTCTGGGGGGTGATCGCCAGTTTCTGGATCGGCAACGTGCTCTTGATGATCCTGAACGTGCCGCTGATCGGCGTGTGGGTCAAGCTGCTGCAGGTGCCCTACCGCTATCTGTTCCCCTCGGCGATGTTCTTCATTGTCGTGGGTGTCTTCACCACGCAGAACGACCTGTTCCAGACCTGGGAGGTGCTGGTGTTCGGTGTCCTCGGGGCGCTGTTCATGGCGCTGGACTTTCCGATGGCCCCGATCCTGCTGGGCGTGGTGCTGGGGCCGATGATGGAGGAGAACTTCCGTCGCGCGCTGCTGCTCTCGCGTGGCAACCTGGCGGTGTTTGTGACTCGCCCCATCAGCGGCGGTTTCATCGCCGTGTGCGCGCTGGTGGTGATCGGCGTGTCCTGGTCCGCCTGGCGAGCCTCGCGGCGGCGCAAACTCAATGCCCGTGCCGTCGGGGGGCTGGGTCTGCCTGAGCTGGAACTGCGCAGCGACGACTGAGACCCGTCGACGCCCCCCTCATTTGACAAAGACTTTGACGACGCGCACACTTCGCGACGAAATTTTCAAGCCTGACACAACAACACCTAGGAGACATCTATGAGTCAAGACCAAGCCACGCCCACGACGGTCACCCGTCGCAAAGCCTTGCAGGCTGCTGCTGCCATCGGCACCGCGTCACTGGGGTTTCCCGCCATCGTGAAGGCGCAGGGCGACCAGCCCGTGAAACTCGGCGTCGACAACCCGCTGACCGGCACCTACGCGATCACCGGACGCAACGAGCTGCACGGCATGGAACTGGCCGTGCAGGAGATCAACGCCAAGGGGGGCATCCTGGGGCGTCCCGCCAAGCTGATTGTCGAGGACTCGACCAGTGGCGACGCGGGCGTCGCGGTGCAGAAAGCGCGCAAGCTGATCGACCGCGACAAGGTCGATTTCCTGGTCGGCAACGTCAACTCCGGCCTGACGATGGCGATGTCCGCGGTAGCCTACGAAAAAAATGTGTTCATGATCGATCCGGGCGGCCACGCCGATCCGATCACCGGCAAGAACTGCCACTGGAACGTCTTCCAGGTCGATCCCTCCACCACGCTGCTGGTAAACGCCATCGCGCCGTCGCTCATCAATCGCTTCGGCAAGAAGTTCTACTGTCTGGTGCCCGACTACGCGTTCGGCCACGGTCTGCTCGAAGCCTACAACGCCAACTTCAAGAAGTACGGCGCGACCAACGTCGGCACCGACCTGATTCCGCTCGGCACGACCGAATACTCTTCCTACCTGATCAAGGCCCAGGCCGCGAACCCGGACGTGATCGTGATTCTGCAGAACGGCGAAGACCAGACCAACGTGCTCAAGCAGACAGTGCAATTCGGGCTCGACAAGAAATTCCATATCGCTGGGGCCAATATCGAGCTCGAAACCCTAGAGGCGCTACCCGAGACGGCGCGCATCGGCAACTGGGTGATCGAGTGGTACTGGAACCAGCCCGGTGTACCGCACGTGAAAGAATTCACCGAGGCGATCAAGAAGAAAACCGGCCGCGTGCCCACCGCGCGCACCTGGTTCGGCCATACCGCCATCCACGCGTGCGCGCTGGCAGCCAACAATGCCAAGTCGCTCGATCCATTGAAGATGGCGCGGGCGCTGGACGGCCTCACGCTGCCGCCGGAAGTGGCGATGCAGCCACACCCCGCGACCTTCCGCGCCAACCAACACCTGTTGATCGGTACGCTCTGGGCCGGTCACGCCCAGCCTTCCGGCAGCGCGCCGGACGACCTGTTCCACATCGATCAGGTGATCGACAGCAAGACCATTGCACCGACCGTGGAAGAAGCCGACTGCAAGATGACATGGCCGAGCTGAGCGCGCCTTGCCTCAGCCAAAAATGAAGTGCCACGCGCAGATTGCACGTGGCGCTCTTCATGTTGTCGTGGGAATCACACTTGGTGCCACCACGCCAAACATCACGCATGCCTCCCAAGCGGGTTGCGCGAAGGTTCGCTAACGGGGACAGCAGGTGACGCAACTCGTTCTTCTCAACATCTTCAACGGACTGGTGATCGGCGCGTTCTACGCGCTGATGGCGCTCGGCCTTTCGCTGATCATCAACCTGACCAACGTCATCAACTTCGCGCACGGCGGCTTTCTCGCCCTCGGCGCCTACCTCGCCTACACGCTGCAGCCGTACCTCGGCTTCTGGGGCGCATTGATCATCTCACCGTTCCTCACGGCGCTGATCGGCATCGTCGTCGAGCGCGTGCTGATCCGGCCGCTCTATGTGCGAGACCCGCTCTACGGCCTGTTGCTTACATTCGGCCTCGCCTACGTGATCCAGGATTCAGTGCGCATGATCTGGGGCGCGCAGGGCCTGCCATTCAAGGTGCCCGGGGGCCTGCAATCGTCGCTCAGTTCCACATTGTTTTTCCTCACCGGCTACCGCGTCTTCATGGTGGCGCTGGTTGCGATCGCAGTGGTTGCGCTGTTCGTGATCCTCAAAAAGACGCGCCTGGGCATGCGCATCCGCGCCGGCACGCTCGATCTCGAAATGGTGTCGGCGCTGGGCGTTGACGTGCGCATCCTGCGCAACCTCAATTTCGGCCTCGGCATCTTCTTCGCCGGCCTGGCTGGCGTGCTGGCAGCTGGCATGCTCGGCCTCACCCCCACCATCGGCGACCAGCTGATCATGCCGAGCTTCGTTGCTGTCATCGTGGGCGGGCTGGGCAGCCTTGTCGGGACATTGTTCGGCGGCTTGCTGATCGGCGTCGCTGCCGGTGTCGTGACGGTGTTTTTTCCCTCGGCATCCGAGGCCACCATCTACGTGATGATGGCGCTCGTGCTGCTGTTTAGGCCGTACGGCCTGTTTGGCGAGGAAGGCGGGACGAAACTTTGAGCAGTCGCACGAACCCAGGCAATCTCGCCTTCCTGATCCTGCTCTGGGCCGTCCTTCTGACGGTGCCGCTGTGGATCGCTCCGGTAGGTGGCTACATCGACCTCGCTTCCCGCGTGTTGCTGATCGGCCTGGCCGCGATGGCCACCAACCTGCTGGTGGGCCACTCCGGTGTGATGGCGTTCGGCCACGCCGCCTACTTTGGCCTGGGCGCTTACGCGACCGGCCTGGTCATCAAGCACCTGGTGCCGAGCACGCCCGTCGGACTCATCGCCGGAATCGTGGTCGGCACCGCGGGCGGTGCGCTGATCGGCTACCTTTTGTCCCGGCTGCGTGGTATTTATTTCGCGCTGGCGACAATCGCCTTCGGGCAGGTGTTCTACTTCATCGCCTTTCGCTGGAACGCGGTCACCGGAGGCGACAACGGGCTCACCTTCCAGCGCCTGGCGATCGATCTTGGCTTCGCGAATATCAACCTGACATCGAACGTCGTGTACTACTACTTCGTGCTGGCCGTGTTCGCCGTCTGCGCCGTGCTCATGGCCATTCTGCTGCGCTCCCCGTTCGGCCATACGCTGCTCGCCATGCGCGAGAACGAACGCCGCACCAAATTCCTCGGCATCCCGGTGAACCGGCATCTGTGGATTGCCTACACCCTCTCGTGCTTCTTCGTGGCCACCGCCGGTGCGCTCTACGGCATGCTCAACAACTTCGTCAGCCCGCACGAACTTCACTGGACGCAGTCGGGCGATTTCGTGCTCATGGCGGTGATAGGCGGCATGCGCTCGTTTTGGGGGCCGTTGCTTGGCGCCGCCATCTTTGTGATCGCGCAGGATTCGCTTTCCAGCATCACCGACGACTGGATGTTCTACATCGGCGTGATCTTCGTGCTGGTGGTGCTGTTCCTGCCCCGCGGCATTGCCGGGCTGATGCAGAGAAAAATCTCATGAGTCTGCTCGAAGTCCACAACGTCACACAGCGCTTTGGCGAACTTGCCGCGGTAAAGAACGTCTCGCTGAGCGTCGAGGAAGGCGAGTTGCATGCCATCATCGGCCCGAACGGTGCCGGCAAAACCACTTTGTTCAACATGATCAGCGGCTTCTACGTGCCGACGGCCGGCCGCATCGTCTTCGGTGGCGCCGACGTCACGGCCATGCCCACGCATGAGCGCGTGGGCATGGGCATGGCCCGCACCTTCCAAATCACCGAGGTGTTCCCGGAACTCACGGTGCGCGAAAACCTGCGCATCGCGGTCCAGGTCACGGACGGCCTGCGGTTGAAGTTGTTCAACACGCGGCGCCAGGTTGCCGCGACCGAGCGGCGCGTCGATGAGCTGCTGGAGGCCGGTGCGCTCACGGCGAATGTCAATCGGCACGTCGGTGAACTCTCGCACGGCGACCAGCGCTCCACCGAAATCATGATGGCGCTCGCCACCCGGCCGAAGTTGCTGCTGCTGGACGAACCCGCGGCCGGCATGGGCAGTCAGGAAACCTACGACACCGCGGTGTTGATCCGCAGGCTGCACCGAAAGCAAAAACTCACCATCGTGCTCGTGGAACACGACATGCGCGTCATCTTCAACCTCGCCGACCGCATCACCGTGCTGTCCGAGGGCGAAATGCTGGACCAGGGAACACCGGACGAAATCGCGGCCAGCGAAAAGGTGCAAGTGGCCTATCTTGGGGAAAAACGTGAAGGCTCTTGAAGTCCACCAACTGAACACGTATTACGGCAAGAGCCACGTCCTGCACGGCGTCGATCTGGAGGTCGGCGAGGGCGAACTGGTGACGCTGCTGGGCCGCAACGGCGCGGGCAAATCCACCACGCTGCGCAGCATCATGGGCCTCACCCCCGCGCACTCCGGCCATATCCGCATTTTTGGCACCGACTCGACGCACCTGCCGCCCTTTCGCATCGCCCGGCTCGGTGTCGGCCTGGTGCCAGAAGGGCGCCGCGTGTTTTCCCATTTGACGGTCGAGGAAAACCTCAAGGTACCCGTCGATCGCCCGGGACACTGGAACATCGCCCGCGTCTACGAGCTTTTTCCGCGTCTCGCCGAGCGCAAAAATCACAAGGGACGACAGCTCTCCGGCGGCGAGCAGGAAATGTTGTCCATCGCCCGCGTGCTGCTGCTGAACCCGAAACTGATCCTGCTCGACGAACCGTCGCAAGGCCTGGCGCCGATCATCGTGCAGAATGTTTTCAAGGTGATCGTCGCGGCACGCGACGCGGGAACGTCGGTTCTGCTGATCGAGCAAAACGTGCGCGCCGCCACTGAAATCGCCGACCGCGCCTACGTGCTCGACCGCGGCACCGTCACCTACAGCGGCGCCGCCGCGGAGTTCGGCCAGGACGAAGCGCGCGTGCAGGAACTGGCCGGCGCCAGCGCACAGAAGTGGGAATTCCCCGACGATTGAAAGCTCAGTCGCCCAGCAGTGCCGCAGGCGCCGCCCACTTCAGACTCATGCCTCGTTGGGCGGCGCTCGGGCTGCGGGGATCGGCGTATATTCAGACACCCCAACCTTGCCTGAGAAGCCTGCTGCAATGAATCGTCGAAATCTGGTCCACTCCGCTGCACTGACCGCGACAGCTACTCTTTTAGTAGCAACCAATGCACAAGGGGAAACGGCCAACAGCCGAAAACACTACAAGATCGTGATCCAGGTGAGCGACAACGATCCGGCCAAATGGAATCTGGCGCTGAACAACGCGAAAAACCTTCAAGCCGATGTTGGCGCCTCCAATGTGGCCGTGGAGATCGTTGCCTACGGGCCGGGGGTCGGCATGCTCAAATTCGGCTCCACGGTGGGAGACCGGGTGAGCGACGCAGTCGCCGCGGGCGTGCATGTGGTGGCATGCCAGAACACCATGCATGCCCAGAAGTTGACTAAAGAGGATATGAATCCTTCCGTCGGCTACGTACCGGCTGGTGTCACAGAAATCATGAAGAAGCAAAGCGAAGGCTGGGCCTACCTGCGGCCTTAAAGAAATCGGCCCAGCAACCGGCGCGAGGCACCATCGAGCGCCCGCATGTCGCGCACCTTGAAGTGAACGCCTTGAGCACCCGTGATCAGCAGCGCGGCGCCGCCCAGCCGGCGGATGTCTTCTTCTCCCTTGAGTACAAATTGCGTGTCGCCGCGGTCGGTTTGCACGGTCCAGGTGCTGGGCGTGGAAAACGTCGACACGCTTTTGAGGCGCACGATTTCCGGCACGAATTCGCGCGCGGCCAGCTCATCCTCGATCAGGCCGCGCTGCGCGGCCGGCAACGCGATCAGCTGTTCGACCCAAACCAGCTCACGGCCATCTACGTGAACCAGCGAAAGCCCCTGCGCGGGGGCCGACACGGGAAAGGCGCGCACGGCCGTCACGCCGTCGAACCGCTCTCCGCTGGCGGTCGTCAGCACCAGGCGGCCAAAGGCGTTGCGCTCCAGTTGGAATTCACAGGAATCCATAGTCTGCTTTCCTATTCAGTGGTCTGGGCGAGATGCACCACGGGGGCCAGTGCCACCGCGCCCGTGGCGTGGTCGACGGCGTCATCGACGGATTCATCGCCGCCTTCCATGTCAGCCCGGCGCAATTGCGCTTCGTACAGGCGCCAGTACGCACCTCTGCGGTCCATCAGTTCGTCGTGTGGGCCGACTTCCACCACCTGCCCGCGGTCCATCACTACCAGTCGGTTGGCCTTGCGCAAGGTGGACAGACGGTGCGCGATGGCAATCGTGGTGCGCCCCTGCACCAGGTTGTCCAGCGCCTTCTGGATTTCCTTTTCGGTCTCGGTATCCACCGACGACGTGGCTTCATCCAGAATCAGGATCCGCGGGTCGATCAGGAGTGCGCGCGCAATCGAGATGCGCTGGCGCTCGCCTCCGGACAGCCCTTGGCCGCGTTCGCCCACCAGCGAGTCATAGCCTTGCGCCAGGCGCAGGATGAATTCATGCGCATGCGCCGCGCGCGCCGCCGCCACGATCTCGGCACGCGTCGCGTCGGGGCGTCCATACGCAATGTTCTCGGCGACCGTGCCAAAAAACAGAAAGGGCTCCTGCAGCACCAGACCAATGTGGCGCCGATAGTCGGCCACGCCAAAGCGCCGGATATCAGTGCCGTCCACGAGAATGGAACCGTCGGTCACGTCGTAGAAGCGGCAGATCAGGTTCACCAGCGTACTCTTGCCCGAGCCGCTGTGGCCCACCAGGCCAATCATCTCGCCCGGCGCGATGGAAAGGTCCAGGCCGCGGATCACCGAGCGATTGCCGTAGCGAAAACCGATGCCGCTGATGTCGATGCGCCCGCGCATGCCCCGGAGACCTGGCGCATCGCCAATCTTCACCGGCTGCGCCGGTTCGGGCACGTTGGAGACATGATCGAGAATGTCGAAGATGCGCTTGGCGCCCGCCGCCGCCTTTTGCGTGACCGAAACGATCCGGCTCATCGAATCCAGCCGCGTGTAAAAGCGGCCGATGTAGGCGATGAAGGCCGTCAGCACCCCGACTGTGATCTGATGCCGCGACACGAGCCAGATGCCGAACGCCCAGACCACCAGCAGGCCGATTTCGGTCAGCAGCGACACGGTGGGTGAGAACAGCGACCATGTCTTGTTCAGCCGGTCATTCACCGCCAGATTGTGCTGATTGGCGACGCGAAAGCGCTGTGCTTCGCGCTTTTCCTGGGCAAACGCCTTCACGACGCGAATGCCCGGAATGGTGTCGGCCAGCACGTTGGTCACCTCGGACCAGACCCGGTCGATCTTCTCGAAACCGGTGCGCAGGCGGTCCCGCACGGTGTGGATCATCCACGCGATAAAGGGCAGCGGCACCAGCGTGACCAGCGCCAGCCATGGGTCGATGGAAAACAGAATGATGGACGTCATCACGATCATCAGGACGTCGGTGGCAAAATCCAGAGCATGCAGGGACAGGAAAACGCAGATCCGATCGGTTTCCGAACCAATGCGCGCCATCAAGTCGCCTGTGCGCTTGCCCCCAAAATAATCCAGTGACAGGGACAGCAGATGGTCAAAAGTGGCCGTGCGCAGGTCAGCACCGATCCTCTCGGACACCAGCGACAGTATGTAAGTACGTGCCCAATTCAGCCCCCAGCCCAGCAAGGCCGAGCCCAGCAACCCCCCCAGATAGGCCGTGACCAGCCAGGGCTGGATTTCCTTCCCGTCCTGAAACGGGATCAGGATATCGTCCATCAGCGGAATGGACAGATACGGTGGGATCAGGGTCGCCGCCGTGGCCACCAGCATCAGCACGAATCCTGCAATGAGCTGCTTTCGGTAAGGCCGGGCAAAGCGCCCCAGGCGCAGCAGCACCCAGCTCGACGGCGGCGTGTGCAATTCCCGGGCACACACCGGGCAATCGTCGCTGTCGGGCGGCAGCGGCAATTTGCATCGTGGACATAGCGCGGGCTCGTCCTCGAGCTCTGGATCGCCGCGCAACAGCGCGGCGGATTGCAGGTCAAACTGCCTGATGAGACGCAACGCCTGAGCGTTGACGGCCAGGGTGAAGCGCCAGCGTGCCAGCCGGGTCCGGACATCGTGCAGCTCGATAGTCCCCACGCCGGCATGGTCAGAGTGGCGCAGTGCCAGTCCTTCACCCAGAGCCCAGCTGCGCCATTGGCGTTCCCCCGACGCCGGGTCGGCCTCGCAAGCCCACAGGCGCCGATTCGTCAACGCCACCAGCCCTTTGGAAAAACAAAGCCGCTGGTCCAGGTCAACCGCCAGCGTGCTTAAGACGTTTTCATCGGGTGGGAGTCGTTCGCGCAGCTCATTTCGTGCGGGCTCCGAATCTGACTTGCCGGCATCAATTGAATCGTGAATTTGCATTTTGTTTCCATACCCCTGGTCCGTCAGCGTAGTCTCGCTGGCGCATGGGCATATGGAATTCTCGCTGATGTGGCGCGCAGGCCGCCCACGGCACCCGGATTCAGTGACCCGCGATTGCGCCTCGCCCGACGAGCCGCCCTGCCAACAGGCGGTTGACCGTGCCGAAACCGCTGAACATGAGCATGAAAAACGATATCAAGCTGCTTCGCATCACTTATTTGCGCGGCCCCAACATCTGGACTTACCGACCCGCGCTCGAAGTTTGGCTCGATCTCGGTGAACTCGAGGATTTCCCGTCCCATGTGCTGCCCGGCTTCAACGACCGGCTGATAGCCCTGCTTCCGGCGCTGGCGGAACACCACTGCGGCGTCGGCGAGCGCGGCGGCTTTTTGCAGCGCCTGGTGAGCGGTACCTGGATGGGTCATGTCCTGGAACACGTGGTGATCGAGTTGCTGAACCTGGCCGGCATGCCGACGGGTTTCGGCCAGACTCGCAGCACATCGCGGCGCGGTGTCTACCGCATGGTGTTCCGCGCGCGTGACGAGCATGTCGCCCGCGCTGCGCTGGCGCAAGGACATCGGCTGCTGATGGCGACAATCAATCAGCAACCCATCGATGTCCCCGCTGCCGTCGCGCTGGTGCGGGCCCAGGTGGACGACAGTTATCTCGGCCCAAGCACTGCAAGCATTGTGGCCGCGGCGAGCGATCGCCGAATTCCGCATATCCGGCTGAATGAGGGGAACCTCGTGCAGTTGGGTTACGGCTCCGCCCAGCGCAGGATATGGACGGCCGAAACCGAGCTCACCAGCGCCATTTCGGCCGGGATCGCGAGTGACAAAGACCTGACCAAGCAGTTGCTCAAGTCCTGCGGTGTTCCGGTCCCCGATGGCGAAATAGTGGGCAGTGCCGACGCCGCCTGGGCGGCCGCACAGGACATTGGCCTGCCAGTGGCGGTCAAACCGACGGATGGCAACCATGGCCGGGGCGTAGCCCTGGATTTGACGCGCGAAGCAGACGTGCGCGCCGCGTTCGAAGTGGCGCAACTGCATGGCAGCGAAGTGATGGTCGAGCAATTTGCACGCGGCCATGAACACCGGATGCTGGTCGTGGGCGGCCGGCTGGTGGCAGCCGCGCGCGGCGACGCGGCCTGGATCGTCGGCGACGGTCACTCGTCGGTGGCGAAACTGGTGGATAGCCAGATCAACACCGACCTGCGGCGCGGCCTGGCGGAAGACTGCCCACTCAACCTGGTCGAAACCCGCACCGACGAAAACATCCTGCTTGAACTGCAACGTCAGGAGTTGACGCCGGACGACATTCCCGCTGCCGATCGTCGGGTGTTGATCCAGCGCAACGGCAATGTGGCGATCGACTGCACCGATATCGTTCACCCGGCGGTTGCCCACGCTGTTTCGCTCGCGGCACGCGTGGTGGGACTCGATGTTGCGGGAATCGACGTGGTCGCCGAGGACATTTCGCATCCGTTGCAGGCGCAGGGTGGCGCCGTGGTCGAGGTGAATGCCGGGCCCGGCTTGCTGATGCATCTGAAACCGGCCGTGGGCGCCCCCCGACCGGTCGGCCGCGCCATTGTCGATCATCTGTTCCCCGAAGATGCGAGCAACACGGCAGGCCGCATTCCGGTCGTTGGCGTCGCCGGATCACAAGGCACTCAAACGATCGCCCGGCTGGTGGCATGGCTGATCCACCTGAGCGGTCGCTATGTGGGATTGGCCTGCCGCGACGGCCTGTTTCTCGACCGCCGCCGGGTCGCACAGGTGAATTGTGCCGGCTTCGAATCAGGGCGCCGGCTGTTGATGAACGTGGCGGTCGAGGCCGCCGTGATCGAAAACGGCGCTGAATCCATCCTGCGCGACGGTCTGGCTTACGACCGCTGCCAAGTCGGTGTCGTGAACGATTTGGACGGTGTCCACGAACTGGCTGAATTCGACGTCTTTACCCCGGAGCAACTCGCCAAGGTCTTGCGAACCCAAGTGGACGTGGTGTTGTCGGACGGGATGGCGGTACTCAATGCCGCGGATGCACTGGTGGCCGAACTTGCCACACTGTGCGACGGCGAAGTCATTTTCTATGCGGACGATCCCGACGTTCCATCCATCGCTGCGCACCGCGCAGGCGGCGGGCGTGCCGTGTTTGTTCGAGCCGGTCACGTCGTATTTGCAAGCGGAACCGCGGAAACCAGGCTGGCAAGTCTGGATCGGCTGATCCGTCGCGACAGCCAGGGCGCGCCGTCGGACACGCTGCGCCCAAGCATTTTGCCAGCCGCTGCCGCGGCCTGGGCGTTGAACATCTCTCCTGATTTGATCGCCGTCGGCATCGAAACCTTCGAGGCCGATCTGAAGCCCTACTTCGCCGAACCCGAGTTGCTTGCGGTCGGTTGAGCACAACAACAAGCCAAGATCGAAAGATACCGAAATGGAAGTCTCACGTATTCGTGCCTTGCGCGGCCCCAACCTCTGGTCCCGGCATACGGCGCTGGAGGCGATCGTGTCCTGCGCTCCGGTCGAACGCGCCATCGCCGACCTGCCCGACTTCGAATCCAGATTGCGCGAACTGTTTCCTGCCATAGGCGCGCTGCGGCCGAGCGGCTACCAGGGACCCGTCTCCCTGGCGCATGTTCTGGAGACCGCTGCACTCGCGTTGCAGATCCAGGCCGGTTGCCCCGTCACCTTCAGCCGTACGACCGCCACGGTGGACATCGGCGTGTATCAAGTGGTTGTGGCCTACAGTGAAGAGGCCGTGGGTCGGTTGGCGTTTGAATTGGCGGAAAAACTGATCCAGGCGACGCTGCAAGACAACAGTTTCGACGTGGATGCATCGATCGCGCAGTTGCGCGATACCGACGAAGAAGAGCGCCTGGGCCCCAGTACCGGAGCGATCGTCAATGCCGCCGTCGCTCGCGGCATCCCCTGGCGCCGGCTGACCCAGGGCAGTCTGGTTCAATTTGGCTGGGGTTCGCGCCAGCGCCGCATTCAGGCGGCCGAGGTGGACGCCACCAGTGCTGTGTCCGAATCCATCGCACAGGACAAGGAACTGACGAAACGCCTGCTCCACGCCGCGGGTGCGCCGGTGCCGACAGGCCGCCCCGTGAAGGACGCGGACGACGCCTGGGCCGCGGCCTGTGAAATCGGCCTGCCGGTCGTCGTGAAGCCGCGCGATGGCAATCAGGGCAAGGGGGTAACGGTCAACGTCACCAATCGCGAGCACCTGCAAGTCGGATTTCGCGCTGCCGCCGAAGTGGGTGAGGTGATGGTCGAAAAATACCTCTCCGGCAACGATTTCCGCTTGCTGGTGGTCGGCCACCAGCTGATCGCGGCAGCCCGGCGGGACCCGCCCCATGTGATCGGCAACGGTATCCACAGCGTGCGCGAATTGGTGGATCGGGTCAACGCCGACCCCCGGCGTGGTGAAGGACACAGCACGTCGCTGACCAAAATCCGTTTCGACGAAATCGCCGTGGCGCGCCTGAACGCGCAGGGACTGGCGCCGCAGTCGGTGCCAGCAAAAGGCCGTCGCGTGGTGTTGCGCAACAACGCCAACCTCAGCACGGGCGGTACCGCCACCGACGTCACCGATGACGTGCACCCGGAAGTCGCTGCCAACGCCGTCGCCGCGGCGCGCATGGTGGGCCTGCATGTGTGCGGGGTGGATGTGGTGTGCGAGAGCGTGCTTCGGCCGATGCGTGAGCAGCATGGCGGCATCGTGGAGGTCAACGCGGCCCCTGGGCTGCGCATGCACCTGTCGCCATCCTTTGGCAAGGGCCGCCCGGTCGGCGAGGCCATCGTCTCGCACCTGTTTGCCCATGGCGATGACGGCCGCATACCCGTGGTGGCGGTGACCGGCACCAACGGCAAGACCACCACCACGCGCCTGATTGCTCACTTGATGGCCAGCAGCGCGCTGCGCGTGGGCATGACCAACACCGATGGCGTGTACGTGAACGGCCAGCAGATCGACAGCGGTGACTGCAGTGGCCCAAAAAGCGCCCGCAGCGTGCTGATGCACCCCGACGTGGATGCTGCCGTATTTGAAACCGCGCGCGGCGGCATGCTGCGCGAGGGACTTGGCTTCGACCGCTGCGAGGTGGCCGTGGTGACGAACATCGGCGCCGGGGACCACCTGGGACTCAACTACATCACCACCGTGGAAGATCTGGCGGTACTCAAGCGCGTGATCGTGCAAAACGTCGCTCCCACCGGCTACGCGGTGCTGAATGCCGCCGACCCCATGGTGCGTGCCATGGCGCCAAGCTGCCCGGGCAGCATCATCTTCTTTGCGGCAGACCACCATCATCCCGCTATGGCCACGCAGCGGGCGCAAGGCAAGCGCACGGTCTATGTCGACGACGGCGCGATCGTGGCGGCAGAAGGATCCTGGCGCGAGCGCATCGCATTGAGCGAGATACCGGTCACGCGCAACGGGAGCATTGGCTTCCAGGTTGAAAACGTCATGGCCGCAGTCGCCGCCGCCTGGGCCGTCGGGCTGAGTTGGGACACGGTGCGTCGCGGCCTGGCCAGTTTCACCACCGATGCCGGCAATGTTCCGGGCCGCTTCAACATGATGGAATACCGGGGCGCCACCGTGATCGCCGATTACGGTCACAATCCCGACGCCATGCGGGCCCTGGTGGCCGCCGTCAACGCCCTGCCCGCCAGGCGCCGCTCGGTCGTCATCAGCGGTGCCGGTGACCGGCGCGACGACGACATCCGGGAACAAACCGGCATTCTTGGCGACGCGTTCGACGACGTTCTGCTTTTTCAGGACGCATGTCAGCGGGGCCGGGCCGACGGCGAAGTGCTGGCTCTGTTGCGCAACGGGCTGGCACAGGCCAAACGCGCGAGCCACATCACGGAAATACGCGGCGAATTTGCCGCCATCGATGCTGCGCTGGAGCGACTGGAGCCAGGCGATCTGTGCCTGATCCTGGTCGATCAGGTGGAACAGGCGCTGGCTCATCTGGCCCGGCGAGTCGCCGAAGCCGACTCCACCGCACCGGCTGAGGCCCCTGCTTTGGCGTACTGAACCAGCGCAGCGTTGGTCGTGGTGGTAACGGTACTCTTCACGCTGCGGTGCTATCTCATGGCACAGGGCAAGAAGCCACAGTAGAATTCACGCCTGCCGCGGGTGTAGTTCAATGGCAGAACGGCAGCTTCCCAAGCTTCATACGAGGGTTCGATTCCCTTCACCCGCTCCAGTCCCCGGCAGATCAAATATCGGCGGCCTCGCGCCCCAACATCCCTGATTCGTTGCATGGCGTACGCGTCAGGTTTATGCTGAAACCTGGTTGAAAATGCATTTTCGGATTGGAGGTGCGGTATGTATAAACGTATCTTGTTGGCCTACGATGGTTCCGCGGCCGGTCAGAAAGCCCTGCTGGACTGCCGCGACATCGCGCAGTGGACTCATTCATCCATCCATCTCGTCGCTGTCATATCGCTCTCCATCGGACTCATGGGCAGTGAAAGCGCATACGTCGGTGCCGATTTGATAGACCAGGAAAAACTTAAGTACCAGGACACCCTGGACGACGGGTTGCGCCGACTCAAGGAACTGGGCTACCAAGCCAGCGGGACGGTTTTGGAGGGTGAAATCGTCCAGAAAATCTCGCAGTACGCGCGTCAGATCGAGGCTGACCTGATCGTGGTCGGCCACAAACGCCTGAACAGTTGGGCGGCCCGCTGGTGGCGCGGCTCCGTATCCAGCAGCCTGATCGAACACTCGCCGTGCAGTGTGCTTGTCGTGATCGCTCCCTGATCACTTACCTCTCGCCGGATTCCGGGCGGCCCCTCTGATCGGCGCCATCCCCGAGACGATTTCCCGAATACGGCAGGGAGTGTTTCCGTGCATAATCCGGCACTTCCATGTGCCCGGTAACGCGCGCTTGACGCTCAAAGCGTGGTGCGGGGCCGTCAACCTGAATCGAGAGTTCCCTGGTGATTATTCTCCACAATCGAACACGGTCCGGGCAACGGGCCTGCCTCACAAGTCTGTGCGCGGCCATCGGGCTGGCGCTGGCGGGATGCGCCGTGGGGCCGGATTTCAAGGCCCCCGAAGCGCCCACCGTCGCCAATGCGACAAGCCCCTATACCAACATGCCGCTGCCGACCGAGACCGCCAGTGCATCGGGTGCTGGCGGCGCGGCGCAGCACTTTGTGATGGGGCAGGACATTCCCGCGATCTGGTGGAGCGTGTTCCACTGTGAGCCGCTTGATCAGTTGATCCGCTCGGCCCTGGCGCACAGCCCCACGCTGGCCTCGGCACAGGCCGCGCTGCGCCAGGCCCAGGAAAACTACAACGCCGATGCGGGCGCCAGGCAGTTGCCAGGGGTCACCGGCCAGTTTGGAGTTACACGTGAACGCGAGTCACAAATCGCGAGCCAGATTCCCGGTGGCGTGACCCTCACGGTTCTCAACGCTTCGGTCAATGTTTCCTACACGATTGACGCGTTTGGTGGAATACATCGCGAACTGGAGGGCTTGCAGGCCGCCGTCGACTACCAGCGCTATCAGGTCGAGGCCACCTATCTCACGCTCACCGCCAACGTGGTCACGACGGCCATCCAGGAGGCTTCGCTGCGCGCGCAGCTTCGTGCCACCCAGGACGTGATCGATTCCGAGAGCCAGTCGCTGGCACTGATCCAGAAGCAGGCCGCCTTGGGAGCGATTGCGCAAGGAACGGTGTTGACCCAGCAGGCGCAGCTCGCGCAGACACGCGCCACGCTGCCCTCACTGCAAAAAGCGTTGGCGCAAACCCGGCACCAGCTGGCCGTCTATGTCGGGCGCTTGCCCGGCGAGGCAGGACTGCCCGAGTTCACCCTGGACTCCCTGCAACTGCCCCATGACTTGCCAGTCAGCCTGCCCTCATCGCTGGTGCGCCAGCGACCCGACATTCAAGCCAGCGAAGCGCTGCTGCACCAGGCAAGCGCCCAAATCGGCGTCGCCACCGCGAACCTTTACCCGCAGATCACCCTGAGCGGCAGTGTCGGTGCGCAGAGCTTCGAGCTCAATCAGTTGTTCTCGGGGCCAAGCTCGGCCTGGAGCCTCGGCGCCGGCCTGCTGCAACCGATCTTCAACGGCGGATCGCTGCGGGCCAAAAAGCGCGCCGCCATCGCAGCCTATGACGAGGCGCGGGCGCAATACCGCCAGACGGTGCTGAATGCGTTCCTGAACGTGTCCAACACGCTGCGCGCGCTCGACAGCGACGCCCAGACTCTCAGCGCCCAGGCGCAGGCCGCGGCGCTGGCGCACGAGTCGCTGGACCTGGTGAATCGCCAGTTTCAGCTCGGCGCGGTCAACAACCTGGCACTGCTCACCGCGCAGCAGACGTATGCCCAGACGCGTGTCTCGCTGGCACAGGCGCAGGCCTTGCGCTATGCGGACACGGCCGCCTTGTTCCAGGCGCTGGGCGGCGGCTGGTGGAATCGCCCCGCGCTGGCCGATGCCAGCGAACCGGTTGCCGCGGCGCCGCCGAAGCCGATGTCGCAGCAGTAGTCGGCCCCACCGCTACACCCGACTCTAAGTCAAAAAAATCGAATTCCTGGAGGTTCCCCGATGAAGCGCACGACCAAACGCATGCTGATCATGCTGCTCTGTGTTGTTCTGTTGATTGCCGTGCTGGCCCTGTTCAAGTTCCTGCAGATCAGGAAGCTGATTGCGAGCATGCCCAAACCCAGCCCTCAAGTCGTGACCGCCATGAAGGTCGAACTGCAGAACTGGCAGCCGACCATCAAGGCGGTGGGAACGCTCAACCCCGTGCGCGGGGTCAACGTCACGACCGAAATCGCCGGCATGGTGCGGACCATTCACTTCCGCTCGGGCCAGGATGTGAAGGCTGGCGACGTGCTGGTCGAACTCAACGCCGATTCCGACAAGGCCCAACTGGCGGCACAGCAGGCAGCAGCCGATCTGGCCGCCTCGGTGCTGGCACGGGACCGGCAGCAGTTCGCGGTGAAGGCGATCAGTCAGGCGCAGCTCGATGCCGACGAGGCCGATCTGCGCGTCAAGCGAGCCAGCGCGGCGCAGCAGGCCGCGGTGGTGGCAAAAAAGACGATCCGGGCGCCCTTCTCCGGGCGGCTCGGCATTACTGCAGTGAATCCGGGTCAGTACCTGAATCCTGGTGACACCATCGTGACGCTGCAGACGCTCGATCCGATCTATGTCGACTTCACGCTGCCGCAGCAGGAATTGAACGGCCTCGCAACGGGCCAGACCGTGAAGCTCGGCATCGACGCCTATCCGGGGCAGACCTTCGGCGGCAAGATCAATGCGATCAACCCCAAGGTCGATCCGTCCACGCGCAACGTGCAGGTAGAGGCCACGGTCACCAATCCGAAGCGTGAACTCCTGCCCGGCATGTTCGCCGACGTACGCATCGACGCCGGCGCGGTCGAGGAACGGCTCACGTTGCCGCAGACCGCGATCACCTACAACCCGTACGGGTCGACCGTGTTCGTGGTCGAGAAGGCCAAGCCGGCGGCGGCGAAGCCGGGCGAGCCCGCACCGAAACCCGAAGCCGCGACGTCGGGCAACGGCGAGCAGCTCGTCGCGAAACAGGTGTTGGTCGAGACCGGACCGACGCGCGGTGACCAGATCGCCATCGCCAAAGGCCTGCAAGCTGGTCAGCAGGTAGTGACCAGCGGCCAGCTCAAGCTCAAGAACGACACACCGGTGGTGATCGACAACAGCGTTCAGCCGGCCAACAACCCGAACCCGACGCCGCAGGAAAAGTAAAGGGATTCTTCCGATGAAGTTCACCGATATCTTTATTCGCCGGCCGGTGCTGGCGGTGGTGATCAGCTTGCTGGTGGTCGTGCTTGGCCTGCGCGCGCTCGACAGTCTGCCGATCAACCAATACCCGAAGACCCAGAACGCGGTCGTGACCATCACCACCGCCTACTTCGGCGCCGACGCCGAGACCGTGGCTGGCTTCATCACGCAGCCGCTCGAGGCTGCGATCTCGCAGGCACAGGGCATCGATTACCTGTCGTCCTCCAGCAGCCTGGGCACGTCGGTGATCACCGCCACGCTGCGCCTGAACTACGACGCGAATCGTGCGCTGACCGAAATCAATACCCAAGTGGCTTCGGTGCGCAACCAACTGCCGGCGCAGGCGCAGGCACCGGTGCTGGCGGTACAGACCGGGCAAACCACCGACGCGATGTACATAGGCTTCTACAGCAATGAGATGCCCAACAACAGCATCACCGATTACCTGGTACGCGTGGTGCAGCCCAAGCTCAATTCGATCGAGGGCGTGCAGACCGCCGAAATTCTCGGCGCACGCACCTTTGCGCTGCGCGCCTGGCTCGACGCGTCGAAAATGGCCGCGGTCGGAGTCACGGCGGCCGACGTCTCAGCCGCGTTGGCGGCGAACAACTTCCTTGCCGCGGTCGGCCAGAGCAAGAACGACATGGTGACCGTGCCGCTGAACGCGAACACCTCGCTGCACAGTGTGGAAGAATTCAAAAACCTCGCAATCAAGAGCGCGAACGGCGCGATCGTGCGGCTGCGGGACGTGGCGACCGTCACGCTCGGGTCGGAGAACTACAACTTCAACGTCGCGTTCAACGGGGTGCGCTCGGTGTTCATCGGGATCAAGGTCGCGCCCGAGGCCAACGTGCTGACGGTCGCCGAGAACGTGCGCAAGGCCTTCCCCGAACTGCAAAGCCAGCTCCCCGCCGGACTGACTGGCAAGATCGTCTACGACTCGACCGATTTCATCAACAGCTCGATCCACGAAGTGGTCAAGACGCTGGTCGAGGCGCTGGTGATCGTCACGATCGTGATCTACCTGTTCCTGGGCACGCTGCGCGCGGTCATCGTGCCGCTGATCGCGATGCCGCTATCCCTGATAGGCGCATTCTTCGTGATGCTGACCTTAGGTTACTCGATTAACCTGCTAACACTGCTCGCGCTGGTGCTGGCGATCGGGTTGGTAGTGGACGACGCGATCATCGTCGTCGAGAACGTAGACCGCCACATGCGAAGCGGCAAGACCGCGTTTCAGTCGGCGCTGATCGCGGCGCGCGAACTCGGCAGCCCGATCATCGCGATGACCGTGGTGCTGGTTGCGGTGTACGTGCCGATTGGATTCCAGGGAGGTCTGACCGGCGCGCTGTTCACCGAATTCGCGTTCACGCTGGCCGGCGCGGTCACGGTGTCGGGCCTGGTGGCGCTGACGCTCTCGCCAATGATCTGCTCGCGCATCTTCAAACCCGAGCAGGACGCTGGCCGGTTCGCGACGCTGATCGAGCACCTGTTCGAGCGAGTGCATCGCGGTTACACGCGACTCCTGGGCAGCCTGCTCAAGACCTGGCCGGTGCTGATCGTGATGGGAGCGATCCTGATCGTCTGCCTGGGCCTGATGTTCAAGATGTCCAAGCACGAACTCGCGCCCGAGGAAGACCAGGGCATCGTGCTCGGCATACTGCAGGGGCCTGCGACCGCGACCATCGACCAGATGCAGACCTACGCCAATCAGGTATTCCAGGACTCCAAGTCGTTACCCGAATACCAGCAGATCTTCCAGTTGACCGGTGCACCGTCGCCGAACAGCGGTATCGCCGGCATCATTCTGAAGCCCTGGGACCAGCGCACGCGCAGCGCGCATGAGGTTCAGACTGAGCTGCAGCAGCGCTGGAACAAGATCGCGGGCGCGCGTGTCGCGGCGTTCCAGTTCCCGCCGCTGCCGGGCTCGTCTGGCTTGCCGGTGCAGTTCGTGATCAAGTCGACCGAGTCGTTCCAGAACCTGAACGCGCTGTCGCAACAGTTGATGGACAAGGCCCGCACCGACGGCAAGTTCTACTACATCGACGCCGACTTGAAGTACGACCTGCCGCAGGCCACCGTGGTGATCGACCGCGACAAGGCCGCGTCGCTCGGCATGACCCAGCAGGATGTCGGCAACGCGCTGACCGCGGCGATGGCGGGCGGGTACGTCAACTACTTCTCGATTGCGGGCCGATCCTACAAGGTGATGCCGCAGGTGCTGCAGGTCGACCGGCTGAACCCGGCCAACGTGCTGAACTTCTATATCAAGACGCCGAGCGGAGACCTGGTGCAGGCCAGCACTGTGGCCAGCCTGAAGTACTCGGTCGAGCCCGAGACGATCAACCATTTCCAGCAGCTCAACTCGGTCACGGTCTCGGGCGTGCCCAGCGGCTCGCAGGGCGACACGCTGCAGTATCTGCGCGACGAGGTGCACAAGCTCGCGCCCAGCGGCTACCAGGTCGACTACGCGGGCCCGTCGCGTCAGTTCGTGCAGGAGTCGGGCGGCTTCGCGTTGACCTTCGCGTTCGCGGTCATCATCGTGTTCCTCGCGCTGGCGGCGCTGTTCGAGAGCTTCCGCGACCCGGTGGTAATCCTGGTGTCGGTGCCGATGGCGCTGTTCGGCGCGATGATCTTCATCTTCCTCGGCTTCGATTCGATGAACATCTACACCGAGGTCGGCCTCGTGACGCTGATGGGCCTGATCAGCAAGCACGGCATCCTGATCGTCGAGGTCGCGAACACGCTACAGCATGAGGGGAAAGCCAAGCGCGACGCCATCATCGAGGCCGCTGGCGTGCGGCTGCGCCCGATCCTGATGACCACCGCCGCGATGGTATTCGGCGTGGTGCCGCTGGTGGTCGCCTCCGGCGCCGGCGCGGCGGGCCGGCATGCGATGGGCCTGGTGATCTTCACCGGCATGGCAATCGGCACGCTCTTTACGCTGTTCGTGGTGCCAGCGATGTATATATTCATCGGCGCCGATCGCAGCAAGCATCGCGTAATCGAGGGAGCCGAGGGCGCAGAAGGTGGCGACGCCACGCCGGACGGCGCCCCGCATCCCGCCTGACCGAATAGTCGGAGTCGCTCGAGCCGCCTTCGGGCGGCTTTTTTCAGCCTGTCAATGGAAATCCCGACTCCGGCTGGCCTGCTGGCCAAGCCGCCCCAGCAGCGGCGTGAGGTCCTGCAGGCGTTCGGCCACCAGATGGCGTACCGCACCGCCGCTCTCCACATCGCACTGCCAGGTACCGTGTACCGCGAGCAGGCGTGAATACAGCAGCTCGTTGCGCTGGCGCTCGCGCACCTGCTTCCACACGATCACGTTGACCGGGCCGGTTTCGTCCTCCAGCGTGACGAAGATCGTGCCCTTGGCGGTTTGCGGCTGCTGGCGCACGGTAACCAGGCCGCAGGCCGCCACCCGTTGGCCGCTGGGCAGATCGTGCAGTTCGCGCGCCGTCAGCAGTTGCAGGCGCGCCAGCCGCGGCCGCAACAGCGCCAGCGGATGACGGCGCAGGGTCAGGCCCATGGCGGCGTAGTCGAACACGATCTCCTCGCCCTCGGGCGCGGCGGGCAATGCCAGCGCCTTTTCATGGACCGGCGCGCCCTGCAACAGTGCGGGCACGCGCTGCTGGGCGGCGGCGTCCCAGACCTGCTGGCGCCGATGACCCGAGAGCGAGATCAGCGCATCGGCCGCGGCCAAGGCACCCAGTTCACCACGGTCGAGCCCGGCGCGCAGCGCCAGGTCTTCGGTGCCAGCAAACGGTGCCTGCGCGCGCGCCTGCGCGATCCGCACCGCGGCCGCCTCGCTGAAGCCTTTGATCAGGCGCAGGCCCAGGCGCACCGCCGGCCGCGTTTCCGGTCGAACCTGGGGTTGCACGATTTCGAGCGTGCAATCCCAGTCGCTGATCGAGACGTCAGGCGGTAGCACCACAACGTCGTGGCGCCGCGCATCCTGAATCAGCTGCGACGGCGGATAAAAGCCCATCGGCTGCGAATCGAGCAGCGCGGCAAGAAAGCATTCAGGCTCGTGGCACTTGAGCCAGCTGCTCGCGTAGGCCAGCAGCGCGAAGCTGTATGCATGGCTTTCGGGAAAGCCGTATTCGCCGAAGCCCTTGACCTGCTCGAAGATGCGCCGGGCGAATTCGGGCCGGTAGCCATTGGCGAGCATGCCGCCAACGAGACGGCCCTCGAAACGCTCGACGTTGCCGCTGCGTTTCCAGGCGGCCATGCCGCGGCGCAGCTCGTCGGCCTCGCCGGCGCTGAAACCAGCCGCGATCATCGCGATCTCCATCACCTGTTCCTGGAAGATCGGGATGCCCAGTGTGCGCGCGAGCGCTTTCTGCAGGCGCGGCGGCTCGCCCGGTGCCTCGAGCGCGGAGCGCTCGTAAAGAGGTGCCTTGCCCGCGTCGCGCCGGCGCCGTGCTCTCAAGTACGGGTGCACCATGCCGCCCGAGATCGGTCCCGGCCGAACGATAGCCACCTCGACCACCAGGTCGTAAAACACCCGGGGCCGCAAGCGCGGCAGCATCGACATTTGCGCGCGGCTCTCGATCTGGAACACGCCCACGGTGTCCGCGGCGCAGATCATGTCGTAGGTCGCCGCGTCTTCGGTTGGGATGTCGTGCAGGCCCCAGTCCTGGCCGCGCAACTCGTTGCGCAAATCCAGGCAGCGCCGCAGCGCGCTCAGCGTGCCCAGCGCCAGCACATCGACCTTCATGAGCCCCATTTCCTCGAGGTCGTCCTTGTCCCACTGGATGATCGAGCGATCCGGCATCGCGGCGTTTTCCACCGGCACCAGCCGGGTCAGCTTGTCCTGCGTAAGCACGAAGCCGCCCACATGCTGGCTCAGGTGCCGGGGAAAGCCCAGGAGCTGCCCCGCCAAGCCCAGCCACAGCGCGGCACAATGCGCGTCGATGGCCATGCCGGCCTGCCGCGCCAGTTCGCACAGGCGCTGCACGGCCGGCGGCTCGTCGAACCAGTGGTGCTCCTTCGCCAGGGTGTCGATCAGCGCGGGCGGCAGGCCCAGCGCCTTGCCGACGTCGCGGATCGCGCTGCGCGTGCGGTAGCCGACCACCACCGCGGCAATCGCCGCGCGCTCGCGCCCGTATTTGGCATAGATGTACTGGATGACTTCCTCGCGCCGCTCGTGCTCGAAGTCCACGTCAATGTCGGGCGGCTCGTTTTGGCGCTCGCGGCTGATGAAACGCTCGAGCAGCGGATGCGAATGCATCGGGTCCATCGCGGTGATGCCCAGGCAATAGCAGACCACCGAGTTCGCGGCCGAGCCGCGGCCCTGAAAGAGGATGCGGCGGCTTTGCGCGAAGCGCACGATGTCGTGCACCGTGAGGAAGAACATCTCGTAGCGGCAATCGGCGATCAGCGCCAGCTCCCTGGCCAGGTAGCGCCCCACCTTGAACGGCACCCCCTGCGGGTAACGCCGGGCCGCGCCTTCGCACGTGAGGCGGCGCAGCGCCTGCGTCGGCGTCAGGCCCGGGGGCACGGTTTCGCGCGGGTAGTTGTAGCGAATCGACGCCAGCTCGAAGCGGCAACGCCGCGCCACCTCCAGGGTGCCGGCCAGCAGCTCGGGCGGATAAATGCCGGCCAGCCGCAGGCGCGGGCGCAGATGCCGCTCGGCATTGGACTCAAGCGCCCGCCCGCACTCGGCCACGGGCCGGCCCAGGCGAATGGCCGTGAGCACGTCCTGCAGACGCTTGCGCGAGCGCACATGCATGTGCACATCGCCCGCCGCCACCAGCGGCACGCCGGCGCGCGCGCCCACCTCGCGCAGCGCGGCGAGCCAGAGCGCGTCGTCGAGCCCGTGCAGCAGTTCCACCGCAAGCCAGAATTGATGATCAAAAAGGCATTTTGCCCTTACCAGTTCTTGATAGATTGCTTCTATATCGATAGTTCCACCGTTTTCGCGGCGCGGCGCGTAGAGGATTTCGCAGCCCTGCAGCAGGCCGAAGTCGCTGCTCTCCCAACTGACGCGGTAAGTGCCTTTGGGCGCCGCCGCGCGCGCCGCGGTAATGAATTCGCACAGGCCGCCCCAGCCCGGCAGGTCGCGCGCGATGGCCACCAGGCGCGCGCCTGCCAGGTCAAACTCGCTGCCAAACAGCAGTTGGAAAGGCCGTGCCCGTGGCGATCCCGGCGCTTCGATTTCGAGCTGGCACGCATGCGCCAGATGCCGTTTCAGCGCCGCGTCGGCACGCACCACGCCGGCCACCGAGCATTCGTCGGTGATGGCCACGGCCGCATAGCCCAGGTTGTAGGCACGCACGACCAGTTCGCCCGGATGCGAGGCGCCGCGCTGAAAGCTGAAGTTGCTTAAGGCATGCAGCTCGGCATAGCCGGGCAGGCCGTCGGGCACGGCGGACAGCGGCGGCGGCGCGCCCTGCCAGCGCTGCGGCCGCGCCTTGTCGTGGTGCTCAGGCATACAGGCCCTGCAGGTACCAGCGAAACTCCTGCGGCGCGGCGGTGCCTTCGAGCTGCGGCAGCGACGGCTGCTCGCGGTAGATCCAGACCAGGCCGGCCCTTTCGCTGCGCGCGATGAAGTAGTCGCGCCGCGCCGCGCCGTGCTCTTCCCACCAGCCGGCCTCCACGCGGTAGCCGCGCGCGAGCCGCCGCAGCGGGCCGCCATAGTGCGGCACACCGTTGCGCACCGGCAGCAGCCGCGGCTCGGGCAGCAGCCAGGTCGGGTACAGCGCATCGGCGGCCAGCGGTGGTTGCCGTGGAGCACGCTCGGGTCCCGGGGCCAAGTGCGCGGGCACCCATTGCTGCATCCGCTCGGGCCGGTGGTCACAGCAGGCCACGGGCACTAGCACGCGGTCCGCACCCAGGCGCGCGCCCAGCCGCTCCACCAGTTCATTCAGCGACTCACCGTGGGCGTGGCCGATGTCGTCCCCGGGCAGCAGGCTGGTGTTCATGCCGGCCCAGGGCGCCGTCTCCAGGGAGCGCAGCCGCAGCCGGCTCACCGGCGCCGCCAGCGTGATGCGCGCCAGCTGCTCGCCCAGCAGGCGCCGCAGGTGCGCCATGTCCTGCGCAGGCCGGGCCGTGCGCACAATCAATGACGCATGCCCAGGCAGATTCGCGCGGTCCTGGCGCTTACGCTCGAGCGTCCATTCGAGTTCGAACGCGAGCACGCCGCGCCGGCGCGCCTGCAGCCAGACCCGCAGTTGCGACAGCAGGTGCGCCGCGCTCCACAGGAGTTCGGGGGCGCCGGTGGCCAGCGCGGGCAATTCGAGCTTGCGGTCGAACACTTCGGGCAGCTCGAGCCACGCATGGCTCTCGGGCCGCTCGCCCCAGGCCGTGTCGAGCGCATCGAGCAGCGCCGCGCCAAACCGCCGCGCCACGCCGCCGCGTGGCAGGGCCCGTGCCTCGCCCCAGCGGCGGCAGCCGATACGCGCCAGGGTCTCGGCGTGCGGCAGCGCCGCGCTCAACGTGTCCAGCGGCAACCCGCCCGGCAGGTCTGGCGGAGCGGGAAGCTTGCAGCAAGCCAGTCGCAGCAGTGCGATCGCTACCAAAGACGTAGCACCTTGGGCATATTCCACAGTGGCTTCGAATGGATTTTGCTGAATAAATTGCTGCAGGAGCCGCGCGCCGCCACCCCACAGCCGCTGCGCCGCCGAGACCTCGAGCAGCAACGCTTCGTCCGCCTGCGCCACGCGCGACGTGAAGTGCAGAGCCCACCAGCCCCAGGCCGTGCGCTGCTCCTCAGGCGGCAACAGGGCGATCCAGTGCATGGAATCCCTCGCACAGGGGCGCGACGCGCGGCCCCGGCCTGGCCGTGCGAGCCGGGCCGGGCCGGGCCTGCTGCAGGGACGCCGCCGCGCCCCACGTCGCCAGCAATGCCGCCAGCCGCGGCGCATGCGCGGGCAGTGTCACCGCCGCGTCCAGTGGCGGCCCGCGCCGCTTGAGGATATGCACATTGAGCGCCGCGTCGCCCTCCAGCAGCAGGCGCAGGCGCGCAGGCGATGCCTCGTTCCGTGAAGACGCACCGCGAAGCACGAACAGCAGGCGGCCCTGCTGCTGCGCCGCCAGCTGCAGCCGCCGCAGCTCGGCGCTTCGAGCCTGCGGCAGCCAGGCCAGCACGGCGGCCACCTGGGCGCAGCGCAGCGCCTGCTCGGCGGCCCAGAGCCTGGCCGCGGCCTGGTCGGCGCGCACCCACAGCAGTCGCTCGCCAGGCAGGCCCCGCGCCCGCAGGCCCGGGCAGAACGGCTCGCCCGGTGCCCCCACCAGCACCACCGGCCCGACCTGACAGCTCGCGGCCTGCACCAATCCCGGCAGCAGCAGTTGCCAGACGTGCAGGTACTCGTGCGCCTGCAGCAGTTCGACCATGGCACCGATCGGCCAGCCTCCACCCGGCAGTTGCCGATCCAGATCGGCGTAGCCCGTGGACAGCACGGCGCCGTCGGCGCGGGCCAGCTCCTGTGCAGGCCATACCTGAGACAGAGCAGCCGACGTTAGCGATAGGGAAAGTGAAGCCACGGCAGCAAAGGTTCGAAAGGGGAAATAATAACTGTATATTTATACAGTTTATTGGATCCCCCTGCAAGAACGCTACGCATCGCACGCGCATAAAAAAGGCGGGGCCCGCTTTCGCTGCCCTGCCTTGCGCCGTTCGCGCGCCGCCGCGTCTGGTACCGGCTGCGTTATTGGATCAGTCGCGCACCGGTCTTGGCCTGCAGTGCCTCCGCCGTCACGCCGGGCGCCATCTCGACCACCTTCAGGCCTT
>DATNBD010000014.1:0-7949 GCA_035572155.1 Rhodoferax sp.
TGGTGGCCTGGGGCGGAATCGAACCACCGACACAAGGATTTTCAGTCCTCTGCTCTACCGACTGAGCTACCGGGCCAGAGCCGGCGATTATAGCAGGCGCTGTGCGCTTCTTTGGCAGCGCAACCGCTTCACGCGGCGCTGCGCTTGCCGCGCGACAGGTCCACGCCGAGCTGCTTGAGCTTGCGGTACAGGTGGGTCCGCTCGAGGCCGGTCTTTTCTGCCACGCGGGTCATGGAGCCGCCTTCCTTGGCCAGGTGGAATTCGAAGTAGGACTTCTCGAATTCGTCGCGCGCGTCGCGCAGCGGTTTGTCGAGTTCAAAGCTCTGGCAGCCTTGCGGTCCGGTTTCTGCCAGGGTGGGCGATGCGACGCCGCTGGTCATGGCGGCTTGCACCGTGAGGTCGGCCGGCGCGGGCGAGTGCGCAGCCACCGACGCGCGCGGCTGGTTGCGGGCCAGCCCGGCTTCGACGGCCTTGAGGAGCTTTTGCAGCGTGATGGGTTTTTCCAGAAACGCCTGCGCGCCGATTTTGGTGGCCTCCACCGCGGTGTCGATGGTGGCGTGGCCGCTCATCATGATGACGGGCATCGTGAGCAATCCTGCGCTGGACCACTCCTTGAGCAGCGTCACGCCATCGGTGTCGGGCATCCAGATATCGAGCAACACCAGGTCGGGGCGGCTGTCCGCGCGCGCCGCGCGCGCCTGCGCCGCGTTCTCGGCCAACTCGACATTGTGGCCTTCGTCGTTCAGGATTTCGGATAGCAGATCGCGAATACCCAACTCATCGTCGACCACCAGTATGTTTGCCATGATTGCTGCGCTGTCCCTCGGAGTTCACGACGCCCCCGGGACTACCCCGGCGCCGTGCTGTCTATCTCGAATGATAACGACACTTGCGCCCCCTGCACGACACCGTCGGCCATGCGGTTCGAGAGGTCAATGCGCGCACCATGGTCGTCGGCGATTTTCTTGACCACCGCCAGCCCCAGACCGGTGCCCTTGGCCTTGGTCGTGACATAGGGCTCGAACGCCCGGCTCAGGATGTGCTCGGGAAAACCGGGGCCGTTGTCCTGCACCGTCAGGCGTACGCGCCGGGCCGACGCCAGCCATTGCGTGCGGATCACCACGTGCGCCGGCTGCTGGCCCGGTGCTTCCGTTTGCGTGGCGTCCTGCGCGTTTTGCAGCAGGTTGTGCACCACTTGCCGGATCTGCTGGCCGTCGCCGCGAATCAGCGGACAGACGGGATCGAGCTCGACATGGACCGGCGCCGGCGCGTGCTCGCTCTCGTACAGGTGCACGACTTCGCCGATCAACCCATTCAGGTCAAGCGGGCGCAGATCGGCAGCGGGCAGCCGCGCATAGTCGCGGAACTCGTTGACCAGCCGCTTCATGGCATCGACCTGGTCCACGATGGTCTTGACGGATTTCGCAAGCAAGGCCTGCTCGGCCGGTGCGACCTTGCCGGCCAGCTTCATCTCGAGCCGCTCGGCCGACAGCTGGATCGGTGTGAGCGGATTCTTGATCTCGTGCGCCAGCCGGCGCGCCACTTCACCCCAGGCCTGGGCGCGCTGCGCCGACACGATTTCCGAAATATCGTCAAACACCAGGAGCCTCGAAGTCCCCGGCAGTTCCGCGCCTCTGGCGATCAATGTGATGGCGTTCTGCGGCAACCCGGGCTGCGCGGCATTGAGTTCGAACGACTGCTGCCAGTGGTCCACGCCATGCTCCATGCGCCCGCGCAGGAACGTGTCGAAATGGTCCTGCACGCTCTTCGCGAAGTCCTGCAGGCCGGCAACCTCGGCCAGCGGCCGCCCCTCGAACGCCGCCAGGGGCGCGCGCAGGATGCGGGTTGCGCCCGGGTTGGACGACTGGATCGCGCCCTGTGCATCGAGCACGATCACGCCGGCGGTCAGGTTGTCCAGAATGGTTTGCAGGTTGGCCCGCGCCGCATCGACCTGGTCCATGCTCCGGTTCACCGCGGCACGCGCATCGGCGAGCTGCTGCGTCATGTCGGCAAACGAGCGGGTCAGTCCGCCCAGCTCGTCTTTCCCCTGCAACGCGGCCTTGGGCGTGAGGTCGCCGGCAGCGACTTCGCGCACGCCTTCGGCCAGCACGAGCAGCGGCCGCGCCAACTGATTGCCGAGCAACACCGCCAGCAGCACGGCGCCGAACACCGCGAGAAACAGGCTCAGCGTGAGTGTGCCGATATACATGCGGCGCAAGCCGTCGCGCGCGATTGCGAGCTCCTGATATTGGCGGTTCGCTTCCTGCACGGCCAGCGCATTGGCCACCAGCGCGGGCGGCAGAATCTGCGTCACCTGAAGGAAGCGCGGCTCGGCCAGCAAGCCCACGCTGGCCGAGTTGACCAGCGCGATCACCTTGATTCTCGCCTTGGGGGCGGCGCTGGCGGGGGTGCTGTCGTCCAGCCCCTCGATCTGCGACACCGAACCCTGGTTGCGGGCGTTGCGCAGTTGCTGGGTGCTCGGGCGCTCCGGGTTGAGGTCGAAACGCGACTGGCCCACCCCGGCGATCAGGCGCCCGCCGGCATCCCACAGGATCACATCGCTGGCCGCCAGTTGTTCGCGGATGCGATCCAGCGTCAGCCCTGCCGTGGCGTCAGGCACGTCGGCCAGCTGCGAAGTGGCGGCGCGGGTCTTGCTGGCCAGGTCGTAGCTCAGCGTGTCGAGCGTGGCGCGCCCCAGGCCAACCCCCGCATCCAGCGCGCTTTCGACCTTGACGTCGAACCAGCTCTCGATGGAACGCGACACGAACTGGTACGACACCACATAGATGAGCATGCCGGGAACCAGCCCGACCAGCGCAAAAATCGCGGCCAGCTTGACCAGCAGGCGGCTGCCGAACTTGCCGCGGCGCAGGCGCAGCAACAGCCGCAGCGCCATCCAGACGATGACCGCCAGCAAAAGGGCCGCGACCACGACGTTGACGATGAACAGCCGGCCGTAATTGCGCTCGTACAGATCGCGGTTGTTGGTCGCCTGGGCCAGCAGGAACAGCAGCACCAGGCCGATCGCCACCATGGCCGCAGCGCCGACCAGGACCGCCCAGCGAAACGTGCGTGAATTGCGCCTGGGCAGACGGCCAGCATGGTCGTGGCGGCCCGGCACATCGCTCACCGCTTGTTCTCCAGCACCAGGCGCTGCTGGTGGCCGGCGGAAATGGTCCAGTCTGATTCGCCTACCGCGCCGATCTGGAAGGGACGCGGCAGTTGCGACACATCCAGCCGGAACCGGAAATCCACGCTGTAGCGCCCGTCGGGCTCGAGGTCGGAGGTGTCCGCAATTTTCCAGTGCGATATGCGCTGGATGGCCGCAAGCGCATCGGCCAGCGAATCGAAGTTCTGGTTCAGCGTCAGGCCCAGCCCGACGTCGCTGATGACGTCCGGCGACACGTTCAGCCGCCACCCGCGGGTCAGCGGCTGATACGCCAGCCGCATGTGGCGCGCGACGCTGGCCACGCGCTTGTCGTACCAGTACCAGCGGTCACGAAGGACGTCCGCCTCGGCCACGAAAAACATCGGGATGCCCTTGTGCAGCGCGTCTTCCACAATGGCGGACAGCTGGAACTTGACGCTGGCGGTCAGGTAAACCCCATCGGCGTCGCTCTGCAACTGAAATTGGCTCACCTCGGCCGGCACCGGGTCCGCATGGGCCGGCGCCAGGGGCGCGAACGCCAAAAACACGCAGGCGAGCCACGCGGCCAGTTCAAGCCGCGCGTTTTTCCAGCAGCGCGTAGAAAAAACCGTCGTGATCACCTGAGTGATTGTCCCGGACGGCATCGCCGTTTGCCGCGATTTGAGGAATTAAATGGCCCGGCGATGGCCGTAATACGGCATCGGTGTTGTGTGTAACAAACGTTTGTATCTGCTCGTATCCTTCTGCCCGAAAAACCGAGCAGGTGCAGTAGAGCAGGCGCCCACCGGGTCTGAGCAGCGGCCACAGGGCGGCCAGCAGCGCGGCCTGAACGCTGGCCAGTTGGGCGATGTCGCTCTCGCGGCGCAGCCAGCGCACGTCGGGGTGTCGGCGCACGATGCCCGACGCGGTGCATGGCGCGTCCAGCAGGATGGCGTCGAACGGCTCGCTGGCGCACTGCTGCGGCCACCACAGCGGCGGGTTCATGGCGTCGGCCGCGATCACCTGCGCGTTCAGGCCCAGGCGCCGCAGGTTCTCGTGAATGCGCTCGCAGCGCGCCGGATCGATGTCCAGCGCCGTCACGCGGGCATCCATCAGCTCCAGCAGGTGGGCCGTCTTGCCACCGGGCGCCGCGCAGGCATCCAGCACGCGCAATCCGCGCAGGTGCTCCCAGCCGGCCAGCAGCAGCGGCGCGGCCCGTTGCGCAGCCGCGTCCTGCACCGACACCAGGCCCTGCGCAAAACCCGGGATGGCGCCGACCGGCAGGGCCTGCTGCAGCATGGCGCCGCTGCGCCCCACCGGGATTGCTACTATATTTGCAGCATCCAGCGTATGAAGGTATTGGGCCAGGCCCACTTTTCTCTCATTGACCCGTAGTGTCATGGGAGCGTGCGTGTTGTTGGCCCGCAAAATCTCCTGCCAGCGCGCGGGATGATCCTGCCGCAGGCGCGCGATCCACCACGCGGGGTGATTCCACAGCGCCACCGGATTGCGGTCGGTCAGCGCCGCCAGCGCCGCGCGCTCGCGCAGGAAACGGCGCAGGCAGGCGTTGATGAAGCTCGCTTGCCGGCGCGTGCCGGGATGGCGCTTGGCCGCTTCTACCGCCTGATCGACCAGGGTGAATGCATCATACGGGGCCTCCTGTTCGTGCCAGGCCAGCGCCAGCGCGCTGCAAAGGAGCGCGTCGGCCTGGGCCGGTGGCGCACGCGGGGCGAGCTGTTCGCGCAGCGCCTGAGCCCGGCCGAGCCGGCGCAGCACGTGGAACACGATCGCCTGTACCCCGGGGCGCAGCCCGGGTTCCACCGCATTCAACGCGGCCGTTCCCGATGTCCCCGCCCGAATCGCTTGCAAAGCGATGGCGGACAAGGTCAACTGACGCCACAGTGCCGGCGCGTCGGAAGCAGAGTTCGCGTTCAAGCTGGGAAATCCACGGGACTGCGGTCAAGCGCTGCCGCGCGCAAGCGCCAGGTCATCGGGCGCCTGCTACAGCGCCCGTGCGGCCTTGAAGCCGCAGACCCAGGCCAGCAACACCGCCGGAAATTGCCCCACGGCCGCGTTGTACCGCGCCACCGCCTGGTTGAACTGGTCGACCGCCGCATACGCGTGCGCCCCGCCCTGCTCCCACTGGCGCTGCACCGACTCGGGCAACAGCGTACCGGCCGGGTCGGCCTGCGCCAGCGGCATGCGCTGCCAGGTGGTGTCGAGCACGCTGCGGGCCGCCGCCAGCGCACCCAGCGCCCGCGCGTCCAGCGGATGCGCGCGCGCCGCGGCCAGCGATGCGGCCACCTGCGCCGCCGCACTGCGCAGGCCGATCCACAGCCGGCTGATGTCGTCGAGCAACTCCCCCGGCTGGGTCAGCAGCGAGGCATGCATGGAAGCCGGCAGGCGCGATTGCAGCAGCCCGAGTTGTTCCGCCAGTCGCTTGTCGAGCGCGGCAAAGGCCCGGCGGACTTCGGCGCGCAGGCGCACCATGCGCTTGTACGCGCCAACGGACCAGAACAGCGCAACGCCCAATCCGATCCATAGCGTCAGCGTGCGGGACGACATCTTGCTTCACGCTCCTGGGCCGCCTTGGCGCGGCGGCCGAATGGAAAAAACATGAAAAAAGCGCCTCGTGCCCTTTCTCGATGGGCGCGAGGCGCTATCACTTTAATTGCAACTCCACTGCGAACGCAGCGAAGGGCCGCCCCGAGCAAGTTCAGCCCCCTCGGGGCCGGGCCGCAGCGTGATGCCTCGGCGCGTGCATAGCGTAGGCCCGGCGTGGGCTCGCTCCACTGTACAGCTGCGCGCACGGACGCTATGCGAGCCCAGCGCAGTACGCGAAGCGACAAGCGTGGGGGCCTCCTTAATCCGCCGCCCCGTCGCTCGCCTCGGCCACCGGCGCGGCCTCGGACAGGCTCGCCAGTTCCGCGGCCTCGGCTTCGGCGATGGCGCGGCGCTCGGCCTCGTCCATCTGGTCCTTGGCCTTGCGCGCCTGGTGGTACGCCAGGCCGGTGCCTGCCGGAATCAGACGCCCAACGATGACGTTTTCCTTCAGGCCGCGCAGCTCGTCGCGCTTGCCCATGATGGCGGCTTCGGTCAGCACGCGCGTCGTTTCCTGGAACGACGCGGCACTGATGAAGCTGTCCGTGGACAGCGAGGCCTTGGTGATGCCCAGCAGCAGGTTGGTGAAGGTCGCGGGGATCTTGTCCTCGCCGCGCAGCGCGTCGTTGGTGTTGAGGATCTCGCTGCGCTCCACCTGTTCGCCGGCAATGTAGTTGGCGTCGCCCGGGTTGTCGACCACGACGCGACGCAGCATCTGGCGCACGATCACCTCGATGTGCTTGTCGTTGATCTTCACGCCCTGCAGCCGGTACACGTCCTGCACCTCGTCGACGATGTAGCGCGCGAGCTCCTCCGAACCCAGCAGGCGCAGGATGTCCTGCGGATCGGCCGGGCCGTCGACCACCGACTCGCCCTTGTTCACCACCTGGCCTTCGTGCACAAGGATGTTTTTCTCCTTGGGCACCAGTTCTTCCCAGACCTTGCCGTCCGGGTCGGTGATCTGCAGCCGGATCTTGCCCTTGGTCTCCTTGCCGAACGAGACCGTGCCGGTCATCTCGGCGAGCACGCCCTTGTCCTTCGGGCTGCGTGCCTCGAACAGCTCGGCCACGCGCGGCAGACCGCCGGTGATGTCGCGCGTCTTCTGGCCTTCGACCGGAATGCGCGCCAACACTTCGCCGGGGCCGACGTCCTGGCCGTCGCGCACCTGCACCAGCGCGCCAACCTGGAAGCCAATGGTCACCGAATGGTCGGTGCCCGGGATCTTCACTTCGTTGCCGCCGGCATCGACCAGCTTGACCTGCGGGCGCACGACCTTGGCCGCGCCGCGCCGCTTGGGATCGATCACCACCAGGGTGGACAGGCCGGTGACCTCATCGACCTGCTTGGCCACGGTCAGGCCTTCTTCGACGTTCTCGAACTTCGCCCGGCCGGCAAACTCGGTAATGATCGGGCGCGTCAGCGGATCCCAGTTCGCCAGGATCGTGCCGGCCTTGATAGCCTGGTCCGCCTTCACCGTCAAGGTGGCGCCGTACGGAACCTTGTGACGTTCGCGCTCACGACCATGCTCGTCATGAATGACGATCTCGCCGGAGCGCGCGATCACGACCAGTTCGCCGCGGCTGTTCGTCACATAGCGCATCGTCGCGTTGAAGCCAATGAGGCCGTTCGACTTGGCCTCCACGCTGGAGGCAATGGCGGCACGCGAGGCCGCGCCGCCAATGTGGAAGGTGCGCATGGTGAGCTGCGTGCCGGGCTCGCCGATGGATTGCGCCGCAATCACCCCGACCGCCTCGCCGCTGTTGATCAAGCCGCCACGTCCCAGATCCCGGCCATAGCACTTGGCGCAAATGCCGAAGCGCGTCTCGCAGGTCAGCGCGGTGCGCACCTTGACTTCGTCCACGCCAACCGCCGTCAGCTCGTCGATGGCGTCTTCGTCGAGCATCTCGCCCGCAGCCACCAGCACCGAACGGTTCTCGGGGTGCAACACATCGTCGGCCGCGGTGCGTCCGAGAATCCGGTCGCGCAGCGACTCGATCACCTCGCCGCCTTCGACGATCGCGCGCATCAGCGAGCCCTGGTGTGTGCCGCAGTCGTGCTCGGTCACCACCAGGTCCTGCGTCACATCCACCAGACGGCGCGTGAGATACCCCGAGTTGGCCGTCTTCAGCGCCGTGTCCGCCAGGCCCTTGCGGGCGCCGTGGGTGGAGATGAAGTACTGCAACACGTTCAGACCTTCACGGAAGTTGGCCGTGATCGGGGT
>DATNBD010000015.1:0-6880 GCA_035572155.1 Rhodoferax sp.
CCGACCGGCAACGGCCGGCGCGAGAGCTACGCGCACGTGCCGATGCCGCGCATGACCAACACCTACATGCTGGGCGGCGACAAGGATCCGAAGGAAATCGTCGCCAGCATCAAGAAGGGGCTGTACGCCACGAATTTCGGCGGCGGCCAGGTCGACATTACCTCGGGCAAGTTCGTGTTCTCGGCCAGCGAAGCCTACTGGGTCGAGAACGGCAAGATCCAGTACCCGGTCAAGGGCGCGACCATTGTCGGCAACGGCCCCGACGCGCTGACCCGCGTGACCTTGATCGGCAACGACATGAAGCTCGACCCGGGCGTGGGCACCTGCGGCAAGGAAGGCCAGAGCGTGCCTGTGGGCGTGGGCCAGCCCACTCTGCGCATCGACGGCTTGACGGTCGGCGGAACGGCGTAAGCAGGACTTTTGCGACCTGTGCTACATTTCACAACCATGCAAGCACGCAGCGCCTTCTATTTTTACTTTTGGTTCTCAGTCCCCGGCGGACGAGAGGCAATCGCGTAGCAGAGAGCGCACCTCACATCGAACCGCCGGCCTTTCCAGCCCGGCGGTTTTTTTATGCCCGAATTGATTTAACAGGAGCGACCACGATGAATGCCAAGGCCACAGCCCCCACCAGCGAGAGCTGGTATGCGAGCGTCGAGAAAACCAGCCAGACCGACGACAAACGCATCAAGGACATCACCGTGCTGCCCCCGCCCGAACATTTGATCCGCTTCTTCCCGATCGTCGGCACGGCCGTCGAATCGCTGATCACGCAAACGCGCAAGAACATCCATCACATCATTGCCGGCAAGGACGATCGGCTGCTGGTCGTGATCGGCCCGTGCTCGATCCACAACCCCGAGGCCGCAATCGACTATGCGCGCCGCCTGGCCGCGCAGCGCGCCAAGTACGCCGGTACGCTGGAGATCGTGATGCGCGTGTATTTCGAGAAGCCGCGCACCACAGTCGGCTGGAAGGGCTTGATCAACGATCCGTACCTGGACCAGAGCTACCGCATCGACGAGGGCCTGCGCATCGCGCGCCAGCTCCTGATCGAGATCAACCGCCAGGGCCTGCCAGCGGGCAGCGAGTTCCTTGACGTGATCTCGCCCCAGTACATCGGCGACCTCATCAGTTGGGGCGCGATCGGCGCGCGCACCACCGAGAGCCAGGTGCACCGCGAACTGGCCTCCGGTCTGTCGGCGCCGATCGGCTTCAAGAACGGCACTGACGGCAACATCCGCATCGCCACCGACGCGATCCAGGCGGCGGCGCGCGGCCACCACTTTCTGTCGGTACACAAGAACGGCCAGGTCGCGATCGTGCAGACCAATGGCAACAAGGACTGCCACGTGATCTTGCGCGGCGGCAAGGCGCCCAACTACGACGCGGCCAGTGTGGCCGCGGCCTGCAAGGATCTGGACGCGGCAAAACTGCCCGCAACCCTGATGGTCGATTGCAGCCACGCCAACAGCCACAAGCAGCACGAGCGCCAGGTCGAGGTGGCGCGCGACATCGCGGCGCAGATCGCCGGCGGCTCGCGCCACGTGTTTGGCCTGATGGTGGAGAGCCATCTGCTGGCGGGCGCGCAGAAGTTCACGCCCGGCAAGGATCAGCCGCAGGCGCTCGAATACGGCAAGAGCATCACTGACGCCTGCCTGGGCTGGGACGATTCGCTGCGCGTGCTGGAGCTGCTCTCCGATGCGGTCAAGGCGCGCCGCCAGCGCGCGGCTTGACTTGCGTGGAAATGGATTGGATTGGCTGGAGCGACGCAAATACTTCCGATATGCCACCTCCTGTTTAATGCGGTTGTACAAGGCTTTACCCAAAATAAGCCGTTCTTATGAATGGATTTTTCTGAATGATTGAGAAAATTCTGAATTGAGGCGGCCGTGGTTTTCATGGTTTTGTGTTTATAGTTCACCCGGAGGTTGCACTTTTCGCAACCTAGTGAATTTTGGGTCGTCCGTGCACTGAAGTCCGCGCTCCCGATCCCCCAACGCAAGGGCCATTCTCATGTCCACAACGACGGTCGGCGTCAAACTCGATGAAGGCACCCGCGAGCGCTTGCGGCAGGCCGCCAGCACGATCGACCGCACGCCACATTGGCTGATCAAGCAGGCCATCTTCTCCTATCTGGAGCGGCTCGAAACGCAAGGCCTATCGCCGTTGCCGACCGATGCGCCGGCGTCAACCGAGGCCGACGACGCTGTCGAGCCGGCGCCGGCCGCGGCACCGATGGGGGCGCAGCCGCCGCAACCGTTCCTGGATTTCGCGCAGGGTGTGCTGCCGCAATCGGTGCTGCGCGCGGCCATCACCGCGGCGACGCGACGCCCGGAACCCGAAGCCGTGCCAATGCTGTTGCAACAGGCGCGTCTGCCGGCCGGCACCGCCGAGGCCGCGCGGCAACTGGCCATGCGTCTCGCGGGCCAGCTGCGCGGGCAAAAGGGCGCGGGCGGCCGCGCCGGGCTGGTTCAGGGCCTGCTGCAGGAATTTGCCCTGTCGTCGCAGGAAGGTGTGGCGCTGATGTGCCTGGCCGAGGCCTTGCTGCGAATTCCGGACAAGGCCACCCGCGACGCGCTGATTCGCGACAAGATTGGTCATGGCGACTGGCTGCAGCACTTGGGCAACAGTCCGTCGCTGTTCGTGAACGCCGCCACCTGGGGTCTGATGCTCACCGGCAAGCTGGTAAGCACGCACAATGAGGCGAGCCTGTCCAGCGCGCTCGCGCGCATCTTGGGCAAGGGGGGCGAGCCGCTGGTGCGCAAGGGCGTGGACATGGCGATGCGGCTGATGGGCGAGCAATTCGTCACCGGCGAGACCATTGCCACGGCACTGGCGAACGCCTCGCCGTTCGAGGCGCGGGGCTTCCGTTATTCCTACGACATGCTGGGCGAGGCGGCACTGACCGACAGCGACGCGCAGGACTATATGGCGTCCTACCAGCAGGCCATCCACGCCATCGGTAAGGCCTCGCACGGACGCGGCATCTACGAGGGGCCGGGCATCTCGATTAAGCTGTCGGCGCTGCACCCGCGCTACAGCCGGGCCCAGTATGAGCGCGTCATGGACGAGTTGTATCCCCGGCTGCTGTCGCTCACGCTGCTGGCGCGCCAGTACGACATTGGGCTGAACATCGATGCCGAAGAGGCCGATCGGCTCGAAATATCGCTGGACCTGCTCGAGCGCCTGTGCGGCGAGCCGCAGCTGACCGGCTGGAACGGCATCGGCTTCGTGATTCAGGCCTACCAGAAGCGTTGCCCGCAGGTCATCGACTACCTGGTCGATCTGGCGCGGCGCAGCCGCCACCGGCTGATGGTCCGGCTGGTCAAGGGCGCCTACTGGGATTCGGAAATCAAGCGCGCCCAGCTCGACGGCCTGGAAGGCTATCCGGTGTACACGCGCAAGGCCTACACCGATATTTCGTACCTGGCGTGCGCCCGCAAGCTGCTGGCGGTGCCCGAGGCGGTCTATCCCCAGTTCGCCACGCACAACGCGCATACGCTCGCCGCCATCTACCATCTGGCTGGCCAGAACTACTACCCCGGCCAGTACGAGTTCCAGTGCCTGCACGGCATGGGCGAACCGCTGTACGAACAGGTGGTGGGCGCGCTCGTCGACGGCAAGCTGGCGCGGCCCTGCCGCATCTACGCGCCGGTGGGGGTGCATGAGACCCTGCTGGCCTACCTGGTGCGCCGGCTGCTGGAAAACGGCGCCAACACCTCGTTCGTGAACCGCATCTCCGACCCGGCGGTACCACTCGAAGAACTGGTGCAGGACCCGGTCGACCAGGTGGAGGCCATGGCCGGCAAGGACGGACGCATGGGCCTGCCGCATCCGAGGATCGCGCTGCCGCGCGAGTTGTTCGGCCGGGGTCGGCGCAATTCCGGCGGGATCGACCTCTGCAACGAACACCGGCTGGGCTCGCTGTCGGGCGCACTGCTGGGCAGCGGCCATGCCGATTGGCGGGCAGCGCCGACCTTGGGTGCATCTGCGGGCGGCAACGCATGGGTACCGGTGCGGAATCCGGCCGACCGGCGTGACGTCGTCGGCCATGTGTGCGAGGCGACCGAGGAGGACGTGCGCGGCGCATTGCACGCCGCCAGCCGCGCGGCGCTGGTCTGGCAAAGCGCCCCGCCGCAGGAGCGTGCCGCCGTGCTGGAGCGCGCCGCCGACCTGCTCGAAGGCGAAGGCCAGCAACTGATGGGCCTGCTGGTGCGCGAGGCCGGCAAGAGCCTTGCGAATGCGCTGTCCGAAGTGCGCGAGGCCGCGGACTTCCTGCGGTTCTACGCGGCCCAGGTGCGTGCCAGCTTCGACAACGGCACGCACCGACCGCTCGGGGTGGTGGTATGCATCAGCCCATGGAACTTTCCTCTGGCCATCTTCACCGGCCAGGTCGCGGCGGCACTGGCGGCGGGCAACACGGTGCTGGCCAAACCCGCCGAACAAACGCCGCTGATCGCGGCGCAGGCGGTGCGCCTGCTGCACGCGGCGGGTATTCCGCGCGAGGTGCTGCAGTTGCTGCCGGGGCGCGGCGAGACGGTGGGCGCGCAACTGGTGGGCGATGAGCGCATCCATGGCGTGCTATTTACCGGCTCGACCGAGGTGGCCGGCATCCTGCAGCGCGTGCTGGCCGATCGTATCAGCGCATCCGGACAATCCATCGCGCTAATCGCCGAAACCGGCGGCCAGAACGCGATGATCGTGGACTCCTCGGCGCTGGCCGAGCAGGTCGTGGCGGACGTCATGACCTCGGCGTTCGACAGCGCCGGCCAACGCTGCTCCGCGCTGCGCGTGCTGTGTGTGCAGGAAGATGCCGCGGCGCGCGTCATCGAGATGCTCAAGGGCGCGCTGGCCGAGTGGCAAGTAGGCAATCCCGAGCGCCTGGCCGTCGATGCCGGGCCGGTGATAGATGCCGAGGCCCGCGCCCACATCGAGCAGCACATCCAGGCGCTGCAGGGCAAGGGCCGCAGCGTGTTCCGCGGTAAGCGCAGCGACGCGGTGGAGTTGAGCCACGGCGACTTCGTGCTGCCGACCCTGATCGAACTCGAGAGCCTGGACGAGCTCCAGCGCGAGGTCTTCGGCCCCGTGCTACACCTGCTGCGCTACCAGCGGCGCGACCTGGGCGGGCTCATCGAGCAGATCAACGCCACCGGCTACGGCCTGACGCTGGGCCTGCACACGCGCATCGACGAGACCATTGCCCAGGTGCTGGCGGGGGCGCACGCCGGCAATATCTATGTCAACCGCAACATGGTCGGCGCGGTGGTCGGCGTGCAGCCGTTCGGCGGTCACGGGCTGTCCGGAACCGGTCCGAAGGCGGGTGGCCCGCTGTACCTTTACCGGTTGCTGGCGACGCGGCCACCACAGGCCGTCGGCGCGGCGCTGGCCGCCATGGAAGCGGAACGCCAGGCGCAGGACACGCCGCTGCGCCGGCTTTTGCACGAACATCTGGAGGCGCTGGCTGCGTGGGCCGAACGCGAGATGGCGCAAGCGTCGCTCGCTGCGCTGTGCCGGACCTTCGAAGCCGAATCGTCCAGCGGCACGAACTGGCTGCTGCGCGGCCCCACCGGCGAGACCAACAGCTACAGCATCCTGCCGCGCAGCGCGGTGCTGTGTCTGGCCGACAACCCGGACGATCTGCTGGTGCAACTGGCCGCAGTGCTGGCGGTCGGCAGCCAAGCGCTGTGGGTGGATGGCGAAGATACGGCCCGCCTGCAGGCGCGACTGCCCGAGGCGCTGCGCGCGCGCATCCGGCGCGTCACCGACTGGCAGCGTGGCGAGGTGGCGTTCGACGCGGTGCTGCACCACGGCGACGGCGATCACCTGCGCGAGGTGTGCCGGCAGGTGGCCCAGCGCGGCGGCCCGATCGTCGGCGTGACGGGTCTGCAGCGGGGCGACACTGCGGTGCCGCTGGAACGCCTGGTGATCGAGCGCGCGCTCTCCGTGAACACCGCCGCCGCCGGCGGCAACGCGAGCCTGATGACCATCGGTTGATGGCTGGCGCCTGAATTCAGCCCCTTCCCAGCGGTGGTCGCATCAGATCATCGCGAGCGCTGACTTGCGCCGCGGCGGCGGGTACAGGCGATCGAGTTCGGCCAGGTCGCCGGGTGCGAGCCGCAGTTCAGCCGCCGCCAGGTTTTCGCGCAGATGCGCCTCGTGCACCGCCTTCGGAATCGCCACCACGCCGCTCTGGGCCAGCACCCAGGCCAGCGCCACCTGCGCCCGGGTCGTGCCCAGCCGCGCCGCGATGGCGTCCAGCTTCGGGCTGACCGCGAGCGCGCCCTGGTCGATCGGGCTGTAGGCCATCAGCGGCAGCCCGCGTGCGCGCTGCCATGGCAACAGGCTGAATTCCGGGCCCCGTTCGCCGAGCGAGTAATACACCTGATTGACGGCGCACTGCGCGCCACCGGCCGCCCCCAGCGCGGCCAGTTCTTCCATGTCGTCGGTGTCGAAGTTGCTCACGCCCCATGCGCCGATCCGGCCTTGCTGGATCAGTGCCTGCATGGCTTCGCGGGTGTCGGCCAGCCAGTGCGGCCCGCGCCAGTGCAGCAGGTACAGGTCGATCCGCTCCAGTCCGAGGCGCGCCAGGCTGCGCTCGCAGGCCGCCTGCGTGCCGCGGCGGCTCGCGTTGTGCGGCAGCACCTTGCTGACCACGAAGAGTTCGTTGCGGCGCACGTCGCCCGCGCGCAAGGCGTCGGCGATGGCTTGTCCCACCACCTCCTCGGCACCGCCGTCGCCGTACATCTCGGCCGTGTCGATCAGCCGGTAGCCCATGGCGATCGCCGTGCGCACCGCCGCCACCTCGGCGCCGCGCCGCTCCGATGCTTCGCCCATGTGCCAAGTGCCCAGCCCGAGTTGCGGCAGCGCGGCGCCGGTG
>DATNBD010000016.1:0-18818 GCA_035572155.1 Rhodoferax sp.
GCCCAGCAGCAGCGTCAGCAGCCCGCCGTAGATCAAAACCCAGATCAGCGCCTGCAAGCGGGCAAGGTTCCGGGACGATGTTCGGCCGGGCTCCTTGAAAAATCCCATTAAAAAGCATCTTCGGGCAGGCTGGCGCAGGTCAGGTCACGGCTTTCGACGACCTTCAGCCAGGCCCCGATCTTGGGCAGCTCATAGTGATAAAAGTACCTTGTAGCGCCCAGCCGACCTGCAGTTGAAGCTACTGATTTGGTAGCATCCGTGCGCAACGCAGCGAGCGCCACATCCAGCCAGATCCAGGCCAGCACGGTGTGGCCGAAGGCCTGCATGTAGGGCACGGCGTTGGCCAATGCGTCGGTGGGTTGGCCTGTCGCCCACGCGGCTTGTGTGGCGCTCGTGACCTGCTGCAGCGCTCTGCCCAATGCCTGGGCGTGTTCCGCCAGTTCGGGCACCTGCGCGGCGCGCTCGCGGGTAGCTTCGATGCGTGCAGCCAGCAGTTGCAGGCCGCGGCCGTTTTCCATCAGCACCTTGCGGCCCAGCAGATCCATGCCCTGGATGCCGTGCGTGCCTTCGTGAATCATGTTCAGGCGGTTGTCGCGCCAGTATTGCTCGACCGGGAAGTCGCGCGTGTAGCCGTAGCCGCCATGGACCTGGATCGCCAGCGAGTTGGCCTCCAGGCACCATTCGCTGGGCCAGCTCTTGGCGATCGGGGTCAGCACTTCGAGCAGCAGGCGCGCCTCGTCGGCCGCCTCGGGCGTTCCGGTGCGCTGCTCGTCCACCAGTCGCGCGCAATACAGCTCCAGCGCCAGCGCGCCTTCGCAGTACGATTTTTGCGCCAGCAGCATGCGCCGGACGTCGGCGTGTTCGATGATGCGGATTTGCGGCTGGGCCGCATCCTTGCCGCCCACGCCCATGGGCCGGCCCTGCGGTCGGGCTTTTGCATAGTCCAGGCTCGCGTAATAACCCGCCATGCCCAGCATGGTGGCCGCCATGCCGACGCCGATGCGCGCCTCGTTCATCATGTGGAACATGCAGTGCAGGCCCTTGCCGGGCGCACCGACCAGGTAGCCGATGGCGCCGCCCCTGCCCTGCGGCTTGAACTTGCCTTCGCCGAAGTTGAGCAGCGTGTTGGTGGTGCCGCGCCAGCCCAGCTTGTGGTTCAGGCCCGCCAGCGCCACGTCGTTGCGCTCGCCGGTCAGCTGCCCCTGCGTGTCGGCCATCTTCTTCGGCACGATGAAAAGCGAGATGCCGCGCGTGCCGGGAATTAGCTTGCCGTTTTCGTCTGGGATCTTGGCGAGCACGATGTGCACGATGTTCTCGGTCAGCTCGTGGTCGCCCGAGGAAATCCACATCTTGTTGCCGGTGAGACGGTAGCGCGGGCCCAGCGGGTCACTTTGGAAGTCGGGGCCATCCGGCACGGCGCGCGTCGCGACATCGCTCAAGCTGGAGCCGGCCTGCGGCTCCGACAGGCACATGGTGCCCGCCCAGCGCCCCGAGAACTCGTTCCTGGCGAACACCGCTTTCTGCATCTCGGTGCCGTGCACCATCAGCAGGTTGGCGTTGCCGCTGGTCAGCATGTTCGAGCCGATGCTGACCGAGGCCATCGCGAAGAAGCTGTTGGCCGCTGCCTGCAGCGTGTAGGGCAACTGCATGCCGCCGATGTCGTAGTCCTGCGCGGCACTCAGCATGCCGGATTCGACGAAGGCCTTGTGCGCATCGTGCGTGGCCTGCGGCAGGATCACTTTCTCGCCGTCGAAATGCGGCTCCTGGGTGTCCACGGTGCGGTTGAATGGCGCGTATTTCTCGCGCGCGATGCGCTCGCAGGTGTCGAGCACGGCATCGAAGGTTTCGCGCGAATGATCGGAGAAGCGTACGCGCTGGTTGAGCGATTCCGCACCCAGCCAGTCGTAAAGAAGGAAGTCGAGGGTGGGACGAAGGGACATGGGGTATTTCAGTGAAAACTGTCGTCGGCCCAGAACCTGCCTACACCTGCAGCTATGAAACCTGGAGCGCCGCGCCTCACAGCACCTCGAAAACGCCCGCGGCGCCCATGCCGCCACCGATGCACATGGTCACGCACACGCGGCGGGCTGCCCGGCGCTTGCCTTCGATCAACGCGTGGCCGGTCAGGCGCTGGCCAGTGACGCCGTAAGGATGGCCGACGGCGATGGCACCGCCGTTGACATTCAGCCGGTCGTTCGGAATGCCGAGCTTGTCGCGGCAGTAGATGACCTGCACGGCAAAGGCCTCGTTCAGTTCCCACAGATCGATGTCGCCGATCTTCAGGCCCAGGCGCGCCAGCACCTTGGGGATCGCAAAGACCGGACCGATGCCCATCTCGTCGGGCTCACAGCCCGCCACGGCGAACCCGAGGAAGCGGCCCAGCGGCTTGAGGCCCTTCTTTCCGGCCAGGGTTTCGCTCATGAGCACGCAGGCGCCGGCGCCATCCGAGAACTGGCTGGCGTTGCCGGCCGCGATCAGGCCGCCCGGGAGCGCGGGCTTGATGCCGCTGATGCCTTCCTTGGTGGTGCCGGGACGAATGCCTTCGTCGTCGCTGACGGTCACCTCCTTGGTGCGCAAGCCCATGACCGGGTCGGCTACGCCCGCCGTCACGGTGATCGGGGCGATCTCGTCCTTGAACAGTCCCGCGGCCAGCGAGGCCGTGGCCTTTTGCTGACTGGCGGCACCGTATTCGTCCATCGCGTCCCGGCCGATGTTGTAGCGCTTGGCCACCTGCTCGGCCGTCTGCAGCATGCTCCAGTAAATCTCTGGCTTGTTCTTCACGAGCCAGGGGTCGGCCAGCATGTGCCGGTTCATCTCGTTTTGCACGCAGGAGATGCTCTCGACGCCGCCGGCTACGAACACGTCGGCCTCGCCCGCGATGATGCGCTGCGCCGCCAGCGCAATGGTTTGCAGCCCGGACGAGCAAAAGCGATTCACCGTCGTGCCCGAAACAGTCACGGGGCAGCCCGCGCGCAGGGCAATCTGGCGCGCGATGTTGGCGCCGGTCGCGCCTTCGGGGTTGGCGCAGCCCATGATCACGTCATCGACTTCGGCGGGTTCAATGCCCGCGCGCTGGATCGCGTGCTGCACGGCGTGGCCACCCAGGGTCGCGCCATGCGTCATGTTGAAGGAGCCTTTCCAGCTCTTGGCAAGCGGTGTGCGGGCGGTGGAAACGATTACGGCTGAGGTCATGGTGAACTCCGGAATGAAATTAAGGGGTAGCGGCCAGCGCCGCCATGTAGATGCTGTTGCGCGGCTTGGCGAAGATACGCCGAACCATGGGCTCGAATTCGCTGATCGGGAGCGTTTCGCCCTTGGGGTCAAAGGCAGGGTTGTCGTATAGCGCGCAGAACTCCTCGGTGCGCGCGTAATGCGCATGCCTGGCGAACTGGTCGCGCAGGTTGCGGTCGAGGCCCAGGTGGTGAAAGAAATAGTAGCCCTGAAAGATGCCGTGGTGCTGCACCATCCACAAATTGGCTTCGCTCACAAACGGCTTGAGAATGGCGGCGGCGATGTCGAAGTGATTGAACGAGCCCAGCGTGTCGCCGATATCGTGAAACAGCGCGCACACCACGTATTCTTCATCACAACCCGCCTTTAACGCGCGCGTTGCGGTCTGCAGCGAATGCGTGTAGCGGTCCACCGGGAAGCCGCCAAAATCGCCGTCCAGCAACTTCAGATGCGCCATCAACCGATCCGGCAGTTGGCGCGAGAAGTTTTTGGCTTGCGCGCTGATGATTTGCCAGTCCTGGGCCGTGCTTTTCTCCATGCGGGCGAAAGTCGCGCGTTCCATGAGTGTGGCCATCAGTTGAAGGTCTTGCCTTCGGCAACCAGCTTGGCCAGCAGTGGTGCGGGTTGCCAGAACCTGGCGTCGTCCAGCGGGTTCTGGGCAAAGCGGTGCATGGCCTGCACCACGTTGAACAGACCCACCTGGTCGGCGTACTGCATCGGGCCGCCGCGCCAGAGCGGGAAGCCGTAACCCGTGAGATACACCATGTCGATGTCGCCGGCCTTGGATGCGATGCCTTCCTCGAGGATGCGGGCCGCCTCGTTGACCAGCGAATAGACCAGGCGCTGCACGATTTCCTCGTCGGAAATCTTGCGCGGCGTGATGCCCAGATCCTTGCGGTGCTTGTCCAGCATGTCCTCCACCAGCTTGGAAGGAATCGCGTCGCGCTTGCCGGTCTGGTAGTCGTACCAGCCGGCGCCGGTTTTTTGCCCGAAGCGGCCGAGCTCGCACAGCAGGTCGGCTGTCTTGCTGTATTTCATGTCGGGCTTTTCCGTGTAGCGGCGCTTGCGGATGGCCCAGCCAATGTCGTTGCCGGCCAGGTCGCCCATGCGGAACGGCCCCATGGCAAAGCCGAACTTCTCGATGGCCTTGTCCACCTGCGTCGGCGTGCAGCCCTCGTCCAGCAAAAAGCCACCCTGGCGGCCGTATTGCTCGATCATGCGGTTGCCGATGAAGCCGTCGCAGACGCCCGAGACCACCGAGGTCTTCTTGATCTTCTTGCCCAGCGCCATGACCGTGGCCAGCACGTCCTTGCCCGTCTTGGCGCCGCGCACCACCTCTAACAGCTTCATGACGTTGGCCGGGCTGAAGAAGTGGGTGCCGATCACGTCCTGCGGACGCTTGGTGAAGCCGGCGATCTTGTTGACGTCGAGCGTCGAGGTGTTGGAGGCCAGGATCGCGCCGGGCTTCATCACTTCGTCGAGCTTCTCGAACACCTTTTGCTTGACGCCCATTTCCTCGAACACCGCCTCGATCACCATGTCGGCGTCCTTGAGGTCGTTGTAGTCCAGCGTGGTGCTCAGCAAGGCCATGCGCTGCTCGTACTTGTCCTGCTTGAGCTTGCCGCGCTTGACCTGGGATTCGTAGTTCTTGCGGATGGTGGCGATGCCGCGGTCCAGCGCCTCCTGCTTCATCTCCAGTATCTTCACCGGAATGCCGGCGTTGAGGAAGTTCATGGAGATGCCGCCGCCCATCGTGCCGGCGCCGATGACAGCTATAGATTTAATAGCCCGCTGCGGTGTATCGGCGGGGACATCAGGGATTTTGGAGGCAGCGCGCTCGGCCATGAAGACATGGCGCAGCGCGCGGCATTCGGGTGTCCACATCAGGTTGATGAAGATCTCGCGTTCCGCCAGCATGCCGGCGTCGAACTTTTGCTTGGTGGCCGCTTCGACCGCATCGACGCATTTGCCGGGTGCCGGGAAGTTCTTCGCCAGCCCCAAGACCATGTTGCGGGCAAACTGGAAATAGGCATCGCCCAGCGGGTGCTTGCACGGCAGATTGCGCACCAGCGGCAGCGGGCGCGCCGCAGCGACGGAGCGGGCATAGGCCAAGGCTTCCTCGGGCAGCGACTCCACCGAGGCCGCCATCTTGTCGAACAGCTTCTGACCGGGCAGCGACGCCAGCATCTCGCTCTTGACGGGCTCGCCACTCACGATCATGTTCAGGGCCGTTTCCACGCCGAGGACACGCGGCAGGCGCTGCGTGCCACCGGCACCGGGAATCAGGCCCAGCTTGACCTCGGGCAGCGCCACGTTGCAGCCGGGCGCGGCGATACGGTAGTGGCAACCCAGCGCGAGTTCCAGCCCGCCACCCATGGCGACCGAATGGACGGCGGCCACCACCGGTTTGGACGAATTCTCGATCGCCAGAATCACGCTCAGCAGATTGGGTTCCTGCAACGCCTTGGGCGTGCCGAATTCATTGATGTCGGCGCCGCCCGAAAAGGCCTTGCCGGCACCGGTAATGACGATGGCCTTGACGGCCGCATCGTCGTTGGCTTTGGACAGGCCATCGGTGATGCCGAGCCGGGTTGCATGACCCAGGCCATTGACCGGGGGATTGTTCAGGGTGATCACGGCAACATCGCCGTGAACTTTGTATTCTGCCGTCATGCTGGTGTTCCTTGAAAAAAGAAAAAGAACGAGCGTTCTATTTTGATTTTAGGCAGTTTATGCTGCCCCGCAACATGCCGTTGTCCCGGCAGGGACAAGCTTACGCCGATCTCAGACTTCGAGCCATTCGCGGCGAATGTCGCTGTCGGCGCGCAGCGTGGCGGGCGTGCCCTGAAACACGATGCTGCCGTGCCCCATGACGAGTGTCCGGTCCGACACCGCCATGGCGATCGTCAGCTTCTGCTCGATCAGCAGCACCGAGATGCCGCGGTCCTTGAGCACCTTGAGGTATTCCCCCACCAGTTCGACGATCTTGGGTGCCAGACCCTCGGTGGGTTCGTCGATGATGATGAGCTCCGGGTCACCCATCAGCGTGCGGCACAGGGTCAGCATCTGCTGCTCGCCGCCTGACAGAACGCCGGCTTCCGTGTGCTGGCGCTCCTTCAGGCGCGGAAACATCCGGTACATGTCGTCGAACGACCATCGGCTGCCCTTGCCCGCGCCTTTCTGGCCCAGCAGCAGGTTCTGCTGCACCGTCAAACCCGGGAAAATATCGCGACTCTCGGGCACGTAGCCAATGCCGGAGTGGGCAATTTCATAGGCTTTCCTGCCCAGCGTTTCCTGGTCTTTCCAGCGCAGCGACCCTTCGCATTGCACCAGCCCCATGATGGCCTTGGCCGTGGTGGAGCGCCCTGAGCCGTTGCGCCCCAGCAGCGCCACGATTTCGCCGGGGTGGACTTCGAACGAGACGCCGTGCAGCACATGGCTCTTACCATAGAACGCGTGCAGATCGTGGACCTTGAGCATGTCAACCTCCCGCTTGCTGGCCCGCCACCGATGAGCCGAGATAGGCTTCCTGCACGCGCTGGTTCGCGCGCACCGCCTCGGGCACGTCGAAGGCCAGGACCTCGCCATACACCACTACCGCGATCTTGTCGGCCAGGCCGAACACCACGCCCATGTCGTGTTCCACGGTCAGCAGGGTCTTGCCCACAGTGACCTCCTTGATCAGGTCGATGAAACGCGCGGTTTCCGATTTGCTCATGCCCGCTGTAGGCTCGTCCAGCAAAATCACGTTGGCGCCGCCGGCAATCGTCACGCCGATCTCCAGCGCGCGCTGTTCGGCGTAGGTGAGGTTGACGGCCAGCACGTCGCGTTTGCGGTCAAGCCGGATCATTTTCATCAGCGCATTGGCGCGCTCGTTCGCATCGTCCAGATTCTTCAGAAATTTGATGAAGGTGTATTTGTATCCCAGGCTCCAGAGTACGCCGCAGCGCAGGTTTTCGAACACGCTGAGCTTGGGAAAGATATTGGTGATCTGGAAGCTGCGCGACAGGCCGAGGCGGTTGATTTCGAAGGCCCGTTTGCCGTTGATGCGATAGCCATTCAGCAGCACGTCGCCACTGGTCGGCTCGAAGCGCCCGCTGATCAGGTTGAACAGCGTGGATTTGCCCGCCCCGTTGGGCCCGATGATGGCGACGCGCTCGCCGGCCTTGACGGCCAGGTTCACGCCCCGGATGATTTCGGTCTTGCCAAAACTCTTGCGCAGGTCCTTGAGTTCGAGGGCGTAGGGGGTGTCCACGCCGCCGGCATGCGCCACCGCACCGGCCCCCGACGTGGCTGGGGCTGGTGGCTTGAAGTCGTCCACCTTGGCATTCATGCTTGCAGAGCCTCCCGACGTTTGATTTCGTGTGCAATGAATTCCTGGATGGCATTCCACCTGACCGCAAACTTGCGACGGGAAAACTCGAACAGCATCAGCCCGGCCGCGAGCACTAGCACGGCGCCAATCCAGCTGGCGAGCGCACTGGAATCGAGCGTGAACCCCATGAACGGCACGCTCGGACCCTGGAACGAATTCAACTGCACGTGGTACACCATCTCGATCATGGCGGAGGCACCGACGAGCGCGACAAACGCCGTTGCCGCCAGCGCCAGGTAATGCAACAGCAACGACCGCAACCTGCCGAAGGAAGCGACGCGCACATTGATCATGATCAGGCTGGCAATGCCGCCGGGGGCATACATCACCATGAACAGGAACACCAGCCCCAGATACAGCAGCCAAGCCCGCGTCAGCTCACTCAACACGACGGTGGCCAGCACCATCAGGACGCCCCCAATAATGGGGCCGAAAAAGAACGTGGCGCCCCCCAGGAAAGTAAACAGCAGATAGGCACCCGAATGGTAGCCGTTGACCACCTCGGAGGTCACCAGTTCATAGTTCAGCGCCGACAGCCCCCCCGAAATGCCGGCGAAGAAGCCGGCAATGAGAAATGCGTAGTAGCGTACCTTCTGGGTGTCGTAGCCCACGAATTCCACTCGTTCAGGATTGTCGCGCACGGCGTTGAGCATGCGGCCCAGCGGCGTGCCGGTGAAGGCGAACATCAAACCGGTGCAGACAAAGGTATAGATCGCGATCAGGTAGTACAGCTGGATTTGCGGGCCGAACGTGATGCCCAGCGGATGGGCTCCGGCTACCCGGTCGCCCGAGATGCCGCCCTCGCCGCCAAAAATCCCGGGGAGCATCAACGACATGGCCGCCACGAGTTCGCCGATCCCCAAGGTGATCATGGCAAAGGTCGTGCCGGATTTCTTGGTCGTGACCCAGCCCAGAACAAAGGCAAACGCGAGCCCTCCCAAGCCGCCGGCCAACGGAATCAGGCTCACCGGCAAATGCAGCGTGCCGGCGTCCACGAGAGTGAGTACATGAATGGCCAGGAACGCGCCGAGCCCCGAGTGCACCGCGTGCCCGAAACTCAGCATCCCGCCCTGCCCAAGCAGCATGTTGTAGCTGAGGCAGACGATGATGGCCACGCCCATCTGGCTCAGCAGGGTTCGGCCCAGGCTGCTGGTGAAGACCAGCGGCGCCACGATCAGCAGCAAGGCAAATCCGCTCCAGATCAGAAGCCGTCCGACGTTGAGCGGTTTGAATTGATAGCTGTTGGCATGCATGTGGTCAGCCCTCCCGCGTACCCATGAGGCCCTTGGGCCGGAAAATCAGGATCAGCACCATCAGCAGGAACGGCAGGATCGGAGCGACGGAGCTGACCTTCATGCTCCAGACCGTATAGCCGAACGTTGCCGGTGTGATCTGGAGCCCCAGCGCTGCGGCGAGCCCCATGAGCGAACTGTTGATGCCGACCGCCAGCGTCTGGATGATGCCGATCAGCAAGGAAGCCAGAAACGCCCCCGCCAGCGAGCCCATGCCACCCACCACCACGACCACAAAAATGATGGTGCCCACCGCCTCCGCCATGCCGGGCTCCGTGATGAACGCATTGCCGCCGATGACGCCGGCCAGCCCCGCCAATGCCGCGCCGCCGCCAAATACCAGCATGAAGACGCGCGGCACGTTGTGCCCCAGCGATTCGACCGCCTGCGGATGGGTCAGCGCCGCCTGAATCACCAGGCCGATGCGCGTGCGCGTGAGTAGCAGCCAGATGCTGAGCAGCATCAGTAGCGCCACCAGCATCATGAACCCGCGGTACATCGGAAACTGCAAACCATACAGCGTGAACAACGGGCCGCTGAGTGCGGACGGAATCACGTAGTCGACCGAAGTGCGGCCCCATACCAGTTGCACCAGTTCCACCACGATGTAGCTCAGCCCAAAGGTCAGCAGCAGCTCGGCCACGTGGCCGAACTTGTGGACACGGCGCAGACAGTATTTTTCAAATGCCGCACCAATGAGCCCCGCCAATAGCGGCGCAATCACCAGGGCCGGCCAGAAGCCGATCAACTTGCTCACGACGTAGGCAAAGTAGGCGCCCAGCATGTAAAAACTGGCATGGGCGAAATTGAGCACGCCCATCATGCTGAAAATCAGCGTCAGGCCTGAGCTCAACATGAACAGCAGCAGCCCGTAGCTGATTCCGTTCAATAAGGAGATGGTGTAGAACTCCATGGCGTACCCGTGTGGTCAGTGACAGTGATGGCAACGTGGTTCAGCAAGAAAAAAGCCGGGACAGCATCTGCAATCCCGGCTTGTTCCGCCGCTGCTCGCTCAACCCTCGGTGGGGCGCTTCATCTGGCAGCTGGTGGGCGTGCTGGCAACGTAAGGAGGGAATTCCTTGATCGGTGCAAAAGTGTACCCCGTGTTCTCCTGGCTGTAGGGGTACTTCTTGCTCACCTTCTCCCATTTGGTGATGAACATGGCTTGCTGGAGCTGGTGATCCGACTTGCGCATTGTCACGTCGCTGGCCCAGCTCGGAATCGTCAGACCTTCCATGGCGAACGCCACCTTCTTCGGATCGGTCGAGTGGACCTTGGCCATCGCCGCGTCCAGCAGGTTGATGCCGTTCAGGATCGCCTGTGTGTAGAAATCGTCGTTGTATTTCTTCTTGAAGCCTTCGGCGATCTTGCCGACCTCGCCGGTCGTCTGCGAGTAACCATAGGCCACCGCGTAGACATTCGCCTTGTCACCCAGCGCGGCGATGGCGGTCGGCGTGCCCGAGACAACTGCATAGTTGGTGTAGATCGGCAGGTTCACGCCGGCCTGCGCCAGTGCCTTGACGAACAGCGTCAGATCCGTGCCCCAGTTGCCGGACATGATCGCGTCGGCGCCGGATTCCTTGATCTTGGCCACATAGGGCGCGAAGTCCTTGACCTGGCCGATCGGCACGAAAACATCGCCGACGATCTGAATATCCGGACGCTTTTCCTTGATGTACTTCTGAAAGAACTTGGACATGTCGCGGCCATACGAGTAGTCCTGGTCCAGCAGGTAGATCTTCTTGACCTGCGGTTGATCCTTGATGAAGGACGTGAGCGCCTCCATCTTCATCATGACGTTGGCGTCGAGTTCGAAATGCCAGAAGCTGCAGTCCTGGTTGGTCAGCCCTGGGTCGATGGCTGCGTAGTTCATGTACACAACCTCATGGCCGGGGTTGCGCTCGTTGTACTTGGTCACGGCTTGTGACAGCGCCAGCGCCGCACCGGAGCCATTCCCCTGCGTGATATATCGGAAGCCCTGGTCAATGGCCGCCTTGAGTTGGGTCACCGCATTCTGGGGTGAGCCACCGGAGTCGAATGGGACGATTTGAAACGTCACTCCTGCCGGGTTGTTCTTGCCACCCAGCTCCTGGGCGGCGTACTGCCAGCTATGGAGCTGGTTCATTCCTACATTCGCAAAGGGGCCCGAGAAGCCCTCAATCATCGCAATCTTGACCGTCTGGCCGCTTTGCGCAAAGGCGGCGCCAGCCATGGCCATGACGGCGGATGCAGCGACCAGTTTGAAGGTAAATTTCATCAGATGTCTCCTGTTGGTTGGAAATAAAGACATGCGAGCGTAACCAGCTTTTTGCACCGCAGCATACAGGGATTGTCCTAGGTGCTATCACCTGCGCGACGCCTGTTGCCGCAACGCTCGTTGCCGCGGAACTTGGCGTCAACTTTCGAATCTTCAGGTGTTCGGCAGCTTGTAATCCTTGAGCATCTCGCGCAGCCGCGTTTTCAGCATCTTGCCGGTGGCGCCCAGCGGGATGGCGTCGACAAATACCACGTCATCGGGCACCTGCCACTTGGCGGTCTTGCCCTCATAAAACTTGATAAGTTCCGCGGCCGTGACCTCCATGCCCGGCTTCTTGACCACGACCAGAAGGGGACGCTCGTCCCACTTGGGGTGCTTGACGCCAATGCAGGCCGCCATCGCCACCGCCGGGTGCGCCACGGCGATGTTCTCGATGTCGATCGAACTGATCCACTCGCCCCCTGACTTGATCACATCCTTGCTGCGGTCCGTGATCTGCAGGTAGCCGTCCGCATCGATGGTGCCCACGTCGCCGGTGGGGAACCATTCCACGCCATGTTCGTCCTTCACCAGCGGATTGCCGCCTTCGCCCTTGAAGTACTCGCGCACCACCCACGGGCCCCTGACATACAGGTCGCCAAAGGCCACGCCGTCCCACGGCAATTCTTTGCCATCGTCGCCGACGATCTTCATATCGACGCCGTAGATCGCGCGGCCCTGCTTCAGTCGGATATTCATCTTCTCGTCGGCGGGCAGGCCCAGGTGCTTATTCTTCAGCGTGCATAGCGTGCCCAGCGGCGACATTTCGGTCATGCCCCAGGCGTGCAGCACCTCCACGCCGTATTTTTCGTTGAACGTCTCGATCATGGCCGGCGGACAGGCTGAGCCGCCGATCACGGTGCGCTTGAGCGTCGAGAAGCGCAGGCCGCCCGCCTGCATGTGGGCCAGGAGCATCTGCCACACCGTGGGCACGCCGGCGGCATAGCTGACCTTTTCGTTCTCCATCAACTCGTAGATTGACTTGCCATCCATCGCCGGGCCCGGAAACACGAGTTTGGCGCCGGTCATCGCGGCCGAATAAGGAATGCCCCAGGCGTTCACGTGGAACATCGGCACGACCGGCAGGATGGCGTCGCGCGCGGACAGGCACATCACGTCCGGCAGCGCGGCGGCATAGGCGTGCAGGAGGGTGGAGCGGTGGCTGTACAGCGCGGCCTTGGGGTTGCCCGTGGTGCCGCTGGTGTAGCACATGCTTGAGGCCGTGTTCTCGTCGAAGCTGGGCCAGTGATAGGTGGACGGCTGCGCGCCAATCCACGCCTCATAGCTGATCAGCCCCGGGATGCCGCTGTCCTGGGGCAGCTTGTCGGCATCGCACAGCGCGACATACTGCTTGACCGTCGTGCACTTGCCGTGGAAGGCCTGCACCAGCGGCAGGAACGTCATGTCGAAGCACAGCACCCGGTCTTCGGCGTGGTTGGCGATCCAGGCGATCTGGTCGGGCGCCAGGCGCGGGTTCAGGGTGTGCAGCACGCGGCCCGAACCGCTCACGCCAAAGTACAGCTCCAGATGGCGGTAGCCGTTCCAGGCCAGCGTGGCCACCCTGTCCCCCTGCGCGACCTTCATGGCGTCCAGCGCATTTGCGACCTGGCGCGAGCGCGCCGCCACGTTCTTGTAGGTGCAGCGATGAATATCACCCTCGACCCTGCGCGAGACGATTTCGACGTCGCCATGATGGCGCTCGGCAAAGTCGATCAACGAGGAAATCAGTAACGGTTCGCTCTGCATCAAGCCCAGCATGGGAGTCTCCTGTGTAACAAAATTTGCCAAACAATAGTATCGCCCAGACCTGATGGCCATGCACGGGAAATTGCCCAGCGTGTGCGGGGTATCGGTCAACTGCGGGACAATAGAGCGATGGACATGGTTGAAGAACGCGTGGTGGCGATGGACCTGGGTGTGCAGTGGCGCAACAGCTTTGCGCAGCTCGGCCCCGAGTTCTACACGGCGCTCACGCCGCGGCCCTTGGCTGCGCCGTATTGGGTGGGACGCAGCGCCGCTGTCGCGCGCGCGCTGGGTCTGGCGCCTTCCTGGTTCGAATCGCCCGGCGCGCTGGAGGCGTTCTCCGGCAATGGGCCCATCGCCGGCACGCAGCCGCTGGCCAGCGTGTACAGCGGGCATCAGTTCGGTGTCTGGGCCGGGCAGCTGGGCGACGGCCGTGCGCTGCTGCTGGGCGAAACCACGTCCGGCTACGAAGTTCAACTCAAGGGCAGCGGACTCACGCCTTACTCCCGCATGGGCGACGGCCGCGCCGTGTTGCGCTCCAGCATTCGTGAATTCCTGTGCAGCGAGGCCATGCATGCGCTGGGCATTCCCACCTCGCGTGCACTGTGCGTCACCGGCTCCGATGACCCCGTGCGCCGGGAGGAAATCGAGACCTCAGCCGTGGTCACGCGCGCAGCGCCCAGCTTCATCCGCTTCGGTCATTTCGAGCACTTCTCGGCACTCGAACAGCATGGGCCGCTCAAGACGCTGGCCGACTACGTGATCGACCGGTTCTACCCCGAATGCCGCGACACGAACAAGTTTGCCGGCAACCCCTACGCCGCACTGCTGGAGCGCGTGAGCGAGCGTACCGCCGGTATGATCGCGCAATGGCAGGCGGTAGGCTTTTGCCACGGCGTCATGAACACGGACAACATGAGCATCCTGGGCCTGACCATCGACTATGGCCCGTTCCAGTTTCTCGACGCATTCGACCCGGCGCACATCTGCAACCATTCGGACCAGCAGGGCCGCTACGCCTATAACCAGCAGCCCAACGTCGCCTACTGGAACCTGTATTGCCTGGGGCGCGCACTGCTGCCGCTGATTGGCGAGCAGGAGCTGGCGCTGGCCGCGCTCGAATCCTACAAAACGGTTTTCCCGCTGGAGTTGGCTGCGCGCATGCGCGCCAAACTGGGGCTGCTGGATGAGCGGCCCGGCGACCTGGCGCTGATCGAATCCACGTTCCAGCTGCTGGCCAGGGACCGTGTCGACTACACCATTTTCTGGCGCCGGCTCAGCCATTGGGTCAGCCGGCGTGCGCACGCCGGTGCGCCACAGCCGGACGATTCGGTGCGCGACCTGTTCCTGGACCGGCCCGCGTTCGATCACTGGTTGCTTCAATATTCAGAGCGGCTTACCGATACCGGGTATGGGCAGGCTGGCGATTTGATGCTCAAAACGAATCCCAAGTACGTGCTGCGCAACCACCTGGGAGAACAGGCCATCCGGCTCGCGAAACAAAAGGACTTTTCCGCGGTCCATACCTTGCAGCGCCTGCTGGAAACCCCATTTGACGAACACCCCGGGTTTGACAGTGACGCCGACTTCCCGCCCGAATGGGCATCCACCATAGAGATCAGCTGTTCATCATGAGCCACAAGATTGAGAAAACCGAGGCCGAATGGAAGGCGCTGCTGGCCCAGAAAGGGGCCGAACCGGTCGCCTTCGAGGTCACGCGCCACGCGGCCACCGAGCGGCCCCACACTGGCAAGTACGACGACCATTGGCAGGTCGGCACTTACGCCTGCGTCTGCTGCGGCGCCAAGCTGTTCGACTCCAGCACCAAGTTCGACGCCGGCTGCGGCTGGCCGAGCTTTTCGCAGGCAGCGCAGCCCGGCGCGATCGAAGAGCACGCAGATCGCAGCCTGGGCATGCTGCGCACCGAAACCTTGTGCGCCGAATGCGGCGCGCACCTGGGTCACGTCTTTGAAGACGGCCCGGCGCCGACCGGCCTGCGCTACTGCATGAATTCGGCTTCGTTAGACTTCACGCCCAAATGAAGCTCTTTCTCGACTTTTTCCCGATCATCCTGTTCTTCGTGGCCTTCAAGTTCGCGGGCATTTATGTCGCGACCGCAGTGGCCATCGCCGCCACGCTCGTTCAGATCGGCTACCTCTACACCCGACACGGCAAGGTCGAGCCGATGCAATGGATCAGCCTGGGCGTGATCGTGCTGTTTGGCGGCGCCACGCTGATCTCGCACAACGACACCTTCATCAAATGGAAGCCCACCGCGCTGTACTGGATCATGGGCGGCGCGCTGCTGGTCGGGCAGCTCGTGTTCAAGAAGAACCTGCTCAAATCCCTGATGGGCGCGCAGATGGAATTGCCGGACAACGCCTGGCGCGCCATGAACTGGAGCTGGACTGGCTTCTTCGCCGTGATGGGCGTGCTCAACCTGTGGGTGGCCTTTCACTACGACCTGAATACCTGGGTCAACTTCAAGTTGTTCGGTGGGCTCGGATTGATGGTGCTGTTCGTGATTGGCCAGGCACTGTTTCTTGGCAAATACATCAAGACGGGCGAGGCCGGCGACTCATGAGTACCGGCAACATGCCCCCCACGAAAATCGCGCCGATCAGCGCGCAGGCGATGAAGGAGCGCCTGCAGCAGAGGCTCGCGCCCACCCAACTCGAAGTGCTCGATGAAAGCGCTGCGCATCTGGGCCATTCGGGCGCCAACGAGGCGGGCCATGGATCGCATTTCCGGGTACGCATTTCGTCACCGCTGTTTACCGGCCGTACGCGCGTGGCGCGGCACCGCCTTGTGTATGATGCGCTGCAAGAATTCATTGACCAGGGCGCTCATGCCATTGCCATTGAAGTGCTCTAGGCCCGTGTCCTGAACCTTGCCGCGCGGGCGGCACCCCCATTTTATCCCGATCATTCCTGAGGAAAATCTATGAAGAAGCATTTCTTGTCCGCGTTTGCAGCGGCGGCTTTTCTGGGCGCGCTCGCGCTGCCCGCGGTGGCGCAAAACGTCGCGATCGTGAACGGCAAGCCGGTGCCGCAATCTCGCGTCGATGCGCTGACCCAGCAGGTGGAGGCATCGGGCCAGAAAATCACGCCGGAGATCGCGGCGCAGATCAAGACCGAGGTCATCGCCCGCGAGGTCTTCATGCAGGAGGCACAAAAGCGCGGGCTGGATGCGACGCCGGACTTCAAGAACCAGATGGAGCTGGCGCGCCAGACCATCCTGATTCGCGACCTGTTTGCCGACTTCCAGAAAAAGAACCCGGTGACGGACGCCGAAGTCAAGGCGGCGTATGACAAGTTCGTGGCCGCCAACAGCGGGCAGGAATATCACGCGCATCACATCCTGGTGAAGACCGAAGCGCAGGCGAATGCCATCATTGCCCAGCTCAAGAAGGGCGCGAAGTTTGACGATCTCGCCAAGAAGTCGTCCATCGACACCGCCTCCGGCGCCAAGGGAGGTGATCTGGGCTGGGCCAACGCGGACAGCTATGTCAAGCCGTTCTCGGACGCCATGATCAAGCTGAAGAAGGGCCAGTTCACCGAGTCGCCGGTCCAGACCCAGTATGGCTATCACATTATCCGTCTGGACGACGTGCGGGCCGCCAAGCTGCCTACGATGGACGAAGTGAAACCGCAAATCGTGCAGCAACTGGAGCAGCAAAAGCTGGCCAAATTCGAAGAAGATCTGCGCTCCAAGGCGAAGATCGAGTAAACCGCGCGAGGCGTTGGCTTCGCACATTTCAGCAAGCGCGGCCCAAAGCCGCGCTTTTTCATGCCCGCGCCCAGCCGATCAGCGCGAGCGCCCCGAACAGCACCAGCTGGTGCACCATGTACCAGGCCAGGCTGTGCCGGCCCAGCCAGGTGAGCACCGCGGCGCGCCGCGGCACGGCCATGGCAAGCCGGCGCGGACGATGCGCGAGCAGCCACTGGCCACACGCCAGACCCCAAAGTATCACGCCGAGCCAGGGAAAGACCGGCACATAGTCTTCCGTGATGGGCAGGTGCGTGATCAGACCCAGCCAGTTCAGCGTCCTGCCATTGAAAATTTCAGCAATAGGGGCCAAAGCCCCTATATTCATTGCATAAGCTGCTACGAATTTCGCTGCAATCGCGAGCGCACCGAGCACGCACAGGCGAACCGGATGCCGGCGCCCCCACGGCGCGAGCAGGCGCACCACGATCAGCATCACGGCGATGCCGTGCAGCACCCCGAAGTAGATGAAGCTTTTCGGAAACATCCAGTAGGAGCCCGCGCTGACCAGCAGCGCGCAGCCCGCCACCTGCGCCCAGCGCCGCCAAAAGCGCTGCCAGCTCTGCCCCTGCTGCGTGGCGATGGCTTGCCCCAGTCCGGCGCAGAACAGGAACAGGCTCACGATGGCGGTGCGCTGCCAGGTCCACAGCGGATCGACATAAAAGTTCTGCCGCCAGTAGCCAAAATAGTTCAGATCGAAACAGAAGTGAAACGCCGTCATCCAGACGATCGCGCCCCCGCGTAGCGCATCGACCGCGTCGAAGCGCAACCGCGCCGGTGCATCCGCGAGAGGTGGCTTTGCGCGCGAGGGCATCATGTCCATGCGTGGACCATACCCGATTGCCAGGTGGATAATTGATCCAACCCCCAGTTTGCAGACACTCGCAGGAGATACCCACCATGAACACCCATCTGTTGATCGGCAGCGGCCCACGCAAGGTGATAGCCCTGCACGGCTGGTTCGGCCATGGCGGTGGCTGGGGGCCGATGGCGGATGTGCTCGACACGCACGGCTTCACCTATGCGTTCATGGACTGCCGTGGTTATGGTGGCATGAAGGGCGGCGGCGGACCGTACACGATGGAGCAGGTCGCGCAGGACGCCCTGGCGCTGGCCGACGGGCTGAGCTGGGAGCGGTTCTCGCTAATCGGCCATTCGATGTGCGGCACCGCGGCGCAGCGTGTGCTGGTGCAGGCACCCCAGCGGGTCGAACGCATGGTGGCGATCGCGCCGGTGCCGGCCAGCGGCTTTCCGCACAACGACGCGATGCTGGCGCTGTTTCGGCGCGCGGCCGGCGACACGGCGGTGCGCAAGCGCATCATCGACATGACCACCGGCCTGCGCCTGTGCGATGCCTGGCTGGAGCAGATGGTGGCCTCCTCGTTCGCGAATTCGGACGAGGAAGCCGTTGGCTCCTACCTGCCGTCCTGGGCCGAAACCGACTTCCACGCGAAGATCCAGGGCAACCCGGTGCCAATCAAGGTAATCGCCGGCGAGCACAACCCTGCCTTGGGCGTGCCCGTGATGCAGGAGACCTTCATGCGCTGGTACCCGAACGCGGTGCTGGAGGAAATGGCCAACGCCGGCCACTATCCGATGCATGAAACCCCGATTGCGCTGGCCACCAGCATCGAGGCGTTCCTGCGCGGCTGAATCCGCTCGGCCCGCCGCAACGCCCGGTTCAACCGACCCAGCGCCGCGCGTTCCGCCAGATCCGTAGCCAGGGGCTGAACGCGCTCCGGTCCCCCGAGGTCCAGCTCATCTGGATGTTGCGGAACACGCGCTCGGGGTGCGGCATCATGGCCGTAAAGCGGCCGTCCTTGGTCGTCACCGCCGTCAGGCCGCCGGGGCTGCCGTTGGGGTTGAACGGATAGGCTTCGGTGGCTCTGCCTGCGTTGTCGGTAAAGCGCATTGCGGCGATCGCCCGGCTGGCATCGCCCCGGTGTTTGAAATTGGCGAAGCCTTCGCCGTGCGCCACTGCGATCGGCAGGCGGCTGCCGGCCATGCCCGCAAAGAACAGGCTGGGCGAATCGAGCACTTCCACCATCGACAGGCGCGCCTCGAAACGCTCGCTCTGGTTGGTGGTGAAGCGCGGCCAGTCCTGCGCGCCGGG
>DATNBD010000017.1:0-2412 GCA_035572155.1 Rhodoferax sp.
GTGCTGTTCCACCGCGTGGCCAACACGCTGAACTATCTGGACATCAAGACCGTGGTGGTGAGCTGCGGCACCTGCTACGACCAGCTGCAGGGCTACGAGTTCGACAAGATCTTCCCGGGCAGCCGCATCATCGACATCCACGAGTATCTGCTGGAAAAAGGCATCACGCTGCCCGGCGGCGGTGCTTACCTGTACCACGACCCCTGTCATACGCCCATGAAGCTGCAGGAGCCGATGAAAACCGTGAAGGCGCTGCTGGGCGACAACGTGTTCAAGAGCGAGCGCTGCTGCGGCGAGTCCGGCACGCTGGGCGTGACGCGGCCCGACATCGCGACCCAGGTGCGCTTTCGCAAGGAAGAGGAGTTGCGCCAGAGCGAGACCATGCTGCGCGACGCCGGCCTGGTGGGCGAGAAGGACAACGTGAAGATCCTGACCAGCTGCCCGAGCTGCCTGCAGGGACTCAAGCGCTATGGCGACGATCTGCAGAACGGCCTGCTCGAGGCCGACTACATCGTGATCGAGATGGCGAACAAGATTCTGGGCGGACAGTGGCTGCCCGAGTATGTGGCGGCCGCGAATGCCGGCGGGATCGAGCGCGTGCTGGTTTGAGGGCCGGCCTCAAACGATTGGCGGCCGCCTGACAGGATCGCCGAACGAATACTCGAACGCATCTCTGTCGTGGCTGAGCATGACAAGGTGCCGGGTGGTCTTGCAGACCCAGGTCTGCTTGGGGTGCGTTGTGGGCAGGCGCAGCGATTTGATCTGGAACACGGCCGCGCAGCAGCCTTGCTCCCGCCTGGCGGATTCGTAGCGAATGGCCGCGATGGCGGGCGCAGGTAGCGCGCGCACGGCCTGAGCGAGTTGCTGGCAATGCGAGTAGTCGTTGCCAGCGCGCCAGATCGGCCGAAGCGATGCCCACGGCGGGGCCGTCAGATCGAGTTCCATGCCTGTGAACCGGGCCTGAAAAAAGGTGTGCTCGGTCACCACCTGGGCGTCTCGCAAACCGTCCGAGTCGTTCAGGAACTTCCAGCGCCAGTAGGCCAGCTCAGCGGCGACGGTCTGGGGCTCGTCGGCGCCATACCAGATCCCGGGGTCGTTCGCCGCGCGAAACCGGGAGGCTTGCGGCGAGACATACCGAAACGGCGTGAAGATCAAATAGTTCGACCCCGCGGCCTGCACCGGCAGCGGTGGCTTGCTCTCTTCCAGGATTTGCTCGAGCAAGCGTTGTTCGGCCAGGTTGTCGACCAGCCGCATGGTAGCCACGAGATGCTGCGCCTCGACAGCGCGCCAAAGCATGCGTTTCGCAGGCGTTGCCCGGTCGAACCAGCCGCTTTTCCAGGGCGCCAAACTCATGAAAGGGCGCGTGCGCCATCCAGATACGCGACCACGCGCACCAGCCCCTGCGCGGACTGGATGGCCTCCTTCGGGATCGCGTTGATCGCCTGGTTGTAGGTGCCCATCCACAATTCGCGGTTGATGTCGCTGTTGCCTACCAGCGCATCGAGAGAGCGGTACACGCGCACGACCAGTGCGGCCAATTCGGCCGGTTTGGTGCCGATCTCCAGAACCTTCGCTCCGGTGGTCATGCGCGACACGCTGGCTTCGCTCAATCCCACGGACTTGGCCAGATCATGGTTGCTCAGGCCGAGCAGCTTCGCGGAGCGCAAGGTCGCCCGGGTGAGGACGGCATGCGCCGCGCCGGCCGATTCGGGCATCGCGCTTGCCATTTGCTTGTGTGCCATTAAGCTCCCCCGAAACACCATCGAATATCCATCAGGTGAAATAATATCATATATTTATTTCATCTGCAAAACGCGAAGGGATCGCTTCAGATTCTGCCGGGCCTGCGCTTCGCACAGGTGCTGGAAATGTTCGGTGCGATAAATGGCGGCGCGGCCCAGGAACCCCTCCAGGATCGCGGCACGCCCGCGCCGGAACTGCGCGCCGGGAATCCAGTCGTATTCTTCCCGTACCTGAGCCTCGTATTCGGTGAATCGGGCGGGCGCGGACCCGAGGATGGAAAGGTCCACGTCCACCAGAAGATCCTCGTCCGGTGTTTCGGGAAGCACCGAATGCCGCGTAGCCATGATGAGCGATTCAACGCGCGACGGGGCCTCGCCGGGCAGGTCGGCCGCTTCCAACGCTTGTCTGGCCCAAAGCGCACTTTGCGCCTCGTTGTCCTGCCGCCGGGGGTCGTACACGGCATCGTGAAACCATAGCGCCACTTCCACCTCGCCCGGGTGCCCGGCCAGGCTCAGCACAGGCCCCAGCCGTTCAATGCATTCACCCAGATGCAAGAGTGTGTGATACCTGCGATGGGGTTCCTCGTAGCAGGCGACCAGTTGTTCGAACAGGCCGGCTGCGGGCGCCGCATGCAACGCCTGCCACGATCTTTGCCATGAACGCGTCAGC
>DATNBD010000018.1:0-4585 GCA_035572155.1 Rhodoferax sp.
ACTCCAGATCAAGGGCAGGGGGCTCATGCACCACACCGACGCCAACCACTTCAAGCGGGTCTCTTGAGCATCGACTGCGGGGCCCTGGTGCATGCCTCGGGCCATTGTTGCGCTGCGCTGCTGAAAAGGTGAATTCGAATGTGATTCAGGGCAAGGCGAACACTGTGCCCAGGGTTTCGCGCAGCAGCGCCAACATGGCCTGCTGCGTCAGCGTGGCGGGGCGCAGCGAGCTGACCGCGAGCGACAGCGTGCTGCGCAGCGACGGTGCCTGGATCGCCCGGATGGTGTAGGTGGATGTCCTGCCCGAGGTGGCCACGGCGTTCCTGGACAGCACGGCGCTGCCGGCGCCATCGGCCACCAGGTCCAGGATCGCGGGCACACCGTCGATCTCCAATGCGATCTGGGGCCGGCAGCCGAGTTGGGCCAGTTCCGACTCGACCAGCATGCGCATGGCGTTGGGCCGGGTCGGGATCACGAGCGGAATCGCGGCCAGCTCGCGCAGCTTGACCGGCGCGGCACGTGCGCGGCGCGAGGCGGCAGGTCGGCGCTGCACCAGAAACAGATCTTCCTGCAGCAGCGGTGTGACCTCGACCCCCGGCGCGGGCAGTGTGTTGTACAGCAGGGCGACGTCAAGCCGGCCCGTGACCAGTGCTTCGCGCAGCGACACCGACAGGCCTTCGCTGATCGACAGCACGGCATCGGGCAGGCGCGAGCGCGCGGCGCGCATGAGCGGCACCGTCAGCACCTTGGCGATGCTGGGCGGCAGACCCAGCGCGACCCGGCCGGCCAGCGCGCCGCGTACCCGGCCCAGCTCCTCGCGCGCACGCTCGACCTGGTGCAGGATACCGCGGCCGTGTTCCAGCAACAGCTTGCCGGCCTCGGTGGGGCTGGCGCCGCGGCCATTGCGCACCAGCAGGGTCTGCCGCAGTTCGACCTCAAGCAGCCGCACCTGCCGGCTCAGCGCCGGCTGCGCCACGTCGAGCACGACGGAGGCGCGCGTGAAGCTGCCCAGCTCAGCGACCCGCACGAAATACTCGATCTGCCTCAGGTCCATGGAAAACAATTGCTGAACAAGGTTGATTCGGCCATGCCCGAATGATATATCTGCTAGTGGCGCCATCCCCTTCATTTCGAGTGTGCGGGCGACCACAATCAATCACATGGGTATGCCGCTGAACAGACGGTTTTCAGCCGGCTCCGCAGGGCGCCTTTGCGAGCGCTATATTGAATTCCTGATTCAACGATCCCTTGATTTCAGAGGAACGCCACCATGATCATCGACTGTCACGGCCACTACACGACGGCGCCCAAGGCGCTGGAGAACTGGCGCAATCGGCAAATTGCCGGCATCAAGGATCCCGCCGGCATGCCCAAAGTGGCGGACCTCAAGATCGGCGACGACGAGCTGCGCGAATCGATCGAGGCCAACCAGCTTGCCAAAATGCGTGAGCGCGGCTCCGACCTCACCATCTTCAGCCCGCGCGCGAGCTTCATGGCGCACCACATCGGCGACTTCGAGGTGTCACAGACCTGGGCCGCGATATGCAACGAGCTGTGCTTCCGGGTGTCGCAGCTGTTTCCCGACCACTTCATCCCGGCCGCCATGCTGCCGCAGTCGCCGGGTGTGGACCCCAGGACCTGCATTCCCGAGCTTGAGAAATGCGTGAAGGAATACGGCAACGTCGGCATCAACCTGAACCCCGACCCTTCCGGCGGCCATTGGACCTCGCCGCCGCTGTCCGACAGGCACTGGTTCCCGATCTACGAGAAGATGGTCGAGTACGACATCCCCGCGATGATCCACGTGAGCACCAGCTGCAACCCTGCCTTCCACACGACCGGTGCGCATTATCTGAACGCCGACACCACGGCCTTCATGCAGTGTCTGACCTCGGACCTGTTCAAGGAATTCCCGACGCTGCGCTTCCTGATCCCGCACGGCGGCGGCGCGGTGCCCTACCACTGGGGGCGCTTTCGCGGCCTGGCGCAGGAACTCAAGAAGCCGCTGCTGTCCGAGCACCTGCTGCACAACATCTTCTTCGACACCTGCGTCTACCACCAGCCCGGCATCGACCTGCTCAACACCGTGATCCCGGTGAAGAACGTGCTGTTCGCGTCGGAGATGATCGGCGCCGTGCGCGGCATCGACCCCGAGACGGGCCACTATTACGACGACACCAAGCGCTACATCGAGGCCTGCAAGATCCTGAGCGCGGCCGACCGCCATCAGATCTATGAAGGCAACGCGCGCCGGGTGTTTCCGCGGCTGGACGCCGCACTGAAGGCCAAGGGCCAGTAATCACACAAGTAATCACACAAGGAGACTCACCATGAGCATGAATCAGCTGGGTATCGTGAAACGCAACATCGTGCGCGCCGACAAGGCCGTGGTCGAGAAACTCTCGCACTTCGGCGTTGCCAGCGTGCACGAGGCGATGGGCCGCGTCGGCCTGATGAAGCCGTACATGCGCCCCATCTACCCCGGCGCCCGCCTGTGCGGCACGGCGGTAACCATCCTGCTGCAGCCGGGCGACAACTGGATGATGCACGTGGCGGCCGAGCAGTTGCAACCCGGCGATGTGGCCGTGGCCGCCTGCACCACTGACAACTTCGATGGCTTCTTCGGCGATCTGCTGGCGACCAGCTTCAAGGCGCGCGGCGCCCGGGGCCTGGTCATCGACGCCGGTTGCCGCGACGTGCAGGAACTCGAAAAAATGGACTTCCCGGTGTTCAGCCGCGCGATTCATGCCAAGGGCACGATCAAGGCGACGCTGGGCTCGGTGAACATTCCCGTTGTCTGCGCCGGCGCGCTGGTGAACCCGGGCGACGTGGTGGTGGCCGACGCGGACGGCGTGGTCGTGGTGCCCGCAGCGATCGCCGGCCAGGTCGCCGATGCGGCCGAAAAGCGCGAGAGTTTCGAGGGTGAAAAACGCGCCAAATTCGCTGCCGGCGTGCTGGGCCTGGATCTGTACAAGTTCCGCGAGCCGCTGGAAAAGCTTGGCCTCAAGTACATCGACTGATTGTCCGTTCGGGCTGAGCCCGTCGAAGCTGCCTTTCGATCCTTCGGCAAGCTCAGAACGGGCCAAGCTCAAGGCGAACGGGCTGGAGAATCTGAAATGAATTTTGAAAAAACCCCCGGCTGGCTCGACTGGTACGCGGGCCCGTCCAAACCGACATTCAAGCTGCCCGCGGGCGCGGTGGATGCGCATTGCCATGTGTTTGGCCCTGGCGCCGAATTTCCCTATGCACCCGAGCGTAAATACACGCCCTGCGACGCGAGCAAGGCCCAGCTGTTCGCACTGCGCGACCACCTGGGTTTCGAGAAGAACGTGATCGTGCAGGCCACCTGCCACGGCGCCGACAACAGCGCGCTGCTCGATGCGCTGCGGGCCGCCAACGGCCGCGCGCGCGGCGTAGCCACCATCAAGCGCAGCGTGAGCGATGGCGAACTGCAGGCCATGCACGATGCCGGCGTGCGCGGCGTGCGCTTCAACTTCGTCAAGCGCCTGGTGGACTTCACACCCCGGGACGAGCTGCTGGAAATTGCCGGCCGCATCGCCCAATGGGGCTGGCACGTGGTGATTTATTTCGAGGCGGTGGACCTGCCGGAACTGTGGGACTTCTTCACCGCGCTGCCGACCACCGTGGTGGTGGACCACATGGGCCGTCCCGATGTGAGCAAGCCGGTGGACGGCCCCGAGTTCAGCCTGTTCCTGAAGTTCATGCGCGAGCACGGCAACGTCTGGAGCAAGGTTACCTGCCCGGAGCGCCTGAGCGTGACCGGCCCCAGAGCTTTGAACGGCGAGCGCAGCGCCTACCGCGACGTGATTCCGTTTGCGCGGCACATCGTGAACGAGTTCCCGGATCGCGTGCTCTGGGGCACCGACTGGCCGCATCCGAACCTGAAGGACCACATGCCCGATGACGGCCTGCTGGTGGACTTCATCCCGCACATCGCGCCGGCGCCAGAGCAGCAGCGAAAACTGCTGGTGGACAATCCGAACCGCCTGTATTGGGGAGCCTGATATGTCACTTGAAAAACCCTACCTGGACGTTCCGGGTACCACCATCTTCGACGCCGAGCAATCGCGCAAGGGCTACCACCTGAACCAGTTCTGCATGTCGCTCATGAAGGCCACGAACCGCGAGCGCTTCAAGGCCGGCGAGCGGGCCTACCTGGACGAGTGGCCCATGACCGAGGCGCAGAAGCAGGCCGTGCTCGCGCGCGACCTGAACCAGTGCATCCACCTGGGCGGCAACATCTACTTTCTGGCCAAGATCGGCGCGACCGACGGCAAGAGCTTCCAGCAGATGGCCGGCAGCATGACCGGCATGACGGAGGAGGAGTACCGCGACATGATGATCCACGGCGGCCGCTCGGTCGAAGGCAATCGCCGCACCGGCGAAGACGGCGATGCGCAGCCGCAGCACCAACCCCAAGGCCATGCCGGCCAGAGAGCGAAGGCCTGAACATGGCCCACATTTCCGCCAGCGTCTATACCTCGCACATCCCGGCCATCGGCGCCGCGCTTGACCTGGGCAAGACCCACGAGCCCTACTGGCAGCCGGTGTTCCAGGGCTACGA
>DATNBD010000019.1:0-2970 GCA_035572155.1 Rhodoferax sp.
TCCCAGCAGAAAACGCAGCGCCACGAAATCGAGAGGCCCGGTGTGTGCCAACACCTGCTTCATCACGATCCAGCTGTACGCCCAGATCAGGATGGTGACGAGCAGCGCGGACAGCGCGCCGCGCCGCGATGATGCAAAAGACGACATGGGTGTTTTGGTCCCCCCGGCGGGAATCGAACCCACATCTAGCACTTAGGAGGCACTCGTTCTATCCATTGAACTACAGGGAGGACAGCGGGCATTGTATTGCCAGAGCGCCGCGTCACCGACACGTGAGCAGCCTGATGACGGTCAATGCATCGGCCCACCGAGCCGTTGGCTCGCCCTGGATATCGCGTAGTTCACCAGGCAATAAAGCACCGCCACCACGAGATACACGGGCACCAGCGCGTGGTAGTTGGCGATGAGCACCTTGGCGTTCTGCATGAGTTCACCATAGGTGACGACGTAGCCGAAGGTGGTGTCCTTGACCACGATGACCAGTTGCGCGACCAGTGCCGGGACAATGTAGCGAAGGGCCTGGGGAAAGACGACGAAGAAAAAAACCTGAGCTTCGGTCAGCCCGAGACTCCGCGCCGCATCGGTCTGGCCGCGCGGCACGGCGAGCACACCCGCGCGGTAGACCTCGGCCACCACGGCGGCGGTGCCGAGGCTGATGGGCAGCGTGAGCATCCAGTAGGTGCCGAGCTTGATGCCGATCTGCGGCAGCACCAGAAAACACACATAGATGAGCAGCAGCGTCGGCGTGCCACGCAGGAACTCGATGGCCGCGACACTCGGCCAACGCACGAGCCGCGGTCGCGCCAGGCGCCCCAGCAACAGCACCAGTCCGAGGGCCAGCGCGATGACGGCGGCCATCGTCGCCGACGCCATGGTTCCGAGCAGGCCTTCGGCCAGGAAGGCCCAGGTCGTCGGCCAGGCGAAGAACTTCCAGAACCGGGCGTCGAGCTGCCCCGCGGAATGGAACCGGAACACGATACCCGCAGCCAGCCCGAGCAGCACGGCCGCCGCGATCACGCTCACTACCCGCGTGACGGCCTGGGCCCGGGGGCTTGGAGCGCCAAACAGAATGTCTTCCAGCGGCCGGCTCATCGCAGTATCCGCGCCTTCTTTTCCAGGGTGGCGCCAGCCCAGGCGATGAGCAAACCGGTCGCCACGTACATCGCGGCTGCCACTGCGAACGCGGCAATGCCGGCTGCGGAGTCGGTGGCGATCTTGGACACGAGCGCGGTGAGCTCCCGGCCCGGAAACGGCACCTGCGATGCCAGCGAGGTCGACAGCATCAGCGCGATGAGCAGCGAGGTCATCGGCTGCACCACCGCGCGCAGCGCCTGCGGCAATACCACCACAGAGATGATCTGCATCGGCCGTAGCCCCAGGCTGAGCGCGGCCTCGATCTGGCCGCTGGCGATGGTGTTGATGCCCGAGCGCAGGTAGTCTGCCGTGAACGCGGAGCAGACCAGCACCAACGTCAGGATCACGCTGGGCTCATAGTCGATCAGGACGTTGAGATCGGGCAGCGCGAACACGATGAAGATCAGCAGCGCCACGCTGGGAATGTTGCGGAAGATCTCGACATAGACGGTCAGGGCGAAGCGCAGCGGCGGCAGCGGGAAAAGCCGAAGCACCGTCACGATCACGCCCAGCAGGAAGCCGGGCACGAACGACACGACCGTGAGCTTCCAGGTCAGAAAAAGGGCCTGCCCGAAGGCAGGCCCATAGTCGGCCAGGAGCCTGGAAACGTCGCCCATCATTTAGGGGAGGGCGGGCGGCACCGGAACGGCCGTGCTGCCGGTGCGCTGTCCAATGGAAATGGTCCAGAGCTTGGCCCAGGTGCCGTCGGCTTCCAGCTTCTTCAGGAAGGCATTGACAAAGGCCACGCCGTCCGAGCCCTTGGGCAGTCCCACGCCGTAGGGGTCCTGCGCGCCAAAGGGCGCGCCCGCCAGCCGCGCGTCGCCGGCGCCGAGGCTCAGGGCGTTGAGCAGCAGCGTGTAGTCGGTCACGTAGGCGTCCACGCGTCCCTGGCGCAGTGCGTCGAGCGCTTCCTGGTGCGTCTGGAACTCTTGCACGACAGCCTTGGGCGCGTACTGCGCCAGGATCGCGGGCCCCGTGGAGCCCGCCTGCGTGGCGACCTTCTTGCCGGCCAGGTCGTTGTACGACTGAATCGCCCGGTTGTTCGCCTTGACCAGCACCCCGGCCTGCGAGGTGTAGTAAGGACCGGCGAACGAGATCTTCTCGGCGCGGACGGGGGTGATGGAGTAGGTGGCCAGCACCATGTCCACCTGATTGTTGATGAGCACCTGCTCGCGCGTGGACGAGGTCACCTGCGTGAACTGGATCCTGGCGCCATCGCCCAGGATGTAGCGCGCCACGAGTTGGGCCAGACCGGCGTCGAAGCCGCGCATCTTGCCGTCTTTCTCGTTGAGCAGCGAGAAAAGATTCGAGGTTTGCGTGCCGCCCAGGCGCAGCGTGCCCGCCTGCTTGATCTTGCTGGCCCAGGTGCTCGAGCGAATAGTCGCGGCGCTGGCGACGGGGCCCTGCGCAACCAGCGCGTCAAACGCCGCGGCATCGATGGGCTTGCCCTGTGCGAAAAGCGAGCCACTGGCGACGATCGCCAGCGCCACCACGGTGGATTTCAGAATGGATTTGATAGCCATGCGGTTCTCTTGAATGGTGTGTTGTGCCAATCAATATATAGCAGTTGTGGAATGTGCGAACTGCTCGTCCGGTCAGCCCACCGTTGTGCGCGCTATGAAGCTGCTGCGCGTCCGGGCGCGACCGCGGCGGCGTGGCCTCGGGCGTCATCATCGGCCGGCAATCGGTTGGCGGCGCGATCGCCTGGCTCTATAGTTCCCTCGTCACGCCCAAGCCACTGCGACGATAGGAGAACCTGCGATGCCCCTGCCCGACACCCGTGTCATTGCCGCCGAGCAGACGGTTATGCGCATGTACTACGCCCTCGACCGCAAT
>DATNBD010000020.1:0-5837 GCA_035572155.1 Rhodoferax sp.
GAGATGGGCCGCTTCCTGCTCGGCTCCACCGTGGTGATGCTGTTTCCCAAGGGGCCGCTTCAATTCAATGCGGCATGGCAGCCGGGAGGTGCCATCCGCCTCGGCGAAAAAATGGCCGACCTGCCACAATGATTCGATGAACTACGAACATCTGCTGGTCTCCACCGACGGCCCCATCACCACCGTCACGCTGAATCGCCCGGACAAGCGCAATGCGCTGGCGCTCGACGTCATGCAGGAGCTGACGCAGGCCTTGCGCGCGATTTCCCGCACCGAGGCGCTGGGCGTGATCCTCGCGGCCAACGGCCCGGTCTTTAGCGCGGGCCACAATTTTGCGGAGATGGCCGGTGCCACGCTGGAGCAGGCGCGCGAGCTGTTTGCCGTCTGCACCGGGATGATGAATACGGTGCAAGCCATGCCGCAACCGGTGGTGGCGCGCGTGCATGCGCTCGCCACGGCAGGGGGCTGTCAACTGGTCGCGAGTTGCGATCTGGCCGTGGCGGCCGATACCGCTTCGTTCGCCATTCCGGGCGGCAAGGCGGGGCTGTTTTGCCACACACCGCTGGTCGCGGTCGCGCGCAATGTGGGGCGCAAGCGCGCGCTGGAGATGGCGCTGACCGGTGACGCCATCGATGCCGCTACCGCGGCCGACTGGGGCCTGATCAACAAGGCGGTTCCGTCCGACCAGCTCGAGGCGGCGACGCTGGATTTGATCCACCGCGCGACGCGCGGCAGCGCGCTGTCCAAGGCCTCGGGCAAGCAGGGGTTTTACCGTCAGATCGATCTGCCGCAGGACCAGGCCTACGCCTTTGCGGTCGAGCGCATGGCCACGGCCTCGTTGACGCCCGACGCCCAGGAAGGCATCCATGCCTTTCTGGAAAAGCGCCACGCGAAGTACACGCAACGCCCCTAGGCGCGCAGCGAAACGCAGCGAAGGGCCTCGGCCCCCGTTACTTGAAGATCACGGTCTTCTGGCCGTTCAGCAGCACGCGGCGTTCACTGTGCCATTTCACCGCGCGCGCCAGCACCTGGCTTTCGGTGTCGCGCCCCATCGCCGTCAGGTCTTCCACGGTTTTGCTGTGGTCGGCGCGCGCCACATCCTGTTCGATGATCGGGCCTTCATCGAGCGCGGCCGTTACATAGTGCGCCGTTGCGCCGATCAGCTTGACGCCGCGGTCATGCGCCTGGTAGTAGGGCTTGGCACCCTTGAAGCTGGGCAAAAACGAGTGGTGGATATTGATGGCGCGGCCCGCCAGCTTTGCGCACAGCTCGTCCGACAGGATCTGCATGTAGCGCGCCAGCACCACCAGCTCGGCGCCTTCGGACTCGATGATCTCGTAAGCGCGGGCCTCGGCCTGCGCCTTGGTCGCCAGCGTGACCGGGATGTGGTGGAACGGCACGTTGTAGCTGGCCGCTAGCTGATAGAAGTCACGGTGGTTCGAGATGATGGCGCGGATGTCCAGCGGCAGCAGACCCGATTTCCAGCGGAACAGCAGGTCGTTCAGGCAGTGCCCTTCCTTGCTGACCAGCATGACCGTGCGCACCGGTTGCGCGGTGGCGTGCAGGTGCCACTGCATCTTGAACGGCTCGGCAAAAGACCGCAGCTGCTGGCACAGTTCCGCGTGCGCGAGCCGGTCGCAGGCGAACTGCACCCGCATGAAAAACAGGCCGGTGCCATGGTCGTTGTACTGGGCGGCTTCTTCGATGTTGCCGCCGCGCTCGAGCAGGAAGCCCGAGACGGCATGGACCAGCCCCAGGCGGTCGGGGCAGGACAGGGTCAGAATATAGACATGGTTCATGGAACCGGGATTGTCGCAGCATGAAGCGCAATCCCCGGGCGGTGGCGTGGCCTGCGCGGCGGTGCCAGAATGAGTCCTTGTGCAATTTTCCGCAGGGGACACCATGGCTTACCAGGACTTCAACATGGACAACCACTGGCTGCCATTCACGCCGAACCGCAGCTTCAGGAAGGATCCGCGCGTTTTTGTGGCTGCCGACGGCATGTACTTCACCACCCTCGATGGCAAGAAGGTGATCGACGGCATCTCAGCCATGTGGTGCACCGGCGCGGGCCATAACCGCAAGCCCATCAACGAGGCGGTCAAGCGCCAGGTCGATACGCTCGACTACGCTACCGCGTTCCAGGCGACCAACGACAAGGCCGCGCGGGCGGCCCAGATGATCGCGGCGCTGGCGCCCGCGGACCTGAACAAGGTGTTGTTCTGCAACTCCGGCTCCGAGGCGGCCGACACCGCGATGAAGCTGGCGCTGGCCTATCACCGCGCACGTGGCGAGGGCCATCGCAATGTCTTCATCGGCCGCGAAAAGGGCTACCACGGTGTGGGTTTTGGCGGCATGAGCGTGGGCGGCATGACGGCGAACCGCAAGGTGTTCGGCACTTCGCTGTTGCCGCGTGTGGACCACCTGCGCTTCATTCACGACCCGGTGCATCACGCTTACTACAACGGCGTCGAGCCCGAATGGGAGGAAGACATCCTGCTGGAGCTGGAGAACCGCATCCTGCCGCTGCATGACGCCAGCAACGTGGCCGCCGTCATCGTCGAGCCGGTGGCGGGCTCGGCGGGCTGGTACGCGCCGCCCAAGGGCTATCTCAAGCGCCTGCGCGAGATCTGCGACAAGCATGGGATCCTGCTCATTTTTGACGAAGTCATCACCGGCTTTGGCCGGCTGGGCAAGCCGTTCGCGTCCGACTACTACGGCGTGGTGCCCGACATGCTGACCTTCGCCAAATGCGTGACCAATGCGGTGATTCCGCTCGGCGGCGTGATCTGCCGAGACCGGCTCTACGACGAAATGATGAAGACCAGCGCGCCCGAGCATGTGATCGAGTTTTTCCACGGCTACACCTACTCCGGGCATCCGGTGGCATGCGCCGCGGCGATTGCGACGCTGGACCTGCTCCAGCAGGAGCAGCTGTTTGCGCGCGCCGGCGAGATGGGCAAGTTGCTCGGCAACGCGATGCACGGCGCGCTCAAGGGTTTGCCCAATGTGATCGGGATTCGCGCGCTGGGGCTGGCCGCCGCCGTGGAACTTGCGCCCATGGCGGGCCTGCCGGGCAAGCGCGCCTACGAGATTTTCATCGACTGCTTCCACCGGGGATCGCTGGTGCGCCCGGCCGGCGACGTGCTGGTGCTGGCGCCGCCCTTCATCGTGGAAAAGGAGCACATCGACACGCTGGTGAACACGCTGGCGGATTCGATCAAGCGGCACGCGTGAACGGCGGGCAGTGATTCGCCGCCCGGCATGGCGGGCCCCGTGGCGCGCGGGTCAGTGCAACACGACCGGGTTCTGGGCCAGTTCGGCGTAACCCTCGAGCGTGTCTTCCACCTCTTCCTGGGTCGGGGTTTTGGCCTGCCAGGCCGAGATTTGCTGCTGGAACAGCTCTGCCCACGAGCCGTCGAGGTAAACCTCCTTGCCTGAGCGCTTGTCCACGATTTCGAAACCATGGCGGGTCAGGGCCGGCAGGCTGGGTGCTGGCGCAGCCTGCACCAAATCCCCCGCCGCGCCTTGCAGTTCGGCATCCGGCAGCACGTGCACTACCACGAAGGATTCTGAGTCGTAGAGCATTTGCATGATTTCGGTGTCCTGAAACGTCATCACTACAGTTAACAACGTTTCAGCCGGTTTCAAGAGGGACAGCGACCGCGAAATCCTGCGGTTTCGTGAAATTTGCGACGTTTTGAAAGATCAAAGACCTTCGCTTGCACGCAGGCGCTGGTCGAACCGATCGCCATTCGCCTGCGTCAGGCGAATGCGCACCGGCAGATAGCCCATGGACGGCGCGAGCCATATTTCCAGCTTCGAGTCGGACGGGCTCGGCGGATTGCGGGTCAGCTTGACCGTATCCAGCGTGCCGTAAGGCAGGCGAAGCTGCTGCATCCCGTCTACGCGAAACAGCCAGGGCTCCGCATCGCGCGAGCCCACGATTTGCAGGCGAATGACCGCTCCCTCCGGGTATTTGCGTGGTGCGCCGGCCAGCATGGCGCCGAGTTGCACGAATGCACTCAGCCGATCCTGGGCCCCCGCCAGCAGCGGCGCCTCGGGCGTGTTCGCGCTGAAAACGATCTTGCCGCGCACGCCGTCGGGGGTTCGCTCGAAATCGGCGGTCAGCTCGTGCCGTGCCTTGTCGGTAAACCGCGTGGGCGCCAGCCCCTCGGGCGTGATGCGCCCCACGCTGGTCTGGGTGCGCGTGCCGACCAGCGGCAGCGTGAGGTCCAGCCGTGCGCCGTACGCGTGATCGTCGTGGCTCCAGGTCAGGTCGGCCAGCGCATCGGCGGTCAGGCCCTGCACCTCGGCGCGCACGTCGTACTGCAGCCGCACGGACGCCGGAACCTTGAGTGTCGCGGCCGCCAGGGTACCGGCCGGCTCGGTTGGGGCCGGCGCACCTGGCGTCACCTGTGTCGGCGCGTGGGCCGACGGCGCAACTGCGGTGGATTCGATGGTTGCTATTAAATATCTAGCTATATTGACATACCCCACAAGGGTTTTAGCCGTATTTTGCCCTGTATTTCGGAGATTTTCCGTGTTCCTCGTAGCCGGCACAGAGTATGGCAGCGCGACATGCGCGAGCAGGACTGCCGCGGTGAATGCCAGCAAAGGCCCGAGACGGGCAACACGATGCGCGGGCGCGTGCGCCAGCGTCTCAGCCACGGTATCCCAGGTCGCTGGAGAGCTGCGCGGCGGCGGCGCGCAGCGGCGTGGCGACGGCCCCATCCCAGGCCGGGTCGACCGTCGCGGCGGAACCCAATGCGACCATGCCCAGCACCATGTGACCGTCGGAGTCGAATACCGGCGCGCAAAAGCCCACGATGCCCGGCAGCAGGGTGCCGAGCACCCTGGCCATGCCGTGCTCGCGTACCGTATCGAGCACTTGCTGCGCCTCGGCCATCGAGGTCGGCAGATCGCCGCGGCCCAGCAGGTTCGGCAGTTTCTTCGCGTGCGCCAGCTCCGCCTGCAGCAAGGGCGCGATCTTGTCGAGATGAGTCTGGGTCGACAGATAGGCCGCGAAGCAGCGCCCGGTGGCCGAGCTCAGCAGCGGCATGACATCGCCCAGACGCAGGTTCACCGTGACGGCCTGCGGCGATTCTTCCCAGTGCACGATGGTGGGCCCGCGATTGCCCCAGACAGCCAGCGCCAGCGTATGGCCGATGCGCTCCACCAGCGCGCCGACCCGCTCTCGCGCCAGCTTCACCGAATCCAGCCGGGACAGCGACGCGAGGCCGAGCCTGAGCGCCGCCGGGCCGAGGTCGTAGCGGGTGTTGCCCGCGTCCTGGGTGACCAGCGCGAGCCTTTGAAAACTCACGAGGTACCGGTGCGCTTTGGCCGCGCTCATACCGGCGGCCGCGGCCAGATCGCGCAGCATCAGCGGTTGCGCGGCCTGCGCCAGCACGTCCAGCAACGCGAAGCCGACCTCCACCGATTGAATTCCCGCGCGCTCCTTGGTCATTTGAACTAGAATCCGGCTCGCTTGTTGTTCGTTTCGATTAGTTAAATCAATTTAACAATGCGTAATTTACACGCAATCGGGCGACTCCAGCCCATTCCATCTCGACGGAGCCCTTTTTCATGAAACTTGCCACCTACAAGGACGGTACGCGTGATGGCCAGCTGGTGGTCGTCTCGCGCGACCTGGCGAGCGCGCATTATGCGACCGGCATCGCCGCCCACCTGCAGCAGGCGCTGGACGACTGGGGCTTCCTCAGCCCCCAGTTGCAGGACCTGTACGACGCGCTGAATGCGGGCCGCGCGCGCCATGCGTTCCCGTTCGACCCGGCCCAGTGCATGGCGCCGCTGCCGCGCGCCTACCAGTGGGCCGA
>DATNBD010000021.1:0-3611 GCA_035572155.1 Rhodoferax sp.
GCACATCCGCGCCGGCCGCGGCACGATCCACGCCGAGCAGCCGCAGGGCGGACGGCACGGCCTGCAGCTCTGGACCGCGCTGCCGCCGGCGCAAAAACTGGTGGAGCCGGCCTACGCCTCGTTCCGCGCCGCCGCGATTCCGGAAATCGCGCGTGACGGTGCGCAGGTGCGCGTCCTGGCGGGACGGGTCGACGGCGTCGAAGGCCCCATGAAGCTGGCCTCGCCCACCACCTGGGCGATGCTGCGGCTCGCGGCCGGCGCCAGTATCGCGCTGACGGTCGATGCCACCGCCGAGCTCGGACTCTACGTGCTCGATGGCTTCCTCGAACGCGGCGCGGAGCCGCCCGTCGGGTCCGGCAGCCTGGCGCTGCTGACGCCGGGCGACGCCAGTGTGCGCATCAGCGCGACCGCGCAGCAGCCGCTCGATGTCGCCCTGCTTGGCGGCGCGCCGGCCGAAGGCCCGATCCTGTTCTCCGGTCCCTTTGTGATGGACACACCGGAGCGCCTGGCGCAGGCCAGGCGCGACTATGCGAGCGGGAAAATGGGCACGCTGGACGGTGTTCCGTTCTGAATGTCAGTGGCACTCCGGGCACTGCTGCTCTTTCATGTTTTCCAAGGCAGTTGAAAAAGGCAGATGGCTGGCTAGACTTTTTACTGTCCTGCAAGGAAAAGGAGAGTGATCATGCCAAAGTACGTCATCGAACGTGAAATTCCAGGCGTGGGGAAATCGAGCGCCAAGGATTTTCAGGGGATTGCCGCTCAGTCTTGCAGCGTCCTGCAAAATCTTGGGCCTACGATTCAATGGGTTCAAAGTTATGTAACAGACGACAAGATTTATTGTGTGTACAACGCGCCGAACGAAGCCATGGTGCGTGAGCACGCCAGGCAGGGGGGCTTCCCCGCCAACAAAGTGTCGGAAGTACGGAAAATCATTGACCCGACAACGGCCGAGCAAGCCTGACCTGGTCTGGAAGAGCGAGATCGAGCCGGGCCAAGGCTGGCAAGCGACGCAGGACCTGTATCAACATGAACCGCTGTGGTGGGAGTGAATATGGCCGACCCCCACAACCTGGAGCGCTTCGTGCTGGCGCAAAACCCGGTCTATGCGCAGGTGTGTGCCGAGCTTGCGGGTGGCATGAAAACCAGCCACTGGATGTGGTTCATATTTCCGCAGCTCAAGGGGCTGGGCCACAGTGCAACCGCGCAGTACTTCGGCATCGCCTCGAGGGCGGAGGCGCAGGCCTATTGGCACCATGCGCTGCTCGGGGCGCGGCTGAAAGAATGCGTGGAGCTCGTGCTGGCCGTCGAAGGCCACACCGCGCTGCAAATCTTTGGATCGCCGGACGACCTCAAGTTCCACTCGTCACTCACGCTGTTTGCACAGGTGGCGCCGGATGAGTCCGTCTTCCAGCGGGCGTTGACCAAGTATTTCGATGGGGAATGCGACGTGAGGACTCTCGAACTGCTGTGAGGGTGCCCGCTCAGGAATACGTCACCCAGTCTGCATGCTCCTGCGCGTCCAGATGCGGCAGCGTGTTGTAAGTCAGCAGCATGTGGCGCTTGGGCGTGAAGGCGAACTCGGTGACGGAGGCGTTGCGGATGCGCAGGTTCAGCTCGATCGTGGTTTCGGGCGTGGTGCCCAGCACGTGGCCGACCGCGGTGGCAATCGGGCCGCCGCTGGAGACGATCAGCACCTTGCCGCCGTGGTGGCGGGCACGCACATGGTCGAGCGCGCTGGTCACGCCCGCCACAAATTCTGTATAGGTTGGCATGCCCTTGGGGCTGACCACGCCGGCCATCCACTGGGCCAGGCCATCGCGCAGCAAGCGGAAATGGTGCCGGTACATTTCCGGCGAGTCGGGCTTCTCCAGCTTGTGCGGGTGAATCGCACCAATCACCGCCTCGCTGTCGTATTCGTTCAACCCGGGCCAGGGCAGTGCTTCCGTGGTGAAACCGCCCCCTTCGCAAATGCCCGCCCAGGTTTGCGCATGGCGGCGCAAGGTGCCGGTCAGCACGGCATCGAAAGTGAGTCCCTTGTGGCGGAAATACTCGCCGAGCCGCACGCTTTGCTTGCGGCCCAGATCGCTCAGGTTGTCGTAGTCTTCGGCGCCAAACGAGGCCTGGCCATGGCGCACGAGGTAAAGGGTTCCCATGGCGCCAATTTAGGCCCAACGGACCAGGGCCGCTTGTCCCGGGGGCGACCTCAAGCGGCGTTCAGGAGCACCTTGGCGACAGTGTCGGCGTCCACATTCGCGCCGCTGAGCGCCATGCCGACGACCTGCCCGGACAGTTGACTGCGCTCCTGCATCGCGGCGGCGAAACTCGCGGCGCCCGCGCCCTCGGCCACGTTGTGGGTGGCGCTGTACAGGTCGCGCATGGCCTGCGCCACTTCCAGGTCGGTGACCTTGACGATATGGTCGATGTGGGCCGCCAGGATTTCCAGTGCGACAGGATCAGCGACGCGGCAGGCCATGCCGTCCGCCAGCTCGGTGGTCACCGGCGCTTCCACCACGTGGCCCGCGGCCAGCGAGTCGAAATAGGTGGTGGCGTGGGCGCTGACCACGCCGATGATTCTGGCCTGATGGCCGAGCGCCAGCCTGGCGGCGATCGCGGCGCAGGCGCCCGAGCCCAGGCCGATCGGCACGTACACCACGTCCAGTTGCGGCACCGCCCTGAAAAATTCCCACCAGTAGGTGCTGACGCCGCGCACCAGATCCAGGTGGTAGCTCGGCACCATGTGGGCACCGCGATCAAGCGCCAGCTTCATGGCGAACTCGCGGCTTTCCTGAAAGTCCTGGCCGTGCTCGATCAGCGTGACGCCGAGCGCGCGCATGGCCGCATTTTTCTCCAGCGAATTGCCGTGCGGAACCACGATGGTGCAGGCCACGCCATGCGCGCGCGCGGCCCAGCCGATGCTCTGGCCGTGGTTGCCGCGCGTGGCGCTGACGACCTCGCGCGGCAACTCGCCGCGCTGCTTCAACTGGTCGAAATAGGTGAGACCGCCGCGCAGCTTGAAGGCGCCCACCGGCGTGTGGTTCTCGTGCTTGACCCAGCACTCGGCGCCCAGCCGCTCGGACAGCAGTCCCCAACGGTATTGCGGCGTGGCCTGGAATTCGCGGTACACCACCTGGGCGGCGGCTTCGATATCTTGCAGGGTAGGCAGGTTCATGAGTGGATCTCCAGCAGGCCGTTGGGCGTTTGCAGTTGGGCCGTGAGGCGCGCCGCTCCGGCCTCGACCGGTACCTGCGCCAGTCCGATGGCGCGGTATGCGGCTCGCAGGGCGTCGGCTTCGGGGTGCGCCACGCGCAAACCATGCAGCGTGACGCCGCTGCCCGGCATGGTGTGCGACGGGTGCACGTCGCCCCACTGGATCAGTGTCGGCAGGCAGCCGTCGAACAGGCGCTGGCCGTCGTCCCGCACGGTGATGTGCCAGCGCAAGGTGCCGCGGCTGGCCTGCAGCACGGCGCCGCGCTCGATGCCCAGCGCCTGCAGGGCGGCCACGGCCGGCTGGACGTCGGGCACGCTGGCCACATAGTGAATCAGTTGCGGCCCGTGCTGCGCGACGAGCGTGCGCAGCACCGCATCATCCATATCAAACCAGCGTTTGGCCC
>DATNBD010000022.1:0-40006 GCA_035572155.1 Rhodoferax sp.
ATCGCGGCCGTCATGTCGTGCGCCATCACCTTCCTGATCATCCGCTTCATGGGCGGTGACGCCCTGCTGCAACTCAAGAGCCGCTGGGCGCGCGAGATCATGACGCGCCTGCACGCCCACCCGGTACGCAGTATCACCCTGCTGCGCACGGTGTTCCAGACGCTGCCCGCGCTGAACGCCGCGCTCGCGATGTCGGGGGTCCGGTTTCGCCAGTACCTGGCCGGCACACTGATCGGGCTACCCGTGCCGATCGCGCTGTACTGTATTTTCTTCGACCTGCTGGCAAACCTGCTGCACCTGCGCTGATGCGCGAGGCCGCGACGCGGCGGGCATCAGGCCAGTGCACGCTTGAGACGCACCTCTTCCAGCTTGATGCTCCCCATCACCACCGTCTTGGCGCTGGACATTTCCCGCTTGAAGCCGGCCAGTTCGAAGAAGCGCAGCGCGCGCTCGTTGCGCAAGGGAATCCACACGGTCACATGGGTGCAGCCTTCTTCCAGCAAGCCCTCGCGCGCGCCGTCCCAAAGTGCCAGGCCGACGCCACGGTCCCAATGCGTGGGGGCCGCGTAGATCGCCCAGATCTCGCCCATGGTGGCGGGTGTGCCCTTGTCGCGCGAGCGGTCAAAGCCGGTGAAACCGACCACCTTGCCCCCCTCCAGCGCCACCAGCACCTGCGGATCGCCGTACTCGATCGCCTCGCGCCACAACGACAGGCGCTTGCCGGCGGACAGGCCGCCCAGATGTTCGTCCGGCACCAGCCCCTGGTAGGCGGCCCGGGACGCGCTGGCATGAATATCGGCGACCGCCTGGGCGTCGTTCAGAGCGGCGACGCGAACCTCGTAAATGGGCGTGCTGGACATAACGGGTGGCTTGTGAAATGGGAAGCTGGAAAATTCTCGGGGGAACAGAATTGTCGCCGCAAAAAACTCCCTCGTCATCCGGATCACACGATGGCAGTGCCGGGCCACGTTGCCGTCTCCAGCCCGGCGTGCCGCCGCGCGAAAGGGATAATCGGCTTCGCAACGCAAAGGTTTTATGGCAACCATTCTTGTCCCGATCCCGGCCACCGACTTCGACCCGACCGAGACCGCCGTGCCGTGGCAAATCCTCGCTCCGCTCGGCCACCGCCTGGTGTTTGCCACACCGGACGGCACACCGGGCCAGGCCGATCCGCGCATGCTCACGGGCCAGGGTCTGGGCCTGCTGGCGCCGATCCTGATGGCCGATGCCAACGGCCGGCGCGCGTACGAGGCAATGGCGCGCAGTGAGGCCTTCCGCCAGCCGCTGCGCTATGAGGACATCAAGACCGGCGACTTCGATGCCCTGCTGCTGGCAGGCGGCCATGCGCCCGGCATGCGGCCCTATCTGGAGTCGGCCTTGCTGCAGACGCACGTCGCGGAGTTTTTTGCGCAGGGCAAGCCCGTGAGCGCCATTTGCCACGGCGTGCTGCTGGCCGCGCGCTCGCGCAACAAGGCCGGCCAGTCGGTGCTGTCGGGTAAAACGACGACCGCACTGACCAAGCTGCTGGAGATGAGCGCCTGGGCGGCCACCTGCACCTGGCTCGGGCGCTACTACCGCACCTACGACGAGAGCGTTGAAGACGAGGTCAAGCGCGCGCTGGCGCGTCCGTCCGACTTCGTCCGGGGGCCGCCGGCGCTCAAGCGCGACAGCCCCGAGAATCTGCAGCCCGGCTTCACGGTGCTGGACGGCCACTATCTGTCGGCGCGCTGGCCCGGCGATGCGCACCGGTTCGGCACCGAGTTCGGGAAACTGCTGGGCTCCAAGACGCCATGATCATGAATGATTTGCGCCAGCACAGCCCCGCCGCCGAGCGCAACCGGCAACCCATTCTCGAAGCCCTGCAGCGCCTGCTGCCCAAGCGCGGCGTGGCGCTGGAGATTGCCAGCGGCACGGGGCAGCACGTGGCGCACTTTGCGGCGGGCCTGCCGGGCTGGACGTGGCAGCCGAGCGACCCGCAAGCGGATGCGCTGGCGTCGATTGCCGCCTGGTGCACGCAGGGTGACTCCGACGCCCCACTGCCCAACGTGCGCCCGCCGCTGTGCCTGGACGTGATGACGCCGAGCTGGCCCGTTCCCGCTCTGGTGGACGCCGTCTTCTGCGCCAACATGCTGCACATTGCGCCGTGGCCGGCCTGCGCGGCGCTGATGCGTGGCGCCGCGCGGCACCTGGCCCCGCATGGCGTGCTGCTGACCTACGGCCCGTACCTGGTGGATGGTGTCGCCACGGCGCCCGGCAACCTGGCCTTTGACCAGAGCCTGCGCGCGCGCAACCCGGCCTGGGGAATCCGGCGCACGGCCGACGTGGCGCACGAGGCGTCCAAGGTGGGTCTGCGGCTGCGCGAGCAGATCGCGATGCCGGCCAACAACCTGCTGCTGGTATTCGAATGCACAGGGCCGGTCCGCCAGCAGATGCCCGACGCGCCGACATGAGTGCGCACGACGACGAGCCACTGGCAATCTTCGAAGCGCGCCTGGCGCCCGCGGGCCTGCGCTTCGACGCGCCGGCGGACCTGCCGCTGTTGCAAGCCGCACTGCTTGCCGGCATCGATCTGCCCAGTTCGTGCCGCAACGGCACCTGCCGCACCTGCATGTGCCGGCTGCTCGATGGGCAAATCAGCTATCGCATCGAATGGCCGGGCCTGAGCGCCGAGGAAAAGCGCGAAGGCTTGATCCTGCCCTGTGTTGCCTACCCCGTGTCGAACGTGGTGATCGAGCCGGTCAACCCGTGGGGCGCTCCGCTTTGAATAGCAACATAACAATACCGAGTGTGGAGTTTCGGTGTGTCTTTTACAATCCCACGTGCCACCATGCGTTTCAAGCTTTCGTTCTCATCCGTACCGCCACTCGCCCCGTTCCTGCGTAGGCTGGCTGTGCTGGCGGCGCTGGCGTTGGGCAGTACCACGGCGGTGCTGGCGGCGCCTTTCGAAAACACCATTGCCCAGCGCATGCAGGCGTGCATGGCCTGCCATGGCCTGCAGGGCCGGGCCGGGCCCGATGGTTACTACCCGCGCATCGCGGGCAAGCCGGCGGGCTACCTGTATCACCAGTTGATGAGCTTTCGAGATGGACGGCGCCACTATGCCTTGATGACCGGCATGGTCGACCTGCTGTCGGACGCCTACTTGATGGAAATTGCACAGTACTTTTCCTCCGTCGAGGCACCCTACCCGCCGCCCGCCACGGCGGCGCAGATCGGGGCGACGCCCGAGGTGTTGCGGCAGGGCCAACGGCTCGTCGCCCAGGGCGACCCAACGCGTGGCATTCCTGCCTGCGTGCAGTGCCACGGCCAATCACTCACGGGCGTGGCGCCTGATATTCCAGGCCTGCTTGGGCTGCCTCGCGACTACCTGAATGCCCAGATGGGCTCGTTTCGCACCGGACAGCGCCGTGCCCAGGCGCCCGACTGCATGGCCACCGTCGCACAGCGGCTCAGCCTGGCCGACGTCAATGCCGTTTCAAGCTGGCTCGCAACGCGGCCGCTGCCGGCCGACACCCACCCAGCAAGCTCCGTGCCGGCGCCCTTGCCCCTGCCTTGCGGCAGCGTGTCGGGCGCCAACGAGGTCCGCCGATGAAAAAGCTTTGGATCGCGCTGCTTGCCGTCGTCGCCGTGCTGGCCGGCGTGGCCGGGCTGGTGTGGCACCTGAATGTGCGGGACGAACCCGACGTGTCGGCATCGGAGCCGGCCAGCGTACCGACGCCCGCCATCCTGGCGCGAGGTGAATATCTGGCGCGGGCCGGCGACTGCATGGCCTGCCACACCGCGCGCGGCGGCGCCGCTTTCGCCGGCGGGCTGGCCCTGGCCACGCCGTTCGGCACGGTGTACACGTCCAACCTCACACCCGATGACGCAACCGGGATCGGCACCTGGTCGTCCGCGGATTTCTGGCGCGCCCTGCACAACGGCCGCGCGAAGAATGGGCGCCTGCTGTACCCCGCGTTCCCCTACACCAACTACACCAAGATCACGCGCGAGGACTCCGACGCGCTCTACGCCTGGCTGCGCACGCTCGCGCCGGTACGCCAGCCAAACCGGCCGAATGCGCTGCGCTGGCCTTACAACACGCAAGTTGCGCTGGCGGTATGGCGCGCCCTGTATTTCACCCCCGGAACTTACACGCCCGACACTGCCCGATCGGCGCAGTGGAACCGGGGCGCCTATCTGGTGCAGGGTCTGGGACACTGCAGCGCCTGCCACGCCGCGCGCAACGCGCTGGGCGCCACGTCTGATTCGATGGACCTGGCCGGCGGACTGATTCCATTGCAGAACTGGTACGCACCGTCGCTGCAATCGCCGCAAGAAGCCGGCGTGGCCGACTGGAGCACGGCGGACATCGTCAAACTATTCCAGACCGGCGCCACCCGCCACGGCTGGGTCACCGGCCCGATGGCCGAGGTGGTGCTGCGCGGCACCCAGTATCTGTCGCAGCAGGATCTCGCTTCCGTCGCCCAATACCTGAAGGCCTTGCCCGGCGCGCATGCGGATGCGGCACCCGCGGCGCGCGCGTATCCGCCCGTGAGCCCCATGGTCGCGATGGCAGGCGCCAAGCTGTACCAGGACCGCTGCGCGCAGTGCCATGGCGCCACGGGCCAGGGTGTCCTGAACGCTTATCCGGCGTTGGCCGGGAACCGCGTCGTCACGATGGACCGGCCTGCCAATCTGGTGCAAATGGTGATGTATGGCGGCTTCGCGCCGGCCACTGCCGGCAACTCGCGGCCCTTCGGCATGCCGCCCTATGTGCTGGTGCTGAGCGACAGCGAAATTGCCGCTGTGCTGACCCACATTCGCATGTCCTGGGGGAACGACGCGGGGCCGGTCAGCGAGTTCCAGGTCAAACGCTTGCGCAACACTGCGACGCCTTGAATCCAGCCCGGGTGTCCGAACGCAGATCGGGCGCCGGCCGATGTGGAGCGCCCATTGACCGTTTGACTACCGTTTGACATTTCGGGGCGCGTGTTGTCAGATAGATCGACGGTTCAGGCCAAACCCAACCCGGAAACACCATGGACTTCCATCACGGCAAATTCGTCTGGTTCGAGCACCTGTCGCGCGGCATTCCCGCCATCGCGCGCTTGTGCGTGCTGGTGGATCCATTCAGCGCCGCGATTGCGGTGATGCGGCCAGAGCCGGCGACGAGATAGCGAACAGCCTGCGACATCAACCCAATGCCAGCCGTGCAACGCATCGTGATTGTGGGTGGAGGCGCAGGCGGGTTGGCGCTCGCGACCCAACTGGGCAAGCGTCTGGGCCGCAAGGGCCTGGCGGAGATCACCCTGGTGGATGCCGCGCGCACGCATGTCTGGAAGCCGCTGCTGCATCAACTGGCGGCCGGCAGTTACGACGCGCATGCGGAAGAAATCGAATACCTGGCGCAGGCGAGCTGGAACCACTTCAAATTCCGGCTCGGCACACTGGACGGGCTGGACCGAGCCAGCAAGACCGTGCAACTTGGCGCCAGCCATGACGAGACCGGCGCCGAGATCACGCCCGCGCAGCAACTGCCCTACGACACACTGGTGATTGCGGTCGGCAGCCAGACGAACGACTTCGGCACCCCCGGCGCGGCCCAGCACACCATCAAGCTTGACACGCCACAGGCGGCCAGGCGCTTCAACGACCGGCTCATCAACGCCTGCATGCGCGCCCAGACCGTTGCGCGCAACGCGAACAGTAGCGGTTTGACCGTCGCCATCGTGGGCGGGGGCGCGACCGGCGTCGAGCTGGCAGCGGAACTGCATGCCTCGGCGCGCATGCTGGCCAGTTTCGGTTTCGACAATATCCATCCCGAAAAGGATCTGCGACTGGTGCTGGTGGAGGCTGCGCCGCGCCTGTTGTCCCAACTGCCGCCCCGGCTGGGCGAAGCGGCACAGCGCGAGTTGCGCAAATTGTCGGTGGAGGTTCACACCGACGAGAAAGTCGTGGAGGTGACGGCGGACGGCCTGAGAATGGCCAGCGGCAAGGTGATTGCGTCCAACATCACGGTGTGGGCCGCCGGCGTCAAGGCAGCGGATTTCCTGAAGACCCTCGGTGGCGAGCGGCCGCTTCAAACCAACCGGCTCAATCAACTGATGGTGAGGCAGAACCTGCAAAGCACCCTCGACCCCAACATCTACGCGTTCGGTGATTGCGCGGCCTGCCAGCAACCCGATGGCACCTGGGTGCCGCCCCGCGCGCAGGCCGCCTATCAGCAGGCCATGTACCTGGCGCGCCGGTTGCCCCAGCTGATGAATGGCGACCCAGTCCCTGCCTTCGTGTATACAGACCAGGGCTCGCTGGTATCGCTGGCGGAGTATTCGTCGGTGGGCAGCCTGATGGGCAGCCTCACCAAGGGCAGCTTTTTCATCGAAGGCCGCCTGGCCAAACTCATGTACTGGGGCCTGCACAAGCAGCATCAGTTTGCGCTCGGCGGTTTGCGGAAAACCCTGCTGATTACCCTGTCCGAGCTGATCGACCACGCGCACCGGCCACGCATCAAGCTGCACTGAAAAATACCGCGGATCGGCGGCACAATAGCCGCATCACTACCGGAGAAGCACCATGCCCAAAGGCGAACAAAAGAGCAACAAGGAAGCCAAGAAACCCAAGAAGAATCTCTCGCCTCCCAAACCCGTCTCGCCCGACGCGGTACGGCCCACCATCACCACCGTGGTGCCGGTGCGCGGCAAGCCGAAAAAATAATCAGCGGCGATGGCCGGTCAGCCGCGCCATTCGCAGTGTGGTTGGGTGCGGAACATCTGTCTCCCCATTTCACCTATCGATAAAACCTGATGGCACCGCTGTTCGCGGACGACGCCCTGCTGGTGCTGGACAAGCCCAGCGGCCTGCTCGCGGTGCCCGGGCGCGGCGCCGATAAGCAGGACGCACTGAGTATCCGCGTGCAACGCCTGTACCCGGACGCGCTGGTCGTGCATCGGCTGGACATGGCGACGTCGGGCCTCATGCTGATGGCGCGCGGACCTCAAACGCAGCGCGCGTTGAACAAATGCTTTGCCGATCGGAAAGTCAGCAAGCGCTACGAGGCCGTGGTGAGTGGGCACTTGGAGCTGCCAGCCGATGCCTGCGACGGTTGGAGCGTGATCGACCTGCCGATCAGCGTGGACTGGCCGAGGCGACCGCTGCGCATCATCGAAGCCGCGCGCGGCCAGCCCAGCGTCACGCGCTGGCAGGTTCTGTCGTACGACGCCGTCCGTCATGCCACGCGTGTGCTGCTGGCGCCCGTTACGGGCCGCTCACACCAGCTTCGTGTCCATTTGCAGGCGCTCGGGCATCCCATTCTCGGCGATACGCTCTACGCGGGGGCTGCGGCGCGAAGCCAGTCCAGCCGGCTGCTGCTGCACGCCTGCGCGCTGCAATTGACACACCCCGTCACGGGCGCGCATCTGGCATTCGAAAGCCCCGCGCCGTTCTAGCGCTAAAGTGCGGGGCATGAACCAACACCTGTACGTCATTACCGGGGCTTCGCGTGGCATGGGCCTGGCCATCGCGAGGCAACTGCTCGCGCCAGGCCACACCGTGCTGTGCATTTCCCGCAGCACCAGTGAAACGCTGGCGCACGAAACCAGGGCCGCGGGCGCCACCCTGCTCCAATGGTCGCAAGACCTGGCCTTCGGCGAACAGGCCAGCGAGCGGCTGGAGCAGTGGCTCGACCAGCAGGACGCGAGGGTCTTCGACAGCGCGACGCTGATCAACAACGCCGGGGTAATCTCCCGTATCGGTCCGCTGAGCGAAGCGGAGCCCGCCGATCTGGCGAACGCCCTGCGCATTGGCCTGGAGGCGCCCATGCTGCTCACCGCAGCCTTCCTGCATGCCACGCAGCATTGGACCGCTGCTCGCAAGGTGCTGAATATTTCGTCCGGCCTGGGGCGCCGGGCCATGGCATCCCAGGCGGCTTATTGCGCCGCCAAGGCGGGCATGGATCACTTCACGCGCTGTCTGGCACTGGACGAAGCGCTCAAACCCAACGGCGCAGCCGTGTGCTCGCTGGCGCCCGGCGTGATCGATACCGACATGCAGGTTCAATTGCGTGGCGCCGACGCCGCCGCGTTTCCCGATCAGGGCAATTTTGCCAGGTTGAAACAGAGCGGCCAATTGTCGACGCCGGCCGACGCTGCGGCGCGCGTGCTCAGCTACCTTGACCGGCCGCAGTTCGGCGCGAATCCGGTGGCCGACGTGCGCGACTGATTTTTTGACGCCGGGCCGCCCCAAGGCAAAAACACCCCCTCGGGGGGCAGCGACCACACGAAGTGAGGGAGCGTGGGGGCCTTTTTAACTGGCGCCGGTTCAGCGGCGTACCACGAGCACCGGCACATGCGCGTGCGACAGAACCCGCTGCGCGACACTGCCGAGCACCCATTTTTCAATGCCGCGCCGGCCATGCGAGCCAATCACGATGAGGTCCGCGCCCACGGATTCCGCTGTTGTCAGGATGCCCTTGTACACCGCATGCCCCTCCACCACTTGCGCCTTCACGGTGATACCCGCGGCCTCGAAAGTCTCCTTGGCGCCCTTGATCGCTTCGTTTGCCTCGGCGGTGGCGGCGGACAGGTACTGTGTCTCTCCATAGACATAGTCGGTGCCGACACTCGTGAACGGGTAAGGGTCGATTACGCAGATGACCGTCACCACGCTGCCAAACGCCTTGGCCATGACAACCGCCTTGTCGATCGCCAGATCGGACGTGGGGGAGCCATCCACCGGAACCAGAATGTGTTTGAACATGTCACGAACTCCTTGTGTGGCAACGGGTATGCCATTGTGGCATCAGCAACCCGCTGGTCCGTTGCTCTGGATCAAGTTATACGCCATCGCCGAGGAACCCCCCCGATCGCCAGGTCAAAACCAGCGTGTCCCTGTGTCCCTGCCCGGGGGTCAATGGCTGAATCGGCGTTGACTCGTGAATCACGCGCGCGTCATCGAGCAACAGCAAGGACCACGGCTCGGTCAGCGTGAAGCGCTGGCCGTGCGGCCCCGCCGCCTCGAATACCCTCGTCTCGCCGCCCTTGATACCGGTGCGGTTCACCAGAAACACCGCAACGAAGTCCACCCCATCGCGGTGCGCCCCTTCGGGTGTTGGCCGGCCAATACCATCGGCGGTGTCGATGCGGAATTGGTGCGCCTCCAAATACCAGGGATGGTCGCCCGCCGGCGCCCCGTCTGCCGAGGTCGGCCCCAGGTGCGCGAACACCTGTGTCAATGTGCGCAACATCTGCCCCCAGGATGCCTGCGCGACCACCTGCGGCTCCACCGGCTCGAACCAGCGCCGCATGCCGCCATGCAGTGCGTTGTAGGCCAGCGGCTGCCAGTGCGCGCGATGCGGCACCTGGGTCAATTGCTGGCCCGCCACGACAAAGCAGGAATGGCGACGACGCCGATAGTGGCCACCGTCCTTCAGATAGGTGTCAGGGCACAGATTCTCCCAACTCGCACTCAGGGAGCCGAGAGAGGTTTCACTGCATCGGGTGAGTTCGCGAACCCCGGCGGGACTGAGCACGGCATAGCCTTGCTGGCGCAGGTTGGAAACCAGTTCGCCGACCGATGAAAACAGCGGCGGCAGCGTAGCGGTGGACATGGAATCGATCTGGCCTGCGGTACGCCTCAGGCGCTGACCTTGACGCCTTTCCAGAACGCTACGCGGCGACGCACCATCTCGGCTTCGGGGTTGGGGTCGGCGTAGTACCAGACGGCATCGGAGTTGAGTTCTCCATCCACCATGAGCGAGTAGTAGCTTGCCTGGCCCTTCCAGGGGCAGGTTGTCTTGTGATTGCTGAAGGTTACGTAATCGCGATTCAGCGAGTCCGCGGGGAAATAATGGTTGCCTTCCACCACGACCGTATCGTCGCTTTGCGCTATCACGGCGCCGTTCCAGGTTGCTTGCATCGGAATTCCTTTCAGGTGGGTGCGCTCAGCCAATGCAGGCTGAAGTATTTTTGCGGATCGGTCCACACCGGGCCGGCGCTGAACCCGGCCTGCCGCGCCAGCGCTTGCAGGCCGTCAATCGTGAATTTACACGAGTTCTCGGTATGCAGCGTTTCCCCTTCGGCGAACTCGAATTCCTGCCCGCACACCCGCACCCGCTGCCGACGCCGGCTCACCAGATGCATCTCGATGCGCTGCAGCGGCGCGTTGTAAAAAGCGCTGTGCGCAAACTGGGCCAGATCGAAATTGCCCTCCAGCTCGCGGTTCGCGCGCGCCAGCAGGTTGAGGTTGAAGTCGGCCGTCACACCCTGCGCATCGTTGTAGGCGGCATGCAGCACATCGGGATCCTTCACCAGGTCGGCACCCAGCAACAGCGCACCTCCGCGCAGCACCTGCGCCGCCATCTGCAGGAAGTGCAGCGCCTCGACGCGCGTGAAGTTGCCGATGGTGGAGCCCGGAAAGAATCCGATGCGCCGCCCCGCGCCTTCCCCCGGCGCCGGCAGCAGCAGGTGGCGGGTGTAGTCGGCCACTAGGGGCTGCACATGCAGGCCGGGGTAGTCGCGCCGCAGCGCCCGCGCCGCGGCGCCGAGGTGCTCACCCGAAATGTCGATCGGCAGGTAACGCGCCGGCCGCTCCATGGCATCGAGCAGCAAGCGTACCTTGCGCAAAGATCCTGCACCGAACTCGACCATCTCGGCGCCCGGCCCCATCTGCCGCGCCATCGCGCGCGCGTGGGTCGACAGCAGCGCCAGTTCGACGCGCGTCGGATAGTACTCGGGCAGTTCGCAGATGCGGTCGAACAGGACGGAGCCCTGCGCGTCGTAGAAGTACTTGGGGGAAATGCTTCGCGGCGTGCCCGAGAGCGCCGCCACGAAGTCGCGGCCGAATGCAGCGAGCGATGCGCCTGGCGTCTCGTCGCCTGCCAGCGGCGTCTGCAGCTTGCCCAGTGTTCCGGCATGCATCAGGCGTCCCTCGCCAGACGAATGCCCGAGAACTGCCAGCGCGCTCCGGGCGGGAAAAAGTTGCGATAGCTCGGCCGTGTATGCCCTGCTGACGTCGCGCTGCTGCCCCCGCGCAGCACCAGTTGGCCCACCATGAATTTGCCGTTGTATTCACCGACGGCGCCGCTCAAGGGGCGAAACCCGGGGTACGGATCGTAGGACGAGCGGGTCCACTGCCAGACCTGTTCCGTCATCTGGGTGATGCCCGGCATGGCGCAAGCCGCTTCCCATTCGAACTCGGTGGGCAGGCGCGCTTGCGCCCACTCGGCATAGGCCGCGGCTTCGTAGAAGCTGACCTGGCTGACCGGCGCCAGCGGATCGAGCGCACGCACGCCGTGCAGGCCGAACACCTGCCAATGCCCCGCGGGCGCCCTGTCATCGCCCGGAGCAAGCCAGTAGGGCGGGCAGCTCCAGCCATTTGCCTGCACCGCAGCCCAGCCGTCCGACAGCCACAATTCGGGGTGGCGGTAACCCCCGTCCTCGACGAATTGCAGATACTCGGCGCAATTCACCAACCGGTCCGCGATCCGGTATGGCGCCAGCAAGACTTCGTGTCGAGGCGTCTCGTTGTCGAAGGCGAACCCATTGCCATCATGGCCGACCATGACGGCGCCGGTGGGCCCGGCGAGCCAGCGCAGCGGCACGCTGGCGGGTGCCACCCGCAGCGCCGCACGATGGGACGACCCCGCAGCAGGCAGGCCGGCAGGCAGCAGCGGATTGCACGACAGCGCATGCAATATGTCGGTCAACATCAGCTCCTGGTGCTGCTGCTCGTGGTGCAGGCCCAGCGTGAGCAAAGGCATGGCCTGCTGCCATACGCCGTCGTCACAGGTCGCGACAAGGTTTTGCACGGCGGCATCGACATGCGCGCGGTAGGCATGCACCCGCGCCAGGGTGGGCCGGGTCAGCAACCCGCGCAAGGGCCTGGGATGGCGCGTGCCGAGGGCCTCATAGTAGGAATTGAAGAGGTGGAAGAAACGCTCGTCGAACGCCCGGTAGCCTGGCAGCTGCGCGCGCAGCACCACAGCCTCGAAAAACCAGCTGCCATGCGCGAGGTGCCACTTCATCGGACTGGTATCAGGCATGGACTGGATACACTGGTCTTCTGCCGAGAAAGGGGCCGCCAGCGCCAGGCTGCGGGCCCGGACCTCGGAAAACCGCTGCGCCAGAACCTCGCGCGGACCATTGACCTGAATGCGCCGATCGGCAGTCAACGGGGATGGGAACATGCGAAGAACCTCCAGGAACGGCAAGGCCCGCCGAGCGAGTCGTCTGCGGGATCTCAACACATGAGTCGCGCTGACATCGGAATCATTACAGCACAAGACCCCCGCGCTGGGGCCTGGCGACTCGACCGGCCCGGTGCCCGTCCACGGCGGTGGGACCCTGAAGCGCAGGCCGCACGTCCCGGAAAAGCCCACTTCAGCGGCCTCGAAATTCCAAGTTTACTATCGAAATAGTAGCAATGTATGCATGAGAGGTAACGGCTTTCGCTGCTTTTTGCTCAGATTTCGCGGATTCAACGGAATTCGGCATACTTATGCAATTCATGCATGAAGTGGTTTGCACAATGCCTTGGACAGTTGGGCCGCAGGCTTTTAAGCTTGATGGCCTGATCGTTCCACAGGAGTATTCCATGTCCAAGGCATCTAGCACGCCGACGCCCCCGGCGCCCGCGTCCCATCCCCTCCCCTCCTACCTGCAGGCCGACAACCTCGGGCCCTGGGGGGTTTACCTGCAGCAGGTCGATCGGGTGACACCGTACCTGGGCAACCTGTCGCGCTGGGTCGAGACGCTCAAGCGTCCCAAGCGCGCTTTGATCGTGGACGTGCCCATCCACCTGGACAACGGCGCGGTGGCCCACTTTGAAGGCTACCGGGTACAGCACAATGTCTCGCGCGGCCCCGGAAAGGGCGGCGTGCGCTTTCACCAGGACGTGACGCTGTCGGAAGTGATGGCGTTGTCGGCCTGGATGTCGATCAAGAACGCGGCGGTGAACGTTCCCTACGGCGGGGCCAAGGGCGGCATCCGCGTGGACCCGAAAACGCTCTCGCGCAGCGAACTGGAGCGCGTCACGCGCCGCTACACCAGCGAGATCGGCATCATCATCGGCCCCAACAAGGATATTCCAGCGCCTGACGTGAACACCAACGAGCAGATCATGGCGTGGATGATGGACACCTACTCCATGAACCAGGGCTCCACAGCGACCGGCGTCGTCACCGGCAAGCCGGTGGATCTGGGCGGCTCGCTGGGGCGGCGCGAAGCGACCGGGCGCGGCGTCTTCACCGTCGGTGTCGAGGCCGCCAAGCACATTGGCATGGACATTTCCACCGCACGCGTGGCGGTGCAGGGTTTCGGCAACGTCGGTGGCACGGCCGGCAAGCTGTTTGCCGAGGCGGGCGCACGCATTGTCGCGGTGCAGGACCATGGCGGCACGATCTTCCGCGAAGCCGGGCTGGACGTGCCATCTCTGCTGCGGCATGTGGCGAGCACGGGCAGCGTGGCCGGCTTTGCGCAGGCCGAGGCCATCGACAACGACCTGTTCTGGGAGGTCGAGTGCGACATCCTGATTCCCGCGGCGCTGGAGCAGCAAGTCAACGCCGGCAATGCCGGCCGTATCAAGGCACGCATGATCATCGAGGGCGCGAACGGTCCGACCACCCCCGAAGCCGACGACATCCTGCACGACCGCAACGTGCTGGTGCTGCCCGACGTGATCGCGAATGCCGGCGGTGTCACGGTCAGTTACTTCGAATGGGTGCAGGACTTTTCCAGCTTTTTCTGGGACGAGGCCGAAATCAATGCGCGGCTCGTGCGCATCATGCGGGAGGCGTTCGCGGGCGTGTGGCAGGTCGCGCAGGACAACAAGGTGAGCCTGCGCACAGCGACCTTTATCGTCGCCTGCAAACGGATCTTGCACACGCGCGAACTGCGCGGGCTCTACCCCTGATCGGCGCCGTCCGGTTCCGCCCCCGCACGCAGGTTTACTGCAGCGTGTCTTTCACGGCGGCGGGAAGCGGCATCACCTCGATGCCTTCTTCCAGCAATTCCATGGCCTCGCGCGCGCTGGCCCGGCCTCGGATGTTGCGGTGCGCAGCGTCACCGTAGTGGATGCGCCGAGCCTCCTCGGCGAATCGTTCGCCCACATCGTCGGTGGCGGCCACCAGTTCGCGCAGGGCGCGCAGCGCCGACGCCTGATGCGCCGGATCGGCCGCTGCAAACATTTCCATCGGTGGCGCATGCGCCGGCACCTGCGGCGCGGCAGCCGGCTTCCCCACGGGCTCGCGTATCGCGCCCAGATTCAGCCGCGGCGCACTGGGCAATTTCTGAATCTCGTGGGCGCCGCACAACGGGCATTCGACCAAGCCACGCTCGACCTGACGCTCGAAATCGTCTTCGGACGCGAACCAGCCTTCAAACGAATGCTGCTGGGGCACGCACTGGAGATTCAGGACTTTCATGGCTTCATTATCGACCGGCACGCGCCCCGGCATCGTCCTGCCATTGCAGCGGCCATGCGCCCGACAATACGTTCTGCAGCCAGAGAGCGCCCGCCAGCGTCTTCGCATCGGTCACGGCACCGCCCTGGCACCACTGCAACAACTCGGCCGGGGTTGCAGTGAAAACGTCCAGAAATTCACCCGCATCGAGATGACGTTGGCCCAGGCTCAGCCCTTTGGCAAACCAGATGTCAATGAACTCGGTCGAGTATGAAATGGCCGGGTGCAGCACGCCAGCGCGCGCCCACTGCCGCGCCGAATAGCCGGTTTCTTCCAACAGTTCGCGCCGCGCGCAGGCCAGCACGCCTTCTCCGGGGTCCAGCTTGCCGGCGGGAAATTCGATCATGACCCGCCGCACCGGATAGCGGTACTGGCGCTCCAGCACCACCCGCGCGGCACCGGGCGCTTCTTCCAGCAATGGAATGATCATGACGGCGCCGGGATGAACCACATACTCACGCGAGGTGAAGCTGCCATCGGGAAGGCGCACGGTATCGCGAAATGCGTGCAGAAACCGGCCCTTGAACAGCTCGGCGCCGGCGGTACTTTCCTCCACCAGATGACGGTCATCCATCATGGCCACCCCGCACCGTCAGTGCCGGTGCTTGAGCAGGTACCGGTACACGAAACCCGGGAATGCGAAAGTCACGAACAGCGCGCCGGTGATGGCATAAAACTGCCAACCCTGGGGCGCGATCTGGCCCGCCCAATTTTCCAGCGCCAGGCCGACGCCGCCGGCCACGAAGTAGAAAACCACCAGTTCCGCAAGACGCACGGCGAGAATCTTCGGGCCGCGCAAAGGGATCAGCGCCAGCACGCGCTGATTGAGAAACGGCAGATTGGCGGCGACAAACGCGACCAGGATCACCAGCCAGACGGAAGCGGATTGGGACACTTGGAGAGGCCGTTCAGTGGTGCGTCAACCGCCCAGCGTGGCGACGATGGAGCGGGCACACAGCGCCATGAGACCGCCCGGCAAAATACCGAGAATCAGCACCAGCGCGCCATTCAGCGACAGCACGATCCGCACGTCGAACGGCGCGGAGACCGTGGCGGCCGTGATGGGCGCATCAAAATACATGACCTTGATCACGCGCAAGTAATAGAACGCACCGATCAGTGCCATTATCACGGCAAAGACGGCCAGCGCGATATACCACGGTGAGCCCGATGAGATCAGCGCCTGCAGAACCGACAGCTTGGCGTAAAAACCCATGAGCGGCGGAATGCCGGCAAACGAAAACATCGACACCGCCATGACACCCGCGTACAACGGGCTGATGCGATTCAGGCCCGCCAGATCCGAAATTTCCTCGCTCTCGAAGCCTTCGCGCGCCAGCAGCAGGATGATGCCGAACGCCGACAGCGTCGTCAGCACATAGGTCACCGAATAAAACATCGCCGAGCTGTAGGCGTTGGCCGCTGACAGGGTATTGCCATTCACCACGCCCGACATCAGGCCCAGAATCACAAACCCCATTTGCGAAATGGTGGAGTAGCCGAGCATGCGCTTGAGATTGGTTTGCGCGATCGCCACCACGTTGCCGATGAACAGCGATCCGATCGCCAGGATCGCCAGCATCTGCTGCCAGTCGATCGCGAGCGGCACCAGGCCTTCGACCAGCAGCCGGATGCAGATGGCAAACGCGGAAAGCTTGGGCGCGCCCGCCACGATCAGGCTCACTACGGTCGGCGCGCCCTCATAGACGTCCGGCAACCACATGTGAAACGGCACCGCCCCGAGCTTGAAGCCGAGGCCGGTCACGATGAAGACCAGGCCGAACACCAGCACCTGATGCCTGAGATGGCCCGAGTTGACGGCCTTGAATACTTCGCCGAGATCCAGCGAGCCGGTTGCGCCATAAATCATGGACAGGCCATACAGCAGGAACCCGCTGGCCAGCGCACTGAGGACGAAATACTTCATGGCCGCTTCGGTGGCCACCACATGATCGCGCCGCAATGCCACCAGCGCATAGCTGGTGAGCATGAGCAACTCCAGGCCCAGATAGATCACCAGGAAGTTGTTGCCCGAAATCATGATCGTCATGCCCAGCACGGAGAACATGCTGAGCGTGAACAGCTCCCCGCCGCGCATCATGCCGCGATCGGCGCCGTAGGGGCGGCCGTACACCAGGGTGACCATCATGGCGATGGTGACGAAACAGTTGAGCCAGTTGCCCATCGGGTCGCTGACCACCATGTTGCCAAAACCGTAAACGGTGTGGCCGCCGTGGGCATACATGCCCTCGAGCAGGGCCACCACGCCCAGCGCCACCAGGGTCAGCACATAGGTGGCGGTGCGGCGCGCGCTGGTCACGGTCAGATCCAGCAGCGCGATCACGCAGGCCATGACGAGGAGCACGATCTCCGGGTAGGTCGAGATCCAACTGAGTTTGTCGATCATCTTCTAGTTCTCAATTCAATGGGGTCAGTTCAGCTTGGATATCGCCAGATGCTTGAGCAAGTCCACCACGGAAGGATTCATGACGTCGGTCATGGGCTTGGGATAGATGCCCAGCCAGAGCACCGCGATGGCCAGCAGTGCCAGCATCAGAAACTCCCGGCCATTGATGTCCAGCATGGCCTTGACATGATCGTTGGCCACCGGGCCGAGGTAGACCCGCTTGTACATCCACAAGGTATAACCCGCCCCCCAGATCAGGGCCGAGGCCGTCGCCAGGCCAATCCAGAAGTTGAACTTGACGCTGCCCAGAATGACCATCCATTCACCGACGAATCCCACCGTGCCGGGCAGGCCGCAATTGGCCATTGCGAACAGCAGGGCGAACGCGGCAAACTTGGGCATCACGTTGATCACACCGCCATAGCTGGAAATCTGGCGCGAATGCACCCGGTCGTACAGCACGCCGATGCACAGAAACATGGCAGCCGACACGAAGCCGTGGGCCAGCATCTGCACGATGCCGCCCGATCCGCCGATCTCGCTGAAGATGAAGAACCCCAGCGTCACAAAGCCCATGTGGGCCACCGACGAATAGGCCACGAGCCTTTTCATGTCGGGCTGCACGAGTGCCACCACGCCGACGTAAATGATGGCGATCAATGACAACGTGATCATCAGCCAGGCCCACTCGTGCGCGGCATCCGGCGCAATGGGCATGGCAAAACGCAGAAACCCGTAGGCCCCAAGCTTGAGCATGATGGCCGCCAGGATGGCGGAGCCGCCTGTCGGTGCTTCCACGTGCACGTCGGGCAGCCACGTGTGGATCGGCCACATCGGAATCTTGACCGCAAACGCCGCGAAGAAGGCGAAGAACAGCAGCGTCTGCGCAGTAGCCCCCAGCGGCATCGCATACCAGACCGCCAGGTCGAAGCTCCCACCCGACTTGACATACAGGTAGATCATCGCGATCAGCATCAGCAGCGAACCGAGCAGCGTGTACAGGAAAAACTTGAACGCCGCGTAAATCTTGTTGGGTCCGCCCCAGACGCCGATGATCAGATACATCGGTATCAGCGTGGCCTCGAAGAACACGTAGAACAACATGCCGTCGAGCGCGCAGAACACGCCGATCATCAGCCCGCTGAGAATCAGGAAGGCGGCCATGTACTGGTACACCCGTTCCGTGATCGACTCCCAGCTCGCGATGACCACGATGAACGTGATGAAAGCCGTGAGCAGCACGAACCACAGGGAGATGCCATCCACCCCCAGGTGATAGTTGATGTTGAAGCGCGACATCCAGCTGCGGTTTTCGACAAACTGCATGGCCGAGGTGCCCAGCTTGAAGCGGGTATACAGCGGCAACGTGACCAGGAAACTGATCGCCGAACCCAGCAAGGCGACCCAGCGCACGGCGCGGGCGTGTTCGTCCCGACCCAGCGCCAATAAAACGACACCGAAAAAAATTGGCGTCCAGATGGCAAGGCTCAACAATCCCATTTTTCTTGTTTCCTTACTTGAGCCAGACGAAATAGGTCATCAGCACGAACACACCGACGATCATGGCCAGCGCATAGTGGTAGAGGTAGCCCGACTGCACCCAGCGCACCACACCCGAGGCGCGGCGCACCAGCTTCCAGGAGCCGTTCACCACGAGCCCGTCGATCAACCCCAGATCGCCCCCTTTCCACAAGCCCGTGCCGATCGCACGGACGCCGCGCGCGAGCACGTTCTCGTTGAACCAGTCCATGTAGTATTTCTGGTCGAGCCAGGTGTAGATCGGCCCGAGAGCCCGCCGGATCGCCGCCGGTACGGCCGGATTCACCATATACATGTAGTACGCCGAGACCGCGCCCGCGACGGTCAGCCAGAACGGCGCCGATGTGAAGGATTCCAGCGCCATCTGCAGTGGGCCATGGAAGTCATGCGCCAGCTCCTGCATCGCCGGATGCCGGGCCAGGTCCACAAAGATGGAATCCTTGAAGAATGGGCCAAACAACATCGGCTGGATGGTCACGAAGCCGATCACCACCGAGGGAATGGCCAGCAGGATCAGCGGGACGGTCACCACCCACGGGGATTCGTGGGGCTTTTGATGGTCATCATGATGATGTTCGTCGTGATGCGCATCCGGATTCTGGTCGTAGCGCTCGTCGCCGTGAAACACCAGGAAGTACAAACGAAACGAATAAAAGGACGTGACGAACACACTGATCAGCACGCAGAACCAGGCAAATCCGGCGCCAGGCAGATGGCTCGCGTGGACCGCTTCGATGATGCTGTCCTTCGAATAGAACCCGGAGAAGAATGGCGTGGCAACCAGCGCCAGCGAGCCCGCGAGGAAAGTGATGCAGGTGATGGGCATGTACTTGCGCAGGCCGCCCATCCAGCGGATGTCCTGGTTGTGATGTACCGCGAGGATGACCGAACCGGCGCCCAGGAACAGCAGCGCCTTGAAGAACGCGTGCGTCATCAGGTGAAAAACGGCGACCGAATAGGCCGAGGCGCCCAGCGCCACGGTCATGTAGCCCAGCTGCGACAGCGTCGAGTAGGCAATCACGCGTTTGATGTCGTTCTGGATGATGCCCAGAATCCCCATGAACAAGGCAGTCACGCCACCGATCACCAGCACAAAACTCAAGGCCGCATCGCTGTGCTCGAACAACGGCGACATGCGCGCCACCATGAAGATGCCTGCGGTCACCATGGTCGCGGCGTGGATCAGGGCTGAGATCGGCGTTGGGCCTTCCATCGAATCGGGCAGCCACACATGCAGTGGAAATTGCGCGCTCTTGCCCATGGCGCCAATGAACAGGCAGATGCAGATCACCGTGATCAGCAGCCATCCGGTGCCGGGGAACGTCATCGTCGCCAGCGCATCGGCCTTGGCGAATACCTCGGCGTAGTTCAAGGTACCGGCATAGGCGGACACCAGGCCGATACCGAGTATGAAACCGAAGTCGCCGACCCGGTTCACCATGAAGGCCTTCAGATTGGCGAAAATGGCGGTCGGCCGCGTGTACCAGAACCCGATCAGCAAATAAGACACCAAACCCACCGCCTCCCAACCGAAGAACAGCTGGAGCATGTTGTTGCTCATCGCGAGCATCAACATGGAGAAGGTGAACAGCGCGATGTAGCTGAAGAACCGGTCGTAGCCATCGTCGTCGGCCATATAGCCGATGGTGTAGATGTGCACCATCAGTGACACGAAAGTCACCACGCACATCATCATCGCGGTCAGGCCGTCGACCAGAAAGCCGATCTCCATTTTCAGACCACCCACATCCATCCAGGTGTAGATGGTCTGGTTGAAGCGCGCGCCATCCACGACCACGCTGTACAGCGTCATCGCGGAAATGATGAAGGCGATCAGCACGCCGAGAATCGCAAAGGTATGACTGAGCCGGCGGCCGATCACGTTGCCGCCAAACTTGGTGCCCAGAATGCCGGCCAACAGGGCGCCGGCCAGAGGTGCCAGCGGTACCGCCAGCAGTGTTGAAGCCGATAGGGTTTGACTCATGTTTTTTGAATTTGGTGACCGGTTCAGCCCTTGAGCTTGTTGAGTTCGTCGATCCGGATGTTCGATTTATTGCGAAAGACCAGCACCAGAATAGCCAGCCCGATCGCCGATTCGGCGGCAGCCACCGTCAGGATGAAGAACACGAAGACCTGCCCCGCCATGTCGCCCAGGTAATAGGAGAACGCCACGAAATTCATGTTGACCGCGAGCAGCATCAGTTCGATCGCCATCAGCAGAACAATGAGGTTCTTGCGGTTCAGGAAAATCCCGATGACCGACAGCGCAAACAGCATGGCGCCCAGCGAAAGATAGTGACCCAGTGTGAGCGTCATGCTTTTTTCTCCGTATTGGCGGGTGACGCGGCATTCGCGTCTTGCGCAGCCACGGCGGCCGGCTGGGTTGCCGCCATCTTGAGCAGCTGAAGGCGATCGCGCGCCTGCACGCGAACCTGCTCGGACGAGCCGAGCGCCTTGCTGTCCTTGCGCTCGCGCAACGTCAGCGCGATCGCCGCGATGATGGCCACGAGCAGGATCACGGAAGCCACCTCAAGCGGGTACAGGTACTGCGTATACAACAGCACGCCCAACTCCCGCGTGTTGGAAAACTGACCCGGAGCCTGCCCCAGCATCACGACGACCCGGGGCGGTTCGCCACCGCCGAACCCGCCCATCAGGACGGCGGCCATTTCGAGCGCAATCAGCGCACCCACCGTAGCAGCGAGGGGAAAGTGCCGCCAGAACCCCTGCCGGATGCTGTCCAGGTTGATGTCCAGCATCATCACCACGAACAGGAACAACACCATCACGGCGCCCACATAGACCAGCACCAGCACGATGGCCAGAAACTCGGCCTTGAGCAGCATCCAGACCATGGCGGCCTGGAAAAAGGCGAGCACCAGAAACAGCGCCGCATGCACCGGATTGCGGGCCGTGATCACGCGGAACGCGGCAAACAGTAGCACCGCCGAAAAAATATAGAACAGAGCGGCTTTCACATCCATATCGAAGCTTCTTTCAGGCGATCGGTCAGCGGTATTTGGCGTCTGCCACACGGTTGGCCGCAATTTCGGCCTCGTAGCGATCGCCCACCGCCAGCAACATGTCCTTGGTGAAGTACAAATCGCCGCGCTTTTCACCGTGGTATTCGAAAATATGCGTCTCGACAATCGAGTCGACCGGGCAGCTTTCCTCGCAGAAACCGCAGAAAATGCATTTGGTCAGATCGATGTCGTACCGGGTCGTGCGGCGCGAACCGTCGGCGCGCTGTTCCGACTCGATGGTGATGGCCACGGCGGGACAAACCGCCTCGCACAGCTTGCAGGCAATGCAACGCTCTTCCCCGTTCTCATAGCGGCGCAGCGCATGCAGTCCCCGAAAGCGCGGGCTGGCCGGTGTTTTTTCCTCGGGAAACTGCACCGTGATCTTGCGCTTGAACATGTACTTGCCGGTCACCGCCAGGCCCTTGAACATCTCGATCAGCATGAAGCTCGACAGAAAGTCGCGCAGCGAAAAGGCCGATTCGGAAGGAGAGGATGTCGACGTGGTCATATCAGCTCCGCCTTATTTCCAGATATTCCACGAGGTCTGCATCCAGACCCCGACAACCACCAGCCACACCAGGGTGACGGGAATGAAAATCTTCCAGCCCAGGCGCATGATCTGGTCATAGCGAAAGCGCGGAAAGGTGGCGCGCACCCACAGGAACATGGTGGTGACGACAAAGGTCTTCAGCCCCAGCCAAATCCAGCCCGGAATCCAGTCGAGCACTGCAACCGGCGACAGCCAGCCCCCCAGGAACAGCACCGTGCAGAGGATTCCGACCAGGATCATGTTCGCGTATTCGGCCAGGAAGAACATCGCGAACGCCATGCCCGAATACTCGACCATGTGGCCCGCCACGATCTCCGATTCACCCTCCACCACGTCGAACGGATGACGATTCGTTTCCGCCAGGCCGGAAATGAAATAGACCAGGAAAATCGGCAGCAATGGGAGCCAGTTCCAGGACAGGAAACTTAAGCCCATCGCGGCAAAGTGACCCCTGCCCTGGCCCATGACGATGTCGCTCATGTTCATGGTGCCCGAGACCATCAGCACCACCACGAAGCAAAAGCCCATGGCAATCTCGTAGCTGACCATCTGGGCCGAAGCACGCATGGCGCCCAGGAAGGCGTACTTGGAATTGGAGGCCCAGCCCGCGATGATCACGCCATACACCTCCAGCGACGTGATCGCCATGAGGAACAGCAGACCCGCATTCACGTTGGCGAGTGCCACCTCCGGACCGAACGGAATGACCACCCAGGCCGCCAGCGCCGGCATGATGGTCATGATCGGTCCCAGCACGAACAGCCCCTTGCTGGCCGCGGCCGGCATGATGATTTCCTTGGTCAGCAGTTTGAGGGCGTCGGCGATCGGTGTGAGCAAGCCCGAGGGGCCGACCCGGTTCGGGCCCAGCCGAATCTGCGTGAAACCGATCGCCTTGCGCTCCCAGAGCGTGAGGTAGGCCACGCAAATCATCAACGGCACCAGCACGACCACGATCTTGATCAGGGCCCAAATGATGGGCCAGACCACCGCGGTCCACCAGACGCCGCCGGCCAGTCCAAGCCCGCCCGTGTAAAACGCTTCGATCATGCTGCCGCTCCCTTCTGACCGGCGGCATGCAGCGCATCCGCCGTCATCTGCAGGGACGGGGCGCGGCGCACCAGGCCATCGAGCTGATAGATGCTTGCCACGACGGGAGCCGCACCGGCAGCCGTCAGGTCGATCGGCGCGCTGGTCGCATTGCTCAATTTTTCCGCGGGCACGTGGGTCACCTCGGCAGGCTGTACGCCCTGCAGGTGCTGGAGCACGTCCTGTGACGATTCAAATTCGAATCCAGGCAGCCCGAGCAGATTCGCCAGCACACGCAGCACTTTCCAGGCCGGACGGGTTTCACCCAGTGGTTTCACGACAGCATGGAAGCCCTGCACGCGGCCTTCGGCATTCACGAAGGTGCCGGACGTCTCGGTGAACGGCGCGATGGGCAGCAGCACATCGCTGAAATCCATGTTCGCCTTGAACGGGCTCAGCGTCACGATCATGTCGGCCCGGCCCAATGCGGCCTTCGCCAACGCACCAGCGGCCGAATCGAACTCGGGCTCGTTGTTCAGCAGCAGCACCGCCTTCAGGCCACCCGCGAGCATCTGGCCCGCATTCATACCCGCATGGGCACCGTTCAGCGATGCGCCCACCAGTTGCGCACCGACGGTGTTCGTTGCCTCGGTGAGGTACCCTACCGTGGCGCCGATCTGTGCGCCGATCCAGTTGGCCAGCGCCAGCAGGCTGGAAGCGCGGGCGTGATGCGCCGCCGCATTGCCCAGCAAGATGGCCTTGCGTTCGCCACCCAGCAACGATCGCGCGATGGCCCGGGCCGTATCGCTGGCATTGCCGGCAGCCGGCGCCGCAACACCCTTTTCGGCCGCCACCGCGGCGGCCACATCGGCGAGCGCCTGGGCCCAGGCGCCCGGCGCGGTCAACACCGCATGCGCTACCGGCATGGCCCACGCGTCGGGGGCGGCCAGCAGTGCTTCAGAATTAATAGTGCTGATCTCACAACCGGTACGGGCGGACTGCCGAATTCTCTGAGCAAACAGCGGATGGTCCTTGCGCAAGTTCGAGCCCACCACCAGCACACGCTGCAATTGCGAGAGCGAGGCAATCGACGTTCCCAGATACCGGATGCCCTCGAACGCGGGAAACTCGGCGTTGCGCAAACGCGTGTCGATGTTGTCGCTGCCCAGGCCGCGCATCAGCGCCGTCGCCAAATACAGCTCCTCCAGCGTACTGTGCGGGCTGGCCAGCAAGCCGATGCCTTGCGGCCCGTGTTCGGCCCTGATTTGCCCCAAGCCGTTCGCCACGTATTCCAGCGCGGTCTGCCAGTCCACCGGTTTCCATTCGCCGCCCTGCTTGAGCATGGGGCTGGTCAGCCGCTCGTCGCTGTTCAGCGCCTCGTAGGAAAAACGGTCTCGGTCCGCAATCCAGCACTCGTTGACGTCTTCATTCTCCAGCGGCACAACGCGCAGCACCTGGTTGTTCTTCACCTGCACCGTCAGATTCGCACCCGTGGAATCGTGCGGGCTGATGGACTTGCGGCGCGACAGCTCCCAGGTGCGCGCGCTATAGCGGAACGGCTTGCTCGTGAGCGCGCCGACCGGACAGAGGTCGATCATGTTGCCCGACAGTTCGGAATCGATCGTGCCGCCCTTCACCGTGGTGATCTCGGAATGCTCGCCGCGATGGATCATGCCGAGTTCCATCACGCCGCCAATTTCGACGCCGAAGCGAATGCAGCGCGTGCAGTGGATGCAGCGCGTCATCTCCTCCATGGCCACCAGTGGCCCCGCGTCCTTGTGAAACACCACGCGCTTTTCTTCCTCGTAGCGCGAAGTCGAAGCGCCGTAGCCAACGGCCAGATCCTGCAGCAGGCATTCACCGCCCTGGTCGCAGATCGGGCAGTCCAGCGGATGGTTGATCAGCAGAAATTCCATCACCGACTTCTGCGCCGTGATGGCCTTGGCGCTCTTGGTGCGCACGATCATGCCCTGCGACACCGGCGTCGCGCAGGCCGGCATGGGCTTTGGCATCTTCTCGATGTCGACGAGGCACATGCGGCAGTTGGCGGCAATGCTGAGTTTCTTGTGATAGCAAAAATGCGGGATGTAGGTGCCGGCCTTGTCCGCGGCATGCATCACCATGCTGCCTTCGGCAACCTCCACCTTTTTCCCGTCGAGTTCAAGTTCAATCATGGGGGGCTGTTCGCTCAGACGTACTCGGGGACCGGGCAGGTCTTGTGCTCGATGTGATATTCAAATTCAGGGCGAAAATGCTTGATCATGCCGCGCACCGGCATGGCCGCGGCATCACCCAGCGCGCAAATCGTGCGCCCCATGATGCCGTCGGCCGCGGAGTCCAGCACATCCAGATCGGCCGGTCGCCCCTCGCCGTTCTCAATGCGGTTCACCATGCGCCAGAGCCAGCCCGTACCCTCACGGCAGGGCGTGCACTGGCCGCAGGATTCGTGCATGTAGAAGTAGGAGAGGCGGCGCAGCGAACGCACCATGCAGCGCGAGTCATCCAGCACGATCACCGCGCCCGAGCCGAGCATGGAGCCGGCCTTGGCAATCGAGTCGTAATCCATGGTGCAGTCCATCATGATGGACGCCGGCAGCACCGGCGCGGACGATCCTCCCGGAATCACGGCCTTCAGTTGGCGCCCGGAACGCACGCCGCCCGCGAGTTCCAGCAGCTTGGCAAACGGCGTCCCCATCGGAATTTCATAGTTGCCGGGCCGCTGCACATCGCCGCTGACCGAATAGATCTTGGTGCCGCCGTTGTTCGGCTTGCCGCAGGCCAGGTACGCCTGCGCGCCGTTGCGGATGATCCACGGCACGGCTGCAAAGGTTTCCGTGTTGTTGATCGTGGTGGGCTTGCCGTACACCCCAAAACTGGCCGGGAACGGTGGTTTGAAGCGCGGTTGCCCCTTTTTGCCTTCCAGCGATTCCAGCAGCGCGGTTTCCTCGCCGCAGATGTAGGCGCCAAAACCATGGAATGCGTGCAACTGGAAGCTGAAGTCGCTGCCCAATATATGGTCGCCCAGCAGGCCGGCAGCGCGCGCCTCTTCCAGGGCTTCCTCGAAACGCTCGTAGCTCGCGAAAATCTCGCCGTGGATATAGTTGAAACCGACCGTGATGCCCATGGCATAGGCGGCAATGGCCATGCCCTCGATCACGATGTGCGGGTTGTATTGCAGGATGTCGCGGTCCTTGCAGGTGCCCGGCTCGCCTTCGTCGGAATTGCAGACCAGGTACTTCTGGCCCGGGAACTTGCGCGGCATGAAACTCCATTTCAGGCCGGTCGGAAAGCCCGCGCCGCCGCGTCCGCGCAACGCCGACTCCTTGACCGTGGCGATCACCTGGTCCTGCGTCATGCCCGCTTCATTGCCGGCGACCCCGTCCTTGCCCAGAATTTTGCGCAGTGCCTGGTAGCCGCCGCGCGCCAGGTAGTCCTTCAGGCGCCAGTTGCCACCGTCCAGTCCGGCATAGATTTGCGGCTCGAGGTGACGGCCGTGAAAACAGGTCTCGGTGCCGTTGGCGACGAATTGCGACAGGATATTTTCTGGGGACATTACTTCACCTCGGCCACCGATGCGGCCCGCAATCCGTCGATCATCTGGTCCAGCCGCTCGTTGCTCATGAAGCTGCACATGGTGCGGTCGTTCACCAGCAGCACGGGCGAATCGGCGCAGGCGCCCAGGCACTCAGCCTGCTGCAACGTGAACAACCCGTCCGCCGTGGTCTCGCCCATCTTGATGCCCAGGCGCTGCTCCAGATGCCGGAGCGCCCGGTCCCCGTCGCGCAACTGGCACGGCAGGTTGGTGCAGACGTTGAGCTTGTACTTGCCTACGGGGTGCTGGTTGAACATGTTGTAGAACGTGGTCACCTCGTGTACCGCAATGGGCGGCATGCCCAGGTAGGCGGCAACCTCGTTTTCGCTCTCCTGGCTGATGTAGCCGCGCTCCAACTGGATCATGCCCAGACAAGCCATGACCGCGGACTGCTTCCCGTCGGGCGGGTACTTGGCGACTTCCTTGTCGAAGCGCGCCTTCATATCTTCAGAGATCATCGATCAATCTCTCCAAACACAATATCCAGGGTCCCGATGATCGCGACGACGTCTGCAATCATGTGGCCGCGTGCCAATTCGTCCAGTCCCGCGAGATGGGGGAATCCGGGCGGGCGGATTTTGAGCCGGTAGGGCTTGTTCGCCCCATCGCTCACGATGTAGATGCCGAACTCGCCCTTGGGATGCTCGACGGCCGCATAAGTTTCACCTTCCGGCACATGCATGCCTTCGGTGAACAGTTTGAAATGGTGGATCAGGTCCTCCATGTTCGTCTTCATCGCCTCGCGCGCGGGCGGCGCAACCTTGTGGTTGTCGGTGATCACCGGGCCGGGATTCACGCGCAGCCAGTCCACGCATTGCTTGATGATGCGGTTGGCCTGGCGCATCTCCTGCACACGTACCAGATAGCGGTCGTAGCAGTCGCCGGTCTTGCCCACCGGAATGTCGAAGTCCATGCGGTCGTACACCTCGTACGGCTGCTTCTTGCGCAGGTCCCAGGCGACGCCGGAGCCGCGCAGCATGGCGCCCGTAAAGCCAAGGTTCAGCGCGCGCTCGGGCGTGACCACACCGATGCCCACGGTGCGCTGCTTCCAGATGCGGTTGTCGGTCAGCAGGGTTTCGTACTCGTCCACGAGCGCCGGAAAGCGCGTGCAGAAGTCATCAATGAAATCGAGCAACGAACCCTGGCGGTTCTCATTCAGCTGCCCGATCACCCGGGCGTTCTTGATCTTGCTGACCTTGTACTGCGCCATGGTATCGGGCAGATCCCGGTACACGCCGCCGGGGCGGAAATACGCCGCGTGCATGCGCGCACCCGAGACCGCCTCGTACATGTCGAACAGGTCCTCGCGTTCCCGAAAGCAATAGATCAGCACGTTCATCGCGCCGCAGTCGAGCCCATGCGCGCCCAGCCACATCAGGTGGTTCAGCAGGCGCGTGATTTCGGCAAACATGACACGGATGTACTGGGCCCGTTCCGGCACCGCGATGCCCAGCAGCCGCTCGATGGCAAGGCAGTAGGCATGCTCGTTGGACATCATCGACACGTAGTCGAGGCGATCCATATAGGGCAGCGACTGGATGTAGGTCTTGCTCTCGGCCAGCTTCTCGGTAGCGCGATGCAGCAGCCCGATATGCGGATCGGCGCGCTGCACGACCTCGCCGTCCAGTTCGAGCACCAGGCGGAGAACGCCATGCGCCGCCGGGTGCTGCGGTCCGAAGTTGAGGGTGTAGTTCTTGATTTCTGCCATGATCAGTGCAGCCCGCCGTAATTGTCTTCACGGATGATGCGCGGCGTGATTTCGCGCGGCTCGATCGTGACCGGCTGATAGATCACCCGCTTTTGCTCCGCGTCGTAGCGCATTTCGACGTGACCGGAGGTCGGGAAATCCTTGCGGAATGGATGACCAATGAAGCCGTAGTCGGTCAGGATCCGGCGCAGGTCGCTGTGCCCCTCGAACACGATCCCGAACAGGTCGAACGCCTCGCGTTCGAACCAGTTGGCGGCGCTCCAGACGCTGCTCACCGACGCCACCACGGGCAAGTCGTCGTCGGGGGCGAACACCTTGACCCGCACGCGCTGATTCAGGCTGACCGACAGCAGATGCAGCACCACGCAGTAGCGGGCACCGTCCCAGGCGCCTTCCTTGTAGTCCGAATAGTCAACTCCGCACACATCGATGAGCTGCTCGAACTGGCAACCCGGTGCATCGCGCAGGAGGGTGGCGGCCTGCAGATAGTCGGCAGCGGATACCACCACGGTCACTTCGCCCAGCTTCAGGCTGATGTGTTTGGCCTTCTCGCCCAGCGCCGCGGCAATCGTGTCCTTGAGGGTTTCGGGGTTTACGGCAAATGCAGTCATCAAAAACCCCCTTCAGACGCGCGCAATGGTATTGGTGCGGCGGATCTTCTGCTGCAGCTGGATGATGCCGTAGAGCAAAGCCTCGGCGGTCGGCGGACAACCTGGCACGTACACATCCACCGGCACGATACGGTCGCAGCCGCGCACAACCGAATAGCTGTAGTGGTAATACCCCCCGCCATTCGCGCAGGAGCCCATCGACAGCACCCAGCGCGGCTCGCTCATCTGGTCATAGACCTTGCGCAGCGCCGGCGCCATCTTGTTGCACAGCGTGCCGGCCACAATCATCAGATCGGACTGGCGCGGGCTCGGACGAAACAGCATGCCGAAGCGGTCGATGTCGTAGCGCGCGGCGCCCGCGTGCATCATCTCCACGGCGCAGCAGGCCAGGCCGAAAGTCATCGGCCAGAGCGAACCCGTCTTGGCCCAGTTCACCACCGAGTCGTAGCTGGTCGTGACGAAGCCTTCCTTGAAAACACCTTCAATCGCCATATCGTTCTCCCGTCTTGGGGTTCATTCCCAGTCCAGCGCACCCTTTTTCCACTCGTAGACAAAGCCCACGACGAGGATGCCCAGAAAAATCATCATGGCCCAGAACCCGGCCGATCCGATTTGCCGCAGCGACACCGCCCACGGAAACAGGAAGGCGATCTCGAGGTCGAACAGGATGAACAGGATGGCGACGAGGTAGTAGCGCACATCGAACTTCATGCGGGCATCCTCGAACGCCTCGAAGCCGCATTCATAAGGAGAGTTCTTGGCCGTGTCCGGGCGGTTGGGCCCGAGGATGTAGCCCAGCACCTGGGGCACCACACCAACACCGATGCCCACCAGGATGAACAATAGAACGGGGAGGTACTGATTGAGGTTCATCGCGGGTTCTGATCACGGTCATGCCCGCTGGCACCCTGCCTGGCGAGCTTTCTTGTCTGGTGCCGTCGGCGAGACTCGAACTCGCACAGCTTTCGCCACTACCCCCTCAAGATAGCGTGTCTACCAATTTCACCACGACGGCGGCTTATTTGTTGCCCAGGATCGCATGAGGCACCTTGCGGTTTTCGCTCTCCGGGCAGTCTGCTAGTTTACTCTGAAATCACTCTTCACTCGGGCGCAGGAAGGCGTCCTTTCATACGCGCTCATTTGGTCGGAATCTGCGCCGCGCCCGATGCGGCCGGAGCCGGCGGCACGGCGGTGGCCGGCGCCGCGCTGGATTTCTGCGCGGGCGCGGCACTGCCCGGAATTTGCGTGGCAACGCCGGACGCCGGCACCTGCGACGCCGGAGCGGTCACGGCGGCCCGCTCCAGCACGCTGCCGCTGCTGGCGGGACGCAAATCGCCGTAATACGCGAGCGCCAGCGTGCAGGCGAAAAACACCGTGGCCAGTACCGCCGTGGAGCGCGACAGGAAGTTGGCGCTTCCGCTGGCCCCGAACAGACTACCCGAACCACCACTGCCAAACGCCGCGCCCATGTCGGCGCCCTTGCCGTGCTGAACCAGGATCAGGCCGATCAGCCCAATGGCCGTCAGCACCTGGACGGCCAGAATGATGTTGAGCACGAGATGCATCTGTAGACTCCTAAATCTATAGCTTCAACTGCTTTGCCTAAAGGGCTGCAGCGATAATTTTCAAAAAATCCGGAGCGCGCAGCGAGGCGCCGCCAATCAGGCCGCCGTCGATGTCGGGTTGGGCCAGCAGTTCGGCCGCGTTGGCTGCATTCATGCTGCCACCGTACAAAATTGCGATCTGGTCGGCCTGATCGCTGGCAGCATTGAGCTGGGTGCGCAGCACGGCGTGCACCTGCTGCGCCTGCTGTGGCGTGGCGGTCTTGCCGGTGCCGATGGCCCACACCGGCTCGTAAGCCAACACGATGTCGCCGACGCGCGGGCCGTTGGCGGCAATCACCGCGGCCAGCTGGCGCGTGACGGTAGCTTCGGTCTGGCCCGCATCGCGCTCGGCCAGGGTCTCGCCCACACACACGATCGGCGTGATGCCCGCGCTCAATGCACGCTGTGCCTTGGCGGCCACCACGGCATCGGTCTCGCCGTGGTACTGGCGCCGCTCCGAGTGCCCTACGATCGCATAACGCACGCCGAATTCCTTCAGCATCGCGGCGGATACTTCGCCGGTGTAGGCGCCGGCCTCATGCTGCGACACATCCTGCGCTCCAAAACTAATAGCACCACTCGCAAGCACAGCCTTGGTTTGCGCCAGATAAGGTGCCGGAACGCAGACCGCAACCGCGCAGGCGGGCGACCCCAAGCCGGCCAGCACAGCCTGCAAGAGCGCCTGATTGGCAGCCAGGCTGCCGTTCATCTTCCAGTTTCCGGCGATGAGCTGTTTCGTCACGCGATCACCATGTCAAAACTATCTTGCCCACGTGCTGGTTCGACTCCATCAGCGCATGGGCCTTGGCAGCGTCTGCGGCCGCGAAGGTGCTGTGAATCACGGGTTTGATCTTGCCGCTCTCAAGCAACGGCCAGACGTGCTGGCGCAAGGACTGCGCAATCGCCGTCTTGAACGCGACAGGGCGCGCGCGCAGCGTGGAGCCGGTCACCGTGAGCCGGCGCCGCAGCACCAGGCCGGCGTTGACCTCGCTCTTGACGCCGCCCTGCACCGCGATGATGACGAGCCGCCCGTCCTCGGCCAGGCAGTTGATTTCGCGCGCCACATAGCTGCCCGCCACCATGTCGAGGATCACGTTCACGCCCGCGCCGCCCGTGAGCTTCTTGCACTCTTCAACAAAGTCGGCGTCGCGATAGTTGATCGCATGGTCCGCGCCCAGCGCCAGGCAGGCCGCGCACTTGTCGTCGCTGCCGGCCGTGACGATCACCGTCGCGCCCAGAGCCTTGGCCATCTGGATGGCAGTGACACCAATGCCGCTCGAGCCGCCCTGGATCAACAGCGTCTCGCCCTTTTGCAGGCGGCCGCGCTCGAACACGTTGCTCCAGACGGTGAAAAACGTTTCCGGCAGCGAGGCCGCCTCGACATCGCTCAAACCCTTGGGCACCGGCAGGCACTGGCCCACGGGCGCCACGCACAGCTCGGCGTAACCGCCGCCCGCGACCAGCGCGCACACGCGGTCGCCCACGCGCAAGCCTGCCTGCGCCATCGCGCCAGCGTCGCCGCTCTCGATCACGCCGGCCACTTCCAGCCCCGGAACATCCGAGGCCCCAGGCGGCACCGGATAGTTGCCGGTGCGCTGCAGCACATCGGGCCGGTTCACGCCAGAGGCAGCCACGCGAATCAGCAACTCGCCTGCGCCGGCCACCGGCGTCGCGCGCTCGCCCGCACGCAGCACGTCGGGCGTGCCATAGGCTGTGATTTCAATCGCTTTCATGATCTTTTAACCTCGCAGCCCTTGGTACAAGGGCGTTGTAAGCTATATTTTCAATAGCAAATCACGACTGGTTGGAAGAGCCCGAATGATCGGCGCCATAGCCGGACTGCGCCGGGCGATCCAGCAGCGCCTTCATCGACAGCTTGACGCGCCCCTTCTCGTCCGTCTCCAGCACCTTGACCTTGACAATCTGGCCTTCCTTGAGGTAATCGGTCACCTTCTCAACGCGCTCGTTCGCGATCTGGCTGATGTGCAGCAGACCGTCCTTGCCGGGCAGCAGGTTGACCAGCGCGCCGAAGTCCAGAATCTTCGTGATCGGGCCTTCGTAAACCTTGCCGATCTCGACTTCCGCCGTGATCTGCTCGATGCGCTTTTTCGCCTCTTCGGCCTTTGCCGGATCGGTCGAGGCGATGGTGATCGTGCCGTCTTCGTCAATGTTGATCTGGGTGCCGGTTTCTTCCTGCAGGCCGCGGATAACCGCGCCGCCCTTGCCGATCACGTCGCGGATCTTCTCGGGGTTGATTTTCAGGGTGGTCAGGCGCGGCGCAAAGCTGGAGATTTCGGCCTTGGCCTCGCCCATGGCTTCCTGCATCTTGCCCAGGATGTGCATGCGCGCTTCCTTGGCCTGCGCCAGCGCCACCTGCATGATTTCCTTGGTGATGCCCTGGATCTTGATGTCCATCTGCAGTGCCGTGATGCCGTTCGTCGTGCCGGCCACCTTGAAGTCCATGTCGCCCAGATGATCTTCGTCACCCAGGATGTCGGTCAGCACCGCGAAGCGGTTCTCTTCCTTGATCAGGCCCATGGCGATGCCGGCCACGTGCGCCTTGAGCGGCACGCCGGCATCCATCAGCGAGAGGCAGCCGCCGCAGACCGAAGCCATGGACGAGGAGCCGTTGGATTCGGTCACCTCGCTCACCACGCGCATCGTGTAGGGGAATTCGTCCTTGCTGGGCAGCACTGCCACCAGGGCGCGCTTGGCCAGGCGCCCGTGGCCGATTTCGCGGCGCTTGGGACTGCCCACGCGGCCGGTCTCGCCGGTCGCGAACGGAGGCATGTTGTAGTGCAGCATGAAGCGGTCCTCGAACTCGCCAGCGAGCGCATCGATGCGCTGCGCATCGCGCTCGGTGCCCAGCGTCGTCACGACCAGCGCCTGCGTCTCACCACGGGTAAACAAAGCGGAACCATGGGTGCGCGGCAGCACGCTGGCGCGGATTTCAATCGGACGCACGGTGCGGGTGTCGCGGCCATCGATGCGCGGATCGCCGGCCAGGATCTGGCTGCGAACGATCTTGGCCTCGATGTCGAACAGCATACCGTCCACGGCCACGCTGTCGAACTCGACGCCCTCGGCCTTCAGGCCCATCTTGGTCCAGGTGGTCACTTCACGCGTGGCGTGGGTACGGGCCTGCTTGTTGCGAATCTGGTAGGCGGCAGCCAGCTTTTCCTGGGCCAGCGCGGCCACTTTGGCGATCAGCACGTCGTCCCTGGCGGGCGCTTTCCAGTCCCACACCGGCTTGCCGGCATCGCGCACCAGTTCGTGGATCGCGTTGATGGCAATGCGGCCCTGCTCGTGGCCGAACACCACGGCGCCCAGCATGACTTCCTCGGACAGTTGCTTCGCTTCCGACTCCACCATCAGCACGGCAGTTTCGGTGCCCGCGACCACCAGATCCATCTGCGAATCCTTGCGCTGGGTCTGGCCGGGATTGAGCACGTACTCGCCGTTGATGTAACCCACGCGGGCGGCACCGATCGGGCCGCTGAACGGGATACCGCTGACGGACAGCGCCGCGCTGGTCGCGATCATGGCCGCGATATCGGCGTCCACCTCCGGGTTCAGCGACAGGGTATGGATCACCACCTGCACTTCGTTGAAGAAGCCTTCGGGAAACAACGGGCGAATGGGGCGGTCGATCAGGCGGCTCGTGAGGGTTTCGAACTCGCTGGGGCGGCCTTCCCGCTTGAAAAAGCTGCCGGGGATCTTGCCCGCGGCATAGGTCTTCTCGATGTAGTCCACGGTCAGCGGGAAAAAATCCTGCCCCGCCTTGCCCTCGGTCTTGCCCACCACGGTGGCGAGCACCACGGTGCCGTCCATGCTGAGCAGCACGGCGCCGCTGGCCTGGCGAGCAATTTCGCCGGTCTCCATGGTGACGGTGCGCGCGCCCCATTGGAAGGTCTTGGTGGTTTTGTTGAAGATGGTCATGTGGATGGCTCCTGAAGAATCGGGCGCATGAGGCTGCGCCAACGGCCCAGAGTCCGGCGTTCAGAACACGATGCCATTCCAGAAAAAATCACGCAGACCACCTGATTTCTTCTGGAATGACACAGCGCGCATTCGTTTTGCCTGGCTCCGAAGTAAAAAACGCCTGAGCTAGTGAACTAACTCAGGCGCCTGCATTCGATGGACCGCTTATTTGCGCAGACCGAGTTTGCTGATCAACGCGACGTAACGGTCGTGGTCCTTGGAATTCAGATAGTCGAGCAGCTTGCGCCGGCGGCTCACCATGCGCAGCAGGCCACGGCGGCCATGATGGTCCTTTGCGTGTTCCTTGAAGTGCGGCGTGAGTTCGTTGATGCGGGCGGTCAGCAGGGCGACCTGCACTTCGGGGCTGCCCGTGTCGGTGGCGCTGCGCGCGTTGGCCTTGACGACCTCGGCCTTGATGCTGGATGCGATCATTTCCATTTCCTTGTGTTCCGGGATGTTTGACTTGCGGCGAACGCTGGAACTGCACCCGCCGTGCGCCTTGCAGCACGCAAAGCCTATCGATTATACCCGGAGCCAGGTTTTCAGCCGTTCCACTCCTTGAACCAGGCGGACCGGCTCCTTCGACGCAAAGCACCAGCGCAGCCAACCCTGCGCCTCGGGCGCAAAGGCATTGCCGGGCGCCAACCCCAGCCCCGCCTCGATCACCAGCCGCTTGGCGGTATCCAGCGAATCCTCGAAACCTGCCAGGCTGAAGAAAGCGTACATCCCGCCCCGCGCCGGCGCCACCTGCACGCCAGGTACCGCCTGCAGCAGCGGCACCAGGGTGTCGCGGCAGGCCTTCAGGTGCGCGACCACGCGCGGCGTAACCTCGGCCGTGCGCTGCAGCGCCACCACGCCCGCGCGCTGGGTGAACACGCTGGCGCACGAGGTATTGAACTCGATCAGCTTGCTCATGTGGTGCGTCATGGCCGGCGGCATCACCAGCCAGCCCAGGCGCCAGCCGGTCATCAGGAAACTCTTGGAGAAACTGTGCACCACGACCAGCCGGTCCTCCGGCGTGGTCACGTCCAGGAAGCTCGGGGCGGCGCCATTCGCCGTGTCGCCCGAGTAGTAGAGGCGCTCGTACACCTCGTCGGCCAGAATCCAGGTGCCGGTCTTGCGGCAGCGGTCGACGATCGCCCGCTGCTCGGCACGCGTCAGGGTCCAGCCGGTCGGGTTATTGGGCGAATTTACGACCATCAGCCGGGTGGCCGGCGTGATGGCGGCCAACAGCGCGTCCAGATCGAGGGTCCACTCGCCGCGCACCGGTTTGAGCGCAACGCAGCGCAGTTTCGCGCCCAGAATCCGCGGCTGCGCCGTGAGATTGGGCCAGACCGGCGTCACCGCGACCACCTCGTCGCCCGCATCGATCAGCGCCTGCATGGCCAGCATCAGCGCATTCACGCCGCCCGAAGTGATCGCAATGCGGTCCGGCGCGACCTCGCCATGCAAGGTACGCATATAGCCCGCCACCGCCTCGCGCAACTCGGGCAGGCCCAGGTTGTGCGAATAAAAGGTTTCGCCGCGCTGGAGCGAATCGATCGCCGCCTGCCGGATGAAATCGGGCGTGACCTCGTCACTCTCGCCAAACCAGAACGCCAGTACATCGCCGCGCCCCATGCCGGCATTGGCGACCTCACGGATTCTGGATTCTTCGAGGTTCTGGATGGCTTGGCGCATGGTCAGATGGGCAGATGACGGTGGGAAACAGGGTGTCATTGTCGCCGACACGCCTGCCGCGGCCTGGGCGACGGCGCTGCCACTATGACGGCTATGATGCCTTTGGCGGCAGCGTCCATGCCGCAAGGGAGGCCCACATGCATTTCAGGATTCCGGGGATTTATCACGCGAGCCGCACGATCGCGCTTCTGTGCGCCGCCGCGCTTTTGTGCATCGGCGCTGACGCTGCCGAAGCCGCAGCGAAAAAGAGCAAGCCGCATGCTGCGCAGGCCGCCAAGGGTAAAAAGGCCGCACGGATCAAGTTTGAAAAGGGCGGCGGCGAAACCCGCGCCGAGCGCGACCGGCGCCTGCAGCGCGAGTGCAAGGGGATGCCCAACGCGGGCGCCTGCCTCGGCTACGGCTCGTAACGGCGTCAGGCCGGTCGTACCATCCGGCACGTCGTGGCCTGCTCGGCCTGGGCGGCGCTGATCCGGCGGATCACGCGAAAGCCGTAGCCCGAACCTTCCTCGTCAAACTTCACGCCGGGCGTGCCCTGGCGCTCCATCACGCCCACCACGAGCGGCTGCTGAAACTGGTGGTCGGCCGCGCGCATCGTGCCGGTCTGCCCCGCCACCGTCGCACTCGCGTACTCCAGCTGGTCGGCCACGGCATCGGCATCGGTCGTGCCCGCGCGGGCCATGGACTGCGCAAGCGCCTGCATCATCAGCTGCATGCGCAACTGCACATATTCGTCCGCCGGTTTTGGGAAACGCCGCCGGAACGCCTGGTAGAACGCTTCGCTGGCGGCGCCTGGCACGTTCGGCATCCATTCCGCCACGGCGACCACCTTGCCGACACCCGCCTCGCCGATGGCCGCCGGCGCGCCCAGCGCATTACCATAGAAGGTGTAGAACTTGCCTTCAAAACCCACCTCCCTGGTGGCCTTGACCAGCAGCGTCAGATCGTTCCCCCAGTTGCCCGTGATGACGGCCTGCGCGCCGCTGGTCTTGATCTTGGTGGCGTAGGGCACGAAGTCCTTGATGCGGCCCATCGGATGCAACTCGTCGCCCACGATCTGCACATCGGGGCGCCGCACGCCGAGCTGGCGCCGCGCCTCGCGCAGCACCGCCTGGCCGAAACTGTAGTCCTGGCCAATCAGATACACCCGTTTTAGCGCTTTGTCGCCCTTGATGACCTGCATCAGCGCGGCCATGCGCATGTCGGCATGGGCATCGAAGCGGAAGTGCCAGAAGCTGCAGTTTTCATTCGTCAGGATCGGATCGACCGCCGCGTAGTTCAGAAAAATCACCCGCTTGCCGGGCTCGCGCTCGTTGTGCCGGTTGATCGCGTCGATCAGCGCCGCGGCGACGGCCGACGAGTTGCCCTGCAACACGATCCGCACGCCATCGTCGATCGCCGCGCGCAAAGCCGATAGAGCCTCCTCGACCTGGCCGCGGCTGTCGTAGCGGACCAGCCGCAGCGGCCGATTCCCGCCCGCGCTGGCGGGAAGCCGCACCCCGCCCTGCCCGTTCACCCGCTCCACGGCCCACAGCAGGTTGCGGTACACCGCCTCGCCGGCGTTCGCAAACGGTCCGCTCAGGCCTTCGATCATCGCGAGCTGAATCGAATCGCCCTGCGGCGCGCGGGCGAGCGCAGCGGCTGGCGCAGATAGCGCCGCGGCGAGAGAATTCAAGAGTCGGCGACGCGAAATATTCATAGTGAATTTGCCTTGAAAACAAACGCACTGCACGCAGATTCGTTGCATGCGGCGATCGATGTTGAAAGCCGCGCAGTGTACAAGGAGTTCCACCATGTTTTTTACCCCCGTCGCCCCCGCAGTTTTGCGTCGCAGCGTCTATTCTCCCGCCCTCGAGCGCTTCCTCGGCGACATACAGCTCACCGCCCGCCAAAGCGGCTACACGGTCGAGCAGGACGACAAGACCGTCACCATGAGCTTTGACATGCCCGGCGTCGCCAAGGAGCAACTGTCCATCGGCATCGAAGGCAACATCGTTCGCATCGAGAGCCTGGAAGGCGCGCCGCGCCGCTACAAGGCCGCGTATGAGTTGCCGCAGGATATCGATGTGAGCGCCAGCGATGCAAAGCTGGAAAACGGCGTGCTCACACTCAAGCTGACCAAGAAGGTTCCGGTGAGCAACGTCACGCAGCTCGCCATCAACTGAGTTGCTACTCCCCGTCATTCCCGCGAAAGCGGAAATCCACGGCTCGCACGCACTGGATTCCCGCCTACGCGGGAATGACGGCACAGTGCCGCTTGTACACCAGGGTTGTCGGCCGTTTTTTATAAATTCTTGCTCAGGGAGTCCAGCGGCCAGCGTGGTTTCACGTCAAACGCGTAAACCTCGCTGGCCGTTTGCTGGCCGGCCTGCAGGCGCATCGCGGCCGCCAGCGCAATCATGGCGCCGTTGTCGGTGCACAAATGGAGTTCGGGGTAGTGCACGCGCACGCCAACAGCAAAGCACGCCGCGTTGAGCTGCAGCCGCAAACTGCGGTTGGCGCCGACGCCGCCCGCCACTACGAGCCGCTTCAAGTCCGTCTCGCGCAGCGCCGCCAGCGATTTCTTCACCAGCACCTCCACGATCGCGGCTTCGGTGGATGCCGCCAGATCGGCCTTACGCGCCTCGAGCTGGTCGCCCAGCTTTTTGGCCTGCACCATCACCGCCGTCTTGAGTCCGGCAAACGAAAAATCCAGGTTGCCGCTGTGCAGCAGCGGGCGCGGCAACTTGAACGCGGCCACGTCGCCCTGCTCGGCCAGTTTTGACAGTGCGGGGCCGCCAGGATAGCCCAGACCCATCAGCTTGGCCGACTTGTCGAAGGCCTCGCCCGCCGCGTCGTCGATCGACTCGCCCAACAGCTCGTAGCGCCCGACGCCATCGACCCGCATCAGCTGCGTGTGGCCGCCCGACACCAGCAGGGCCACAAACGGAAACTGCGGCGGATCCAAGCTCAGAAACGGCGACAGCAGATGCCCCTCAAGATGATGCACGCCGAGCACCGGTTTGCCCAGCGCCGCACCCAGCGCGCAGGCCACGCCCGCACCGACCAGCAGGGCGCCGGCCAGCCCGGGGCCGCGCGTGTAGGCCACCACGTCGACCTCGGTGAGCGCGCGGCCGGCCTCAATGAGCACCTTCTGCGTGAGCGGCAGCACGCGGCGAATATGGTCGCGGCTGGCCAGCTCGGGCACCACGCCGCCGTAGGCCTGGTGCATCTCGATCTGGCTGTGCAACGCGTGCGCGCACAGCACCGGCACACCGGTACCGCGCGACTCGACCAGCGCCACGCCGGTCTCGTCGCACGAGGATTCGATGCCCAGCACCAACAAATTCGCCGTCATGACACCGAGTTTAGAGGCATGCACCGGACCCGCCGTGCAGGATGCGCCCCCGCACTATTTTTGTGCACTGCACCAAAATAAACGCCAACCCCCCGCTCTGTTCTCGCGCTCGCACTGGCCTGAGTTCTATAAACGGCCCCCGATCCACTTTGGCCAGCGCAATTCCGCTGGCACGTTTCTCGCACTGTCTCCAGTGAATCCACCACCGGAACAAGGGCACACATGACGGGCTTTCGCAATTTTCTCAAGTCGGGGCATGCGCCGACGCTGTTCGCCGCGTTTTTCTATTTCGCGTTTTCCTGCTGCGTCTGGGTCATGAACGGGGCCATGGCGCCGTTCATCTCAGAGGCCTATCACCTCTCGCCGGCGCAAAAGGGTGTGATGCTGTCGATCCCCATCTTTGCCGGGGCCTTCATGCGCTTCCCGCTGGGCTTGCTGGCGCAATACATCGGCCGCAAGAACGCCACGCTGGTGGAAATGGGCCTGATCATGGTGGCGCTGCTGTTCGGCTACT
>DATNBD010000023.1:0-3915 GCA_035572155.1 Rhodoferax sp.
TGGGGAGTTGGTGGGACACGATTGAGGGGTGGCGCAAGCGCGACTGTCTCAAGTACAGCCGCGGCACGGGGGATGTGATCAAGCCACAACACGTGGTAGAGACCCTGTGGAACCTGACCAAGGACGCCGACACTTACATTACCTCCGACGTCGGCCAGCATCAGATGTGGGCGGCACAGTATTACCGCTTCGACGAGCCGCGCCGCTGGATCAACTCGGGCGGCCTGGGCACCATGGGCGTCGGCATTCCGTATGCGATGGGGATCAAGATGGCCCGGCCCGACAGCGAGGTTTTCTGCATCACCGGGGAAGGCTCGGTGCAGATGTGCATTCAGGAACTCTCGACCTGCCTGCAGTACAACACGCCAATCAAGATCGTGTCGCTGAATAACCGCTACCTTGGCATGGTGCGGCAGTGGCAGGAGGTCGAATACGCGGGGCGGTACAGCAGCAGCTACATGGACGCGCTGCCGAACTTCGTGAAGCTGGCCGAGGCGTACGGGCATGTGGGCATGCTGATCGAGCGCCCGCAGGACGTGGAGCCGGCGCTGCGCGAGGCGCGCAAGCTCAAGGATCGCACCGTGTTCATGGACTTTCGCACCGACCCTACCGAGAACGTGTTCCCGATGGTGCAGGCCGGCAAGGGCATCACCGAAATGCTGCTGGGATCGGAAGATTTATGAGACTCGGCGGGACAGACCGCGGCCGCCCTGGCGGCAAGCTCTGTCCGCAGCTAATTTAGCTTTCCCATCGACGAATCTATTGTCTGCCAAGCCTGCACATTACCGTGCGCGGGGGAGGGCAACGAAAAGAGGAATCCTCAAATGAAACACATCATTGCAGTTTTGCTGGAAAACGAGCCTGGCGCTCTGTCCCGCGTCGTCGGCCTGTTTTCGGCGCGCGGCTACAACATCGAGTCGCTGACCGTGGCGCCCACCGAGGACGCCACGCTGTCGCGCATGACGATCCAGACCTCCGGTTCGGATGACGTCATCGAGCAGATCACCAAGCACCTGAATCGCCTGATCGAGGTTGTCAAGGTGGTGGACCTGACCGAAGGCTCCTACACGGAGCGCGAACTCATGATGGTCAAGGTGCGCGCGGTCGGCAAGGAGCGCGAGGAGATGAAGCGCATGGCCGACATCTTTCGCGGCCGCATCATCGACGTGACCGACAAGAGTTACACCCTCGAGTTGACCGGCGACCAGTCCAAGAACGATGCCTTCCTGGAAGCGCTGGAGCGCAGCGCCATTCTGGAGACGGTGCGCACCGGCGCCAGCGGCATCGGCCGGGGTGAGAGAATCCTGCGGGTTTGAAACGTCGCGGACCGATTGATTGACTGAAATTTACTGAAGGAGAAGAGATGAAGGTTTTTTACGACAAGGATTGTGACCTGAGCCTGATCAAGGGCAAGACCGTTGCCATCATCGGCTACGGCAGCCAGGGCCATGCCCATGCCCAGAATCTGAACGACAGCGGCGTGAAGGTCGTGGTCGGCCTGCGTAAGGGCGGCGCGTCGTGGTCCAAGGCCGAGAAGGCGGGCCTCAAGGTCGCCGCCGTGGCGGATGCGGTCAAGGCCGCCGACGTGGTGATGATCCTGCTGCCCGACGAGCAGATCGGCGCGGTCTACACGAACGATATCGAACCCCACATCAAACAGGGTGCGTCGCTGGTGTTCGCGCACGGCTTCAACGTGCATTACGGCGCCGTGATTCCCCGCGCTGACCTGGATGTCTGGATGGTTGCGCCCAAGGCGCCGGGCCATACCGTGCGCAGCACCTACACGCAGGGCGGCGGGGTGCCGCAACTGATCGCGGTGCACCAGGACAAATCCGGCAAGGCGCGCGATCTGGCGCTGTCCTACGCGATGGCGAACGGCGGCGGCAAGGCCGGCATCATCGAGACCAACTTCCGCGAGGAGACCGAGACCGACCTGTTCGGCGAGCAGGCCGTCCTGTGCGGCGGCACCGTGGAACTCGTCAAGGCAGGGTTCGAGACGCTGGTTGAGGCCGGCTACGCGCCCGAGATGGCCTATTTCGAATGCCTGCACGAACTCAAGTTGATCGTGGATCTGATCTATGAGGGCGGTATCGCCAACATGAACTACTCCATCTCCAACAACGCCGAATATGGCGAGTACGTGACCGGCCCGAAAATCGTGACCAATGCCACCAAGGACGCGATGCGCGCGTGCCTCAAGGACATCCAGACGGGTGATTACGCGAAGAGCTTCCTGCTGGAAAACAAGGCCGGTGCGCCCACGCTGCTGAGCCGCCGCCGTCTGATGGCCGAGCACCAGATCGAGGTGGTGGGCGAGTCGCTGCGCGCGATGATGCCCTGGATCAAGAAGAACAAGTTGGTCGATCAGACCCGCAATTGAGAGGCGGCGCCCGGATGAAGGCCACCTTCGGGTGGCCTTTTGCTTGGCGCGGTGCGCAAGCAGGGGACTGTCTTACACTTGCGACCATGTGCCCAGGCGCAGCGCGAGTCGCGAGCCGGCTTGCGGAAAATGCGCGCATACTATTAATTCAATAGCTATCATCTTAATACCTATAAGGGCTTCAGGCGTTATTTATGCATGATGGTTCGGATTCCGACTTTTCTCCCACCGAGGCGGTGGTGGTGCGCAAGCGCCGCAAGGGCATCTACATCCTGCCCAACCTGTTCACGCTGGCCGCGTTGTTTGGTGGTTTTTACGCGGTGGTGATGGCAATGAACGGCCGCTTCGACATGGCGGCCATCGGCGTGTTCTTCGCCATGGTGCTCGACAGCCTGGACGGCCGCGTGGCGCGCATGACCAACACGCAAAGCGCCTTTGGCGAACAGATGGACTCGCTCTCGGACATGGTGTCGTTCGGCGCCGCGCCCGCGCTGATCGCCTACGAGTGGGCCTTGAAGGGGCTCGGCCGCTGGGGCTGGATCGCCGCCTTCGTCTATTGCTCCTGCGCGGCGCTTCGGCTGGCGCGCTTCAACGTCAACACCAGTGTGATCGACAAGCGCTATTTCCAGGGGCTGCCGTCGCCGGCGGCCGCGGCGCTGGTGACCGGATTCATCTGGGTCATGACCGATGTCGGCATTGCGGGGCCGTCCGTGGCGTGGCCGATGTTCGCGCTGGCGCTCTATGCGGGATTGACGATGGTGACGAACGTGCCGTTCTACAGTTTCAAGGATGTGCACATGAAAAAAAGCGTGCCGTTTGCGGTCATCGTGCTGATTGCCCTGGGCATTGCCATCATCAACATTCAGCCGGCGACCGTTCTGTTCTGCCTCTTCGTCATCTATGGCGCAAGCGGCTACGTGGTGTATGGCTGGCGCAAGGCCAAAGGTGTGCGGACGAGCCTCATCAGCACCTCCACCGATGAGCCGGAAGAACGTGGGCTGCACAAGTAGCACGTCCGCAATACCCGGCGGCGGCGCTCACCCTGCCTGAAACTTGTGCTACAGTTCGCGACATGAAAAACATTTCGCTGGCGCTACTGCTATCCCCCGACGGGCGGAGACGGTAGCGCACGCGCACACCTTCACAACGGCCCGTATGCACCAGCAACGGGCCGTTTTGTTTTGGGTTGCTGGTTTTTAGCAAGGAGATTCGAGCATGATGAAAAATCCCGCCAGCAAATATTCGCCGTTCAAACCGGTTCACCTGAGCGACCGGACCTGGCCCGATGCCGTCCTGACGCGGGCGCCTATATGGCTCAGCACAGATCTGCGGGACGGCAACCAGGCGTTGATCGAGCCGATGGACATCGCGCGCAAGCTGCGCATGTTCGAGATGCTGGTGAAGATCGGCTTCAAGGAAATCGAGGTCGGGTTCCCCTCTGCCTCGCAAGTCGAGTTCGATTTCGTGCGCCGGCTGATCGAGGGTCATCTGATTCCAGACGACGTCACGATCCAGGTACTGACGCAGGCGCGCGA
>DATNBD010000024.1:0-11765 GCA_035572155.1 Rhodoferax sp.
GCAGCGATTTCTCGCTCAATCGCGCATTCGCCAAGACCAATGGCACGCCAGCCTGCCGGCAAGCTGCCGCCAGGTTCGGCCAGACCTCGGTCTCCAGCAGCACGCCGATGCGCGGGTTGAAATGGCTCAAGAACCGCTTCACCGCGCCTGGCGTGTCCCAGGGCTGCCAGACCTGCACATCGCCCGGTTGCAGCAGGCTCGCGCCTTCGGCACGCCCGGTCGCCGTGCCGTTCGTCAGCAGCAGGCGCATGCCGGGCAGGCGCTGGCGCAACTGGTTGATCAGAATCGCAGCGGTGCGCGTCTCGCCCAAAGACACGGCATGCAGCCAGATGAAGCCGGCATCGGGCGGCGCATCGTAGTAGCCGAAGCGCTCTTGCACCGCCTGCAGGTAAACGGGCTCCGCCGCGCCGCGCCGCGCCAGTTTGCTGCGCAGCAAGGGCTGCGCCAGCCACATGAGCAGCGAGTAGAGGCTGCGGCTTGCGCTCAATGCGCCGCTTCCTCGATCTTTGCGTCGGGCTTGACCTGGCGCAACAGCGCCAGCATCTCGCCTTCGATGCGCTGCAGGGCCTCGGGCGTGTGTCCTTCGAAGCGCAGCACCAGCACGGGCGTGGTGTTGGAGGCGCGGATCAGGCCGAAGCCGTCGGGCCAGTCGACGCGCAGGCCATCAATGGTGCTGATGCGCGCCGGCGGCTCGAAACGGGCCAGCGCCACCACGCGCGCCACGATGCCTTGCGGCTCGCCCTCGGCACAGCCGATGTTCAGCTCCGGCGTGGAAAAGCTGGTCGGCAGCGCATTCAGTACGGCGTTCGCGTCGGGCGACCGGCTCACGATTTCGAGCAGGCGGCATCCCGCATAGGTGCCGTCGTCGAAACCGAACCAGCGCTCCTTGAAGAAGATGTGGCCGCTCATCTCGCCGCCAAGGGGCGAGTCGATCTGTGCCATCTTCGCCTTGATCAGCGAATGCCCGGTCTTGTACATCAGCGCCTTGCCGCCGGCGGCTTCAATGGCGGGCGCCAGCCGCTGCGAGCACTTCGAGTCGAACACGATCTGGCCGCCCGGCACACGGCCGAGCACGTCGCGCGCGAACAGGATCAGCTGGCGGTCCGCGTAGATGATGTTGCCGTCCCGGGTGACGATGCCGAGCCGGTCGCCGTCGCCGTCGAAGGCCAAGCCGATCTCGGCGTCGGTGTCGCGCAAGGCCCGAACGAGGTCACGCAGGTTCTCGGGCTTGTTCGGATCGGGATGGTGGTTCGGAAAGTTGCCGTCCACCTGACAGAACAACTCGGTGACGCGACAGCCGAACGCACGAAAGATAGCGGGGGCAGACGCACCGGCCACGCCGTTGCCGCAATCGACCACGATGTGCATGGGCCGCGCCAGTTTCACATCGGACACGATGCGGGCCTGGTACGGCGCCAGCACATTGATGTTGCGGATGCCACCACCAGGCTGCAGCACCCAGCCTTCATCTTCCATCATGCGCCGCAGCGCCTGGATATCGTCGCCGTAAATGGCACGGCCTTGCAGCACCATCTTGAAGCCGTTGTCGTCCTTCGGGTTGTGGCTGCCGGTCACCTGGATGCCACTGCCGCAAAGCGTGCTGGCGGCAAAGTACAGCATGGGCGTCGTCACCATGCCGATATCGATCACGTCGACGCCAGCGGCCAGCAGGCCGCGCACGAGTGCGGCGGCAAGCGCGGGGCCGCTCAGGCGCCCGTCGCGGCCGACCGCGACCGTGCGCTCGCCCTGGGCGCGGGCGACAGTGCCGAACGCCCGGCCCAGCGCCTCGGCCACCTCGGGGTTCAAAGTGGATGGCACCACGCCGCGAATGTCATAGGCCTTGAAAATGGCGGGTGCCAGCTGCATGAAAGACGTGCCCGGATAGGTTGGTTGCTGCCCGGCATTGTAGGCGTCTGCTGCGTGGGGGACATGTCCGAAAACGGCTAGTCTTCGCCCTCGTGCCGCGTATCATCAAGCCATGAACACCCTGGACGCAACCCGCAGCGACGACGCCTGCTACCTGGCCCTGAAGACCCGGGACGCACGTTTCGACGGCAGTTTTTTCACCGGCGTCACCTCCACCGGCATCTACTGCCGCCCCGTGTGCGGCGTGAAGACACCGAAGCGCGAAAACTGCCGCTTCTTCGGCCACGCGGCGCAGGCCGAGCGCGCCGGCTTTCGGCCCTGCCTGCGCTGCCGCCCCGAGCTGGCCCCCCACTCGGCTGCCTGGTCGATCCAGGACGCCTCCACCATCCTGGCGCACCAGGCAGCGCGGCTGCTGGACGAGCCCGAGGCCTGGAGCGACGCGGCGCCGTCGGTGGAGCAACTGGCGGCACGCCTGGGCGTGAGCGACCGCCACGTGCGGCGCATTTTCGAGACGCAGTTCGGCGTCTCGCCGGTGCAATACCTGCAAACCCGCCGGCTGCTCACGGCCAAGCAATTGCTGGCCGACACCGACTTGGCCGTCACGCAGATCGCGCTGATCAGCGGCTTCGGCAGCGTGCGGCGCTTCAACGCGGCGTTCGCGGCGCATTACAAGCTGAACCCGACGCAGTTGCGCCGCGCGGGCGCCGCACCGGCGGGCCACGGCATCCGCGTGCGGCTTGGCTACCGGCCGCCCTACGACGTCCAGGCGATGCTCGGGTTTTTCCGGACCCGGCAGCTGGGTGCTATCGAATTCGTATCTACCGAGCCAAATCAGGCAACGGCTGGCTGGACTTTTTGCATGAAATCCGGGGGCAAGACGCACGCCGGCTGGCTGGCCGTCGAATTCGACGCTGCCCAGCATCAACTGATCCTGCGCGTGAGCGACGCGCTGCAGGGCGTGCTGCCGCAGGTGATCCACCGGGTACGCGCCATGTTCGACCTCGATGCCGACCCGCTGGCCATCAACAGTGCCTTGAACGCCCGCTTTGCGCAGGGCGACGGGCTGCGTGTGCCGGGCACACTCGACGGCTACGAGATGGCGGTGCGGGCCGTGCTGGGCCAGCAGATCACGGTGGCGGCGGCGCGTACGCTGGGCACGCGGCTGGTGCGGGAATTCGGCGAGCCGATCGACACGCCCTTCCCCGAGTTGACGCGGCTGTTTCCAACGCCGGCCGTGCTCGCGGGCGCGAGCGGCGATGCGCTGGGGCAGCTCGGCATTGTGAAACAGCGGCAGGCCGCCATCGTGGCGATTGCGCGCGCGGTGGCAGAGCAGCGCCTGCAGCTGCATGGCGGCGTCGATGTGCCGGCCACGGTGGCCGCGCTCAAGGAACTGCCCGGCATCGGCGACTGGACGGCGCAGTACATCGCCATGCGGGCGCTGCGCTGGCCCGACGCATTCCCGGCCGGCGATGTGGCGCTGCAAAAAGCGCTGGGCGTGACGGATCGCAAGAATCCGTTGCGCGCCGCGCGCGAGGCCGAGGCCGCATCCACGGCCTGGAAGCCCTGGCGCAGCTATGCCGTGATCCGCGCCTGGGCCACGCTGCCCGAGCCCGTGAAAAAAACGAAAACTACTAAAAAGATAGCTTCAACCAAAGGTGTCTAAAGGGCTAAGCCCCGAAATCATCATGAATCAACAGGTGAACCCGATGAAATTCGATACGCAAACCGTGCAAACCATGTTCCAAAGCCCGCTCGGCCCCGTCATCCTCGCCGCCACCGACCGGGGCCTGGCCGGCGTGTGGTTCGAGGGCCAGCGCCATTTGCCCGACCGGACCGGTTGGCGCGTCGATGACCGGCACCCGGTGCTGGTGCGCGCCGTGCAGCAGCTCATCGAGTATTTTGCGGGCGCGCGCACGGTGTTCGACCTGCCGCTGGACCTGCATGGCGGCACGGCGTTCCAGCAGTCGGTGTGGCAGGCGCTGCTGCGGATCCCGCGCGGCACCACCACGAGCTACGGCGCCCTCGGCTTGGGGCTGGGCAAGCCGGCGGCCGTGCGTGCGGTGGGGGCCGCCGTGGGACGCAACCCGATCAGCGTCATCGTGCCGTGCCACCGCGTGATCGGATCGGACGGCTCGCTCACGGGCTATGCGGGCGGGCTCGATCGCAAGGTCGCGCTGCTTGAACTCGAAGCCGCCCTGCCGGGGAGTCTCGTTTGACGGCCGCTGCTGCGCCGGGCGCCGCCACAGCAAGGCCGCGCTGGGTGGGCGACTTCGTGCTGCTGTCCGCCATCTGGGGGGCGTCGTTCCTGTTCATGGACCTGGCCACGGTGGAATTCGGCGCCGTGCCCACAGCTGCCGTGCGCGTGACGATCGCCGCGCTGTTCCTCATGCCGCTGCTTCTCAAGCGCGGCCTGGGTCCGCAACTGCTGCGGCACTGGAAGCCGGTGTTCGTCGTCGGCCTGCTCAATTCAGGCATTCCGTTCGCGCTGTACTGCTTCGCCCTGCTGACCATTCCCACCGGGCTGTCGGCCGTGCTGAATGCCACGGCGCCGCTGTTTGGCGCGGCGGTGGCATGGTTGTGGCTGAACGACCGGCTGAACGCCTCGCGCGTGCTGGGTCTGGCCATCGGGCTGGCCGGGGTAGCGCTGCTGGTCTGGAACAAGACAAGCCTGAGCGGTGGCACCTCCGCGGGTGCCAACCTGCTGGCGATCGGCGCCTGTCTGCTGGCCTGTCTTTGCTATGGCACCGCCGCCAGCTTCACCAAGCGCTATCTGGTCGGGCTGCCGCCCCTGCTCACGGCGGCTGGCAGCCAGCTCGGCGCCGCCTTCGGGCTGGCATTGCCCGCGTTGTGGCTGTGGCCCGCGCACATGCCCGGCGCCCGATCCTGGCTGTCACTGCTGGCCTTGGGGGTGCTGTGCACGGGCCTGGCTTACATCCTGTACTTCCGGCTGATCGAGCACGCCGGGCCGGCGCGCGCGCTGGCGGTGACCTTTGTCGTGCCGGTGTTCGCGGTGCTGTACGGCGTGGCGTTCCTGGGCGAGCATGTCACGCCGTGGATGACGGGCTGCGCCGGCGTGATCATCTGCGGCACGGCGCTGTCGACCGGCCTGCTGCGGCTCGGGCGCCGCGTTCGGCCCGCATGACGCCGGCCTTGCACAGCCCCGCAGGGCCGGCGCGCGGACGGCGCCCTGCCCAATCGACTACTGAATGGCGCCTGCGATCACATTGATGCTCAGCGCCAGCACCACCATGTTGAAGGCGAACGACGTGACGCCATGCACCAGCGTCAGGCGCCGCATCGGGCGCGAAGTGACTTGCACGTCGGACACCTGCGAGGTCATGCCGATCACGTAGGAAAAATACAGAAAGTCGAAATAGTCGGGGTCGAGACTGCCTGGAAACGCGAGGCCGCCGCCGTTCGGGCCCGGCTTCAGCAACTCCTGGTAGTACCGGTGCGCGTAGCGGAACGCAAACAGCGTGTGCATCTCCAGCCAGGAGCAGGCCAGCGCGGCCATCGCCAGAATCAGGTGGCCGGTGCGCTGCGCGGGCGACAGCCCCTTCACGCTTTGCAGCATCAGCACGATGGCGGCAACGCTGGCCAGCACCACCAGCAACATCAGCAAAAACAGGACCATGCCGGACTGGTCCTGCGCCTGCGCCCGCGACCGGGTGCGGCTGGCGTTGAATTCCACGGCCAGCCACCAGGCCAGCACCAGATAGCAGCCCGCGCCCAGACACCAGGCCAACAGGCCACGTGCCTGCGACGTCAATGGCAGCGGCAGCGAGACCAGGGCCGTGGCCACGCCCACCACCACGGCGTAGATCAATCGCTGGTGGCTCGTCGTTTCGGAAAAATGTTTGCGCATGGCAGCCATTGTGGCGGGAAAGGGCGCACGCCACTTGTCGATCCGAAACCGTCCCTGTCCCTTTTATGCCAGCAAGCCGGTGTGGACGGTCGGATACCGCAGCACCAGCCCGAGTTCGCGCTTCATGCGGGTGTTGTCCAGCAGCCGCGATTCGCTCATGAAACTGAGCAGCATCAGCGGCAGTTGGTCCTGCGCGGTGTCGCGCGCCACCCGCGGCGGCCGGGGCAGTCCGTACAACTGCGCGGCGAGATCGAAATACTCGCCCATCTTGAGCCGCGTGTCGTCGTTCACGTTGTACACGCGCTGCGGTTTGCCGCGCCACAGCGCCAGCAGGCAGGCGCGCGCGAGGTCGTCCGCATGAATGTGGTTGGTATAGACGTCGTCCTGCTCCAGCAGTACCGGCGTGCGCCGTTGCAGGCGCGCGCGCGGCGTGCCACCCTCGCGATCCGGTGCGTAAATGCCCGGAATGCGCAGGATGCTGGCGCGCACAAAACCCGCAGGCCCGGCGCCGCGGCCCAGGAACCGCACCGCCTGCTCGGCCGACACACGTTTGCTGGCCCGGGGCGTGCGCGGACTGGCCGGCCGGTTCTCAGCCACCAGCGCACCGTGGCAGTCGCCATACACACCGCTCGTCGAGCCGTACACGAACGAGACCGGCGCACGGCGCAGTCGCAGCGCCTGGGTCAGCGCGCGGGTTCTCGAGTCGCCCCAACCCTCGCCCGGCGGCGGCGCCAGATACACGACGCGCGTGGCGATGCCGGCGAGCCGGCGCAGGCTGGCCGGCACGTCCAGGTTGCCCCGCAGCGGCGTCACGCCAGCGGCGCGCAGTGCACAGATGCGCTGGGGCGAGGACGTCAGCGCCAGCAGCCGCAGCCGCCCCGCCGTGGCGCGGGCCACGCGCAGGCCGATATCGCCACAGCCCACGATCAGCACGCGCTCGCGGCGAAAGCGCGCGGGCAAGGCGCCGAGAGGGGATTGGTTTGCGGGCAAAATCAGCGCTTCACAAAGAAAAGTTGTCCCCGAGGATACCGAAAGATGAGCCTGCATATTTCCGTGCTGCCAAGCGGCCGCAGCTTTCCGGCGGAACCCGGCGAAGCCATCCTGGCGGCCGGCATTCGCGCCGGGGTCGGATTGCCGTACGGTTGCAAGGACGGGGCCTGCGGTTCGTGCAAGTGCCGCAAGCTGGAGGGAACGGTCGTGCTCGGGCCGCACCAGAGCAAGGCGCTGTCCGCCGAGGAAGAGGCCAACGGCTTCATCCTGACTTGCTGCGGCGTGCCGCACAGCGATGTCGTTCTGGAGTCGCGCCAGGTGACCGACGAGAGTGCATTCCCGATCCGGAAAATGCCAACCCGGGTGATTGCGCTCGAAAAAAAATCGCACGACGTCATGCTGGTCAAGCTGCAGCTGCCGGCGAACGACACGTTCCGCTACCACGCGGGCCAATACATCGAATTCATCCTGCAGGGCGGGACGCGGCGCAGCTACTCGATGGGGAACGCCCCGCACAACGGACCCGGCATCGAGCTGCATGTCCGGCACATGCCGGGCGGCAAGTTCACCGACCATGTCTTCCACAGCATGAAGGAGAAGGAAATCCTGCGTATCGAGGGACCGTACGGCAGCTTCTTCCTGCGCGAGGACTCGGATAAGCCGATCATCCTGCTGGCCTCGGGCACGGGTTTCGCGCCGATCAAGGCGGTCATTGAGCAACTGCAATTCAAGGACATCACGCGCCCCGCGACACTCTACTGGGGCGGTCGCCGTCCGTCGGATCTGTACATGGACGAATGGGTCCGGGCGCGCATGGCCGAAATGCCCACCCTGGCCTATGTGCCAGTGGTCTCCGACGCGTTGCCCGAGGACGCATGGAGCGGCCGTACCGGCTTCGTGCACCGCGCCGTGCTACAGGATTTCCCCGACCTCTCGGGCCACCAGGTGTATGCCTGCGGGGCACCCGTGGTGGTGGATTCGGCGCGCGCCGACTACACGCGCCTGGCCGGTCTGTCGGCCGATGAGTTTTACGCCGATGCGTTCACGACCGAGGCCGACAAGGCGCGCGCCGACGCCCCGGCCTGACACCCCGCGCCGGCTTCATCGTCACTCGCCCAAATAGGCCGCGCGCACCCTCGGGTCGTTCAACATCTGCTTGGCGTCGCCGCTGATGGTGATGATGCCGGACTCCATGACATAGCCGCGGTTCGCAATGGCCAGCGCCCGGCTGGCATTTTGCTCGACCAGCAAAATGGTCACGCCCTGCGCGTACACATCGCTCACCACCTCGAAGATCTTGTCCACCATGATGGGCGAGAGGCCCATGGACGGCTCATCCATCAGCAGCACCTTGGGCCGGCTCATCAGCGCGCGACCCATCGCCAGCATCTGCTGTTCGCCGCCCGACATGGTGCCGGCCAGCTGGTCCTTGCGTTCCCGCAACCGCGGGAAGATGGTGAACATCTTCTCGATGTCCGCCGCGATCTCCGCCTTGTCGCCGCGCACGTAGGCGCCCATCAGCAGGTTTTCCGTGATCGTCATGCGCGCGAACACGCCGCGGCCTTCGGGCACCATGGCCAGGCCCTGCTGCACCAGGTCCCAGGGGCCCTGGCCGCGGATGCTTTTGCCCATGTATTCGATGTCGCCATCGGCCAGCGCCAGACTGCCGGTAATGGCCTTCATGGTGGTCGTCTTGCCGGCGCCATTCGAGCCGATCAGCGAAACCAGTTCGCCTTCATGGACCTCGAAATCCACGCCCTTGACCGCCTGGATGCCGCCGTACGCGACCTTCAGGCCGCTCACTTTGAGTAATGTTCTTGCGTTGCTGGCCATTTCAGTGCCCTCCCCCGGTGCCCAGGTAGGCCTCGATCACTTTCTCGTTTTTCTGCACGGTGTCGGGTGTCCCTTCGGCAATCTGCTTGCCATAGTCCAGCACGGTGACGCGATCGCACAGCCCCATGACCAGCTTGACGTCGTGTTCGATCAGCAAGATGGTCCGGTCGTCCTTTCGGATGCGATCGATCAACTCACGCAGCAGGACTTTTTCGGTGGCATTCATGCCGGCCGCGGGTTCGTCCAGCGCGATCAGCTGCGGGTCCGTCGCCAGCGCGCGTGCGATCTCCAGCCGGCGCTGGTCGCCGTAACTGAGCGTGCGGGCCTTGTAGTCGGCGAACTTGCCGATGCCCACGTACTCAAGCAGCTCCTGGGCACGTTTCGCAATCGCGGCCTCCTCGGCCTTGAAGCCGCTGCCGCGGAAAATCGCGCCGATCACGCCCGAGCCGGTACGCACGTGGCGTCCGACCATCACGTTCTCGAGCGCGGTCATGTCGGCGAACAGGCGGATGTTCTGGAAAGTGCGCGCGATACCGGCCTTGGCGACTTCGTGCACGGCGGTCGGCTTGTAGGGTTTCCCGGCCAACTCGAAGGTTCCGCTGTCGGGCGCATACAGGCCCGTCAGCACATTGAAAAACGTCGTCTTGCCGGCACCGTTCGGGCCGATCAGGCCGTACACCTGGCCGCGCCGGATCTGGATGCCCACATCACTCAAGGCCTGCAAGCCGCCGAAACGCTTGGAGACACCCGAGACGTTCAGGACGAAATCCGAATTCGTGTCTGTCATGGCGCCCCCTTATTTCTTCACCTGCAGCGACTTGCCGTGTTCGGGCGCGGGCCACAGGCCTCGCGGTCGCAGCAACATGACGATGATCATGGCCAGCGCGATCAGCAACTGGCGCAGGATGGCCGCATCGATCCGCCCGCCGGTCATAGCCTGCAGCGGCGTGGCTACGTAGCGCAGCACCTCGGGCAGCGATGCCAGCAGGATGGCCCCCAGGATCACGCCGGGCAGATACCCCATGCCGCCCAGCACCACCATGGCCACGACCATCACGGACTCCATCAGGCTGAACGACTCGGGTGACACAAAGCCCTGGAATGCGGAAAACATGGTGCCCGAGATGCCTCCGAACGTAGCCCCCATGCCGAACGCCAGCAGCTTCATGTTGCGTGTATTGATGCCCATGGCCTTGGCGGCGGTTTCGTCTTCGCGAATCGCCATCCAGGCGCGGCCGATACGCGACATCTGCAGCCGATGGCAAATGATCACGGTGAAGATCACCAGAATCAGGAACAGGTAGTAGTACTGGCTCACCGACGCGATGTGGTAACCGAACAATGTGTGCGGCTTGCCCAGGTTCAGCCCGAACAGGCTGATGGGCTTGATCAGGTCCACCCCCTTGGGGCCATTCGTGATGTTGATGGGTGCATCCAGATTGTTCAGGAAGATGCGGATGATTTCCCCGAAGCCGAGCGTCACGATAGCCAGGTAGTCGCCCCGCAGCTTCAGCGTCGGGGTGCCCAGCAGCACGCCAAATACCCCCGCCAGCACGGCGCCCACCGGCAGTGCCACCCACAACGGCGTGGACAGGCCATGCGGGAAGATCGCGGCAACGGCCGGAAACGCGCTGGACAGCTGCGGCGAGTTCAGCATGGCATACGAGTAGGCGCCCAGCGCGTAGAAGGCGATGTAGCCCAGGTCCAGCAGACCGGCCAGGCCCACCACGATGTTCAGCCCGAGGGCCAGCATCACATACAACAGTGAGTTGTCGACAATGCGCACCCATGCGTTGCCCGCGTGTTGCAGGAGCAGCGGCAGCACCAGCAGCGCAATGCCCGCGAGAACAAACAGGGTCAGTTGGTTTTTCTGTTTCATGTCCAGACTCCGTTCCCGCGATCAGGCCCGATCCGCCACACGTTCACCCAGCAGACCCGACGGCCGCAGCGTCAGTATGCAGATGAGAACGACGAAGGCAAGGATGTCGACGTAGTTGCTGCCGAGAAAGCCCCCCGTCAATGGCCCGATATAGCCTGCGCCAAGGGACTCGATCAGCCCCAGCAGAATGCCGCCGACCACCGCGCCCGCCAGATTGCCGATGCCGCCGAAGACAGCCGCCGTGAAGGCCTTGAGACCTGGAAGAAAACCCATCATGTTCTGTGCCGTGCCGTAGTTCGACGCATACATCACGCCGGCGATGGCCGCCAGCACCGCGCCGATAATGAAGGTGGCCGAAATCACGTTGTCCGGCTTCACGCCCATCAACGCCGCCACCGCCGGGTTCTCGGCCGTGGCGCGCATGGCCCGGCCAAGGCGGGTGTAATTCACCAGCCACATCAGTCCGGCCAGCGAAATCACGGTAACGCCCAGCACCATGACCTGGGTCGGCGTGATCACCGCACCGCCGGGGAGATTAAACGGCTGGGACGGCAACAGCGTCGGGTACGGTTTGTAGTCGGGCTTCCAGATGATCTGGGCGAGCACCTCCAGCAGCAGCGACATGCCAACCGCGGTGATCAGCGGGGCCAGCTTCGGGGCGTTGCGCAGCGGCCGGTAGGCCAGCTTCTCGATCACGTAATTGAGCACGCCGCACACGACGCAGGCAATGATGGTCGCGATCAGCAGGATCAGCCAGCCGGGCGTTCCGGCCATCGACCTTTGCATGAGAATGATGATGGACCAGCTGGTCAGGGCTCCCACCATCAGCACGTCGCCGTGGGCGAAATTGATCAGGTTGACGATGCCATACACCATGGTATAGCCCAGGGCGATCAGGGCATACATGCTGCCCAGCACCAGACCGTTGATGATCTGCTGAAGCAGGATATCCATAAAAATTCTCCGTTTTGTAACCGGCTGATGTGCTAGCTGACCGCCGTTGGAATCCACGGCGCTGGCCGTCCAACAGTGTGACCTTGTAAGCCTTTTTGATCACCTAGCAAAAACCCGCCAATGTGCGACCTATGGCGGGTTCGGGGTGGCGAGATTGTAGCCAAGGCCAACCCGGGCGAAGTGACAGATATCCGCGGGTTTACCCTCGAAAGGTTGCTTGCCATCAGCGGTATTGGGCTTTGATCAGTCCACCTTATTATTGAGCTTTTTGAGCTCGCGCAGCCGTTGCGCGATCCGGATTTCAAGACCGCGCTCCACCGGCCGGTAAAACGCCGGCGGCGTCATGTCGTCGGGCCAGTAGCGCTCGCCGGCGGCGAA
>DATNBD010000025.1:0-35619 GCA_035572155.1 Rhodoferax sp.
CTCGCCGATGTTCCAGATCAGTTTGGACAGGTTGCTGCGCTGGCGATCCACGCCGTTGACCTGGAGATGGATTTCGGCTCGCGTGACATCTCCGGCCTGCGCCACGGGAGTGATGGGGCCGATGGGCGCGGAATGGTCGAAGGCCTTGCCGATATCCCAGGGGCGGCCCTGCTTCTTCATGTCGTTCTGCAGGTCGCGGCGCGTCATGTCCAGGCCCACCGCGTAACCGTAGATGTGCTGGTGCGCATCGGCGGCCCGGATGTTCTTGCCCCCAAGGCCGATCGCCACCACGAGCTCGATTTCGTGATGCAGGCTTTTCGTCAGGCTGGGATAAGGCATGGCACCTGTCTCTCCCGCATTGACCACCACCACCGCATCCGCGGGCTTCAGGAAGAAGAAGGGCGGCTCGCGGCCGGTGAAACCCATTTCCTTGGCGTGCTCTTCGTAGTTGCGTCCAACGCAATAGATGCGGTGCACCGGAAAACGTTCTGTCCCGCCATTGATGGGGAGTGAGACGGCGGGACGGGGGGTGAAAACGGTGTTCATGGAAGCCTTTCTTCGCGGTGGATGCCGAGCGCCTGCTGTACTGGGCGATCGGAGAAACTGAACAGCACACAGCCCGCTGACGACTTGAAGCGCGCAGTGTGCCATGACGGGATGACGAAATGGTCGCGCGGGCCGTACTCGAAACGCTGGTTTTGGCCCTCGCGCTCGATCAACACTTCGCCGTGTCCCTCCACCACGCTGAACACGGCGCCGTCGGTTTGGCGCCACGACTTGCCGTCGAAGCCGGGCGGCAGCCGCTGCATGAAGGTCGCCATGGTCGGCATGGGCGAGCCGCCCGTGAGCGGGTTGATGTAGCGCAGCTTGACGCCGTCCCAGGCATCCACGGGCGCATCGCGCTCCAGTTTTTGCAGCGCCTCGCGGCTGCGCTCGTAGGGGTAGCTGAAGATCGGCGAGGTCGCGCCAAACGGGGCCGCGTGCCGCACCGGCGCCATGTTGTGGCCGTAGCGCGCCAGGCTGGTGCCCTCGGCGCGTGCCACGGTTTGCGACTTGCGCGTGTCGTTCTCGGCAAAGCCAGCGTCGAGGAAGCGCACCATCGGAATGTCGAGTCCGTCGAGCCAGACCACCGGCCCGCTCGCTTCGCTGCCGTGGTCGTGAAAGGTCCAGCTCGGGGTGATGATGAAGTCGCCCGGCTGCATGGTGGCGCGTTCGCCGTCCACTGCGGTGTAGGCACCCGAGCCTTCGACGATGAAGCGCAGCGCGCTTTGAACGTGGCGGTGGCTCGGCGCCACCTCGCCCGGCAGAATCAGCTGCAGGCCGGCATACAGCGACTGCGTGATGCTGGACTGCCCGCGCAGCGCGGGATTCTCCAGCACCAGCACGCGGCGCACCGCTTCCTCGGCGGTGATGGCGTCGCCCGCGCGCATCAGGAAGGGCCGGACATGCTCATATTTCCATAGCGTAGGAATGCACGGGGATATGGGCTGAGGCGGTACAAGAGCATGAAGAACCTCCCACAGCGGGGTCAGATGCAAGGGCGACATGTCGTCGTACAGCTGCTGACGCATGGTGGCGGTGGGGTGTGGGGCGTGCATGATTTTTCCTGCCAGATCAAACGGTGTCGGTGCCGAGCCAGGCGCCCTCGGACTCAAGACGGGCCTGCAACGCTCTGGTATCGACTGCGGTAGCCACGCAGTCGGCTTTCAAGGCCAGATCGGCCGCGCTGCCCGTTGCCTGGCCCATCACAAAACACGCGCCGGTCACGCGCGCGGCCGACTGGGCTTCGTGCGTCATGGACGCACAGCGTCCCGCGACCCACAGGTTGTCCAGGCCCAGCGGTACGGTCATGCGGTAGGGCAGGTGGTTGAAGCCCCTGCTTTCGGGAATGGGGGGCCAGCGAAATTCCACATCGCCTTTCAGGTGCAGCTCCAGCGGCCAGCCGTTGACGCCGATGCTGTCGTCAAAACTGGCGCAGCCCAGCACGTCGGATTCGGTGAGCTGGTACTCGCCGTGCACGCGCCGGGTTTCGCGAATGCCGACCTGCGGCGCGATGTCCACGATGTACGACGCCTCGAAACCGGGAACTTCCTTGAGAAAACCGGCGACGCTGGCGATCTGCTGGCGGCCCAGAATCTCGGCGTCACTCAGTTCCTGTGCATTGGTGCCGTCCATGGCGTTGCCCTGCGCGTTGGCCAGCTGGGTCAGGTTCACGCGCCATTCGATCGGATTTTTCTGCGGCCGCACGATCGGGGTCTTGCGCGGAAAGGTGTAGCGCCCGGCGGCTTCGGCCTGCAGCATCAGGCGCGGAATCACGCCCCAGTCCGAGCCGGCGCGCTGCGGGTCGATGCCATTGAGGCGGAACATGGCGGACGGGTACAGCAGGTTGCCCTGGCCGTTGCCCTTTTCGAAAGGCGCGCCGGCCCAGGCGGCCAGATCGCCATCGCCCGAGGCGTCGATGAAGCAGCGACCGATCACTGCGCGCCGGCCGGACTTGGTCTCGATCAGCAGCGCCTGCACCCGCGTCGGCGAGCCCATCACCACGCCCACCGCGAGCGCATGGAACAGCAACTGCACACCCGCGGACAGCAGCAGATCGTCCGCCGCGATCTTGTAGGCCGCGGTGTCATAGGCCTGCGCCCAGGTTTTGCCGAACACCGTGTGCGGGGCATTGAGCCCGCCCAGCCGGGCTATGCGCGCCAACAGGTCATCGGCCACGCCGTGCACCACCTGGCGAATGTCACCATGCACATTGGCGTGCAGGCCGCAGAAATTGGTGACGCCTGCCGCCGTGCCCATGCCACCGAGAAAGCCGTAGCGCTCGATCAGCAGGGTGGAGCGGCCCGCGCGCGCGGCCGCTACGGCCGCCGCAATGCCGGCCGGGCCGCCGCCCAGCACCACGACGTCGTATTCACCAAGAACAGGTGTCTGGCGGCTGGGCTCGCTCAGGCTGGCGGGAGTGGTTCGGGTGTCGCTCATGCGGCTCAGTGGAACAGGTTTTTCGGGTCGATGCCGTCGTACATCCATTTCAGCCCGGCAAAACCGGCCGATTCCGTGCCACTCTGGAACATCTGGTTGCGCACCTCTCGCTGCACGCCGGCGGCGTGGTAAATGTCACCATAGAAGCGGGCCGTGAGCTGCACGCGGCCCGTGCGCAGGTAACGCGCCTGCTGGTATTTTTGAAAGGCCTGCGCCACATCGCCCTGGGTGAACCGCAGCGCCTCGCGCAGCACGACCGCGTCTTCGATGGCCTGGCCGGCGCCTTGGGCCAGGTATTGCAGCATGGGGTGCGCCGCATCCCCCAGCAAGGTGACGCGGCCGTCGCTCCAGTTCTTCACCGGCTCGCGGTCGCATAGCACCCACATTTTCCAGGTCTCGATCTTGGCCAGCAACTCCTTGACCTGCGGGCAGGCATCGGCAAAGCGCTGGTTGAGTTCGGCGATGTCGCCAAAGGTGTTCCAGCCCTCGTCATACTTGTTGCTGTGGAACACGGCGACCAGGTTGTACAGCTCGCCGCGGCGCAGCGGGTAGGTCACCAGGTGGGTTTTTTCACCGCCCCACAGCAACACGTCGTCGTTCCAGAGGTGCGCGGGCACATCCTCGCGCTTGAGCACGGCGCGGTACGCGATGTGGCCCGACACGCGCGGCTTGCCGTCGCCCACGACGGCTTCACGGACGCGGCTCCAGAGGCCGTCGGCGCCGATCAGGGCCGCACCTTCAAGAGTTTCCCCGCCGGCCAGATGCACGCGAACATGGTCGGCGGTTTGGTCAAACGATTCCACCCTGGCGTGGGTGCGCAGCGTCACGTTGGGCTGCGCCTTGCAGGCGTCGAGAAACACCTGGTGCAAATCGGCCCGGTAGATCACGCCGTAAGGAAAGCCGTAGGCGGCGCGCGCCGTATCGCCCAGCGGCACGCGCACCACCTGTTCGCCGGTGCGCACATCGTGCATCACCATGCCGGGCGGGAAGTAGGCCACCTGACGGATGGCATCGGTCAGGTCCAGGTAGTCGAACATCCTGAAGATGTTGGGGCCGAGCTGGATGCCCGCGCCGATTTCACCGAATGCGCCGGACTGCTCCAGCACGGTCACGGAATGGCTGTCGCTCGCCAGCACATAGGCCGCGGTCAGGCCGCCAATGCCGCCGCCGGCAATCAGGATGGGAAGGTTCTGTGCCATCGGAAGGGTTTCGAAGGGGGTTTCAATTGCGTGCGAAAAATAAGTATACATATTAATTGAACAAACGCAAGTCGTTTCCCGCACTCATCTGGATACACTGGCGGCATGGCAAAGAGCTTCGATTTCGGGAATGCGCCCGGCCACCTGATCCGGCGCGCGCATCAGCGCTCGGTGGCGATCTTCATGGAAGAAACCGCTGATTTTGATGTCACGCCGGTTCAGTTCGCGATCCTGAATGCGCTGATCGACCAGCCCGGGGAAGATCAGGTGACGCTCGCGGGGCGGGTCGCGTTCGATGCGGCCACTTCCGGCTCGGTCATTGGCCGGCTGGAGGCCAGGGGCTGGGTCCGGCGCGAGTCCGATGAAGGCGACAAGCGCCGCAAGTTGTTGTGGGTCACGCCCGAGGGCGAACAGGTGGCGCTGCAAATGAAGCGCACGGTGCGCCAAGTGCAATCGCGCATTGTCGGGCCGCTCGACGCGCAGGAGCGCCGGCAACTGGTCGCACTGCTGCGCAAGCTGGTGGCGGCGACCGGGTCTTCTCTATAGGCTCTTTTTGTTCGGACGCCGGCACACGGTCCGGCTCAGTCGGACTTTGCCAGCAACTCGAAATGCTCGACCACGGGCGGCGCGGCGAAAAACGGCCCCACGATCGCGCGCCACTCGGTGAACAGCGCCGACTGACGAAATGCCACGGTATGGTCCTCCAGCGTGGCCCAGAAAATCTGCAGGACGTAGCGCTCCGGGGTTTCGATCCCCTTGTTGATCTTGAAACCCTGAAAGCCCCTGGCGCGCGCGATCACGGTGCGCAACCCGCGCTGGATGGCTTCGTCGAAAGCGGCTTGCTGCCCGGGCTGGATGCGGATGTCGGCGAGTTCGAGAATCATGACGGTCTCCTGCGGATGAGGCGCTACTTTCGCACAAAACGCACAATCATCTCGACGATGCTGTCGCGCCGCGCGCGCAACGCGGCGGGCGCCTCCATGTCGAGCTTGAAGATCAGCGAGAACGTGTGCCGGTTCGCGACGTTGAAGAAGCACAGCGCCGAGATGGACATGTGCAGGTCGGTGGGGTCGAGTCCATGGCGGAACACACCCGCTTCCAGTCCGCGTTCATAGACCCGTTGCACCGCGTTGATGGCCGGCACGTTCAGTTGCTGGATGGTTTTGCTCTGTGCCAGGTATTCGCCGCGGTGCATGTTTTCGTTCATCACCAGGCGGATGAAGTCCTCGTTGTCGTGCTGGTAGTCGAAGGTGAACGCCACCAGCTTGCGCAGCGCATCCTCGGGCGCGAGGTCTTCCAGGTGCAGGCCGGTCTCGATGTCGCGAATGCGCTGGTACGACGCTTCGAGCACGGCCAGATACAGGCCTTCCTTGCTGCCAAAGTGGTAGTAGATCATGCGCTTGCTGGTGCGGGTGGCGGCCGCGATCTCGTCGATGCGGGCGCCGCTCAGGCCCTTGCTGGCGAACTCGGCGGTCGCGACTTTCAGGATGTCCGCCATGGACCGTTCGGCGTCGTAGATGCGTACCGGCGCATTGCGCGCCGCTGTCGTGACACGGGTCTTTGGTTGTACCAGTTCGTTCATCCGTAAAGCGTACCACGATGCCGATGCTGTATTTCCTTGGAGTCTAGGGTTTGTACCAATGAATAAATGCGAACTAGTTAGTACATTTACGCCAGTGACCATCCCTACGGCCGCATCATGGAGACGTGCAATGAACCCAGGATCCCCCACCGCCGCGGCCGAGCCGCAACTCGAACGAACCCCCAGGAAGGCCGCATTCGCGAGCTGGATTGGCAGCGCCGTCGAGTACTACGACTTCTTTATCTACGGAACGGCCGCTGCGCTGGTTTTTGGCAAGATATTCTTTCCGAACATCGATCCCCGGCTCGGCATGATTGCCGCATTCGCCACCTTCGGCGTCGGCTACATCACGCGGCCGATCGGCGCCTTCTTCATGGGCCACATCGGCGACAAGTTCGGCCGCCGCAAGGTGATGATCCTCACGCTGCTGCTGATGGGACTGTCGACCTTCCTGATCGGCGCCTTGCCGACGTATCACCAGGCCGGCATCGTTGCGCCGATACTGCTGGTCCTGCTGCGACTGTTGCAGGGCCTGTCCGCCGCGGGGGAGCAGGCCAGCGCCAATTCGATGACACTGGAGCACGCGCCGGCCGACCGGCGCGCGTTCTACACCAGCTTCACGCTGAGCGGAACCCAGATGGGCTTCATCCTGGCGACCTTCGCGTTTCTGCCCGTGGCCGCATTGCCCGACGACCAATTGCTGTCCTGGGGCTGGCGCATCCCCTTTTTCCTGAGCGCCATCGTGGTGGCGATCGGGTTCTGGGTACGCCGCACGCTGCCTGAAACCCCCGCGTTCAAGGAGGAGGCCAAGGCACACGAGGTTCCCAAGCTGCCGCTGGTCGAACTGTTTCGCGATCACACGCCTGCCGTGGTGCGCGTGATTTTCGCGGCTCTGGTGTCGGTGGTCAGCACCATCTTCGCGATCTTCGTGCTGTCCTACGCGGTGAATACGGTGCACATCCCGCGTGACACGATGCTCGGGTTGCTGGTGCTCACCAACATCGTGGCACTGGCGGCGATCCCGCTCTGGGCCATCCTGTCCGACCGCATCGGGCGCAAGCCGGTGTTCATCTTCGGGGCGCTGGGCTGCGCCGTCCTGATCTGGCCCACGCTCTGGGCGATCAGCCGGGGCAACCTGGCGTTGATTTTCGTTTTCGGGTTGTCAATGTCCGGGATCGTCTATAGCGCGGCAAATGCAATCTGGCCTTCGCTCTATGGCGAGATGTTCGATACGCGCGTGCGGCTCTCGGGCATGGCCATCGGCACTCAGATTGGCTTTGCGCTGGGCGGCTTCGCGCCGGCGCTCAGTGCCGCCATCATGGGGCAGGGCATCGACGGCTGGATGCCCGTGGCAACGCTGACCTCGGTGACCTGTGTGATCGCGGCCATCTCCGCCTTCACGACCCGGGAAACCTATCAAACACCGATGCACGAGCTCGGCAAGAAAGTCGTCGGGGTCCAGGCGTACGCGTAATCAATGAAAGAATGAAAGCGGTTTCCATGGCAACGCCGGTGCGCATCGACAGTGGTCTGCTGGCCGGCGCGGGTGAGGTGCGTGCGGGCATTCGTGCCTGGCTGGGTGTTCCGTTCGCGGCGCCTCCGGTGGGTGAGCTGCGCTGGCGCGCGCCGGCACCGGTGGCGGAGTGGGACGGCGTGCGCCGGGCGGACCGCTTCGCGGCGCAATGCGTACAGCCCGCCCGCGCGGCCGACTCGGTCTATGCGGAGTTCGCCGGCGTGCAGGCGATGAGCGAGGACTGCCTGTATCTCAATGTCTGGGCGCCGGCGCAGGCGCCCGATGCGGCGCTTCCCGTCATGGTATGGATCCACGGCGGCGCCTTCCAGCAGGGCTCGGGCGCCAATCCGGTCTTCGTGCGCGGCGATCTGCCGCGGCACGGCGTCGTGCTGGTCACGATCAACTACCGCCTGGGGCCCTTCGGCTTCATGGCGCACCCCGGGCTGAGCGAAGAAGCGCAGGGCGCTTCGGGCAACTACGGCCTGCAGGACATGGCCGCCGCGCTGCGCTGGGTCCAGCGCAACATCGCCGCCTTTGGCGGGGACCCCGCGCGGGTCACGGTGTTCGGCCAGTCGGCGGGCGCCCATGGCGTGATCGCCTTGATGGCCTCGCCCGAGGCGCATGGCCTGTTTCGGCACGCGGTCGCGCAAAGCTTCGGCATCGGTGCCGCGGACAGCCTGGCAGCGGCGGAAAAGAAGGGCAAGGACTTCGCCGAAGGCGCCGGCGCGGGGACCATCCCCGCGCTGCGCACTCTGGACGCCGAGGCGCTGCTCGCGCGCTATATGGCGCAGCCCGAGCGTTTCATGCCGATCGTCGATGGCCGGTTCCTGCCCAAAGCGCTGGCCGAGGTGTTCGCCGCCGGCGAGCAGCAGCCCGTGCCTCTGTTGACCGGCTGGAATCGTGACGAAGGATCGGCCTTTCCGCCGGCCATCGGCAAAATCTTCCCGGCCGGCGTGTATGCGGTGGCGCGCATGCATGCGCCGATCGCGCCGACCTACCTCTACCACTTTGCGCACATGCAGCCCTTTCATCCGAAGCAACGCTACCGCGAAGCCGACCCCGCGTCGAAGCTCGGCGTTTTCCACAGCTCCGAATACCCCTACATCTTCGGCACCACGCGCGAGCTGACGCGCGACTGGGGTGCCGAGGACGACCGCATGACCGCGCTGATGCAGGCTTGCTGGACCCGTTTCGCCAGAACCGGCGATCCCAATGGCGGGGGGCTGCCGCACTGGCCGACGTTTGAGGATGGGCGCGCGACCACCATGGAGCTGACGTCGACCCCGGCGCTGATCGAAGTGCCGCCGCACGCCGACCTGGGCCTGCTGCCGCGCGAATTCGGCGCGCAAGCGTCTGCATCCAGTCGAAAGAGCCCGTCATGATTACCGGCAAGACGACGCTGGTCGCGCACCTGGGTTTTCCGACCGAAGCTTTCAAGGCGCCGATGATCTACAACCCCTGGTTTGACCAGCGGGGGATCGACGCCGTCGTGGTTCCGATGGGTGTCAAGCCCGGCGACTATCCGGCGCTGCTTGCCGCGCTGGCGCGGATCACCAACCTGCGCGGCGCGCTGGTCACGATGCCGCACAAGATCACGACGCTCTCGCTGGTCGACGAGGTGACGCCCACCGCGCGCATTGCCGGCGCCTGCAATGCGATTCTCCGGCGGCCCGACGGCAGCCTGCTGGGCGATCAGTTCGACGGCGCCGGCTTCGTACGCGGTGCCAGGCGCAAGGGCTGGCGCATGGCGGGCGCGCGCGTGCTGGTCGCCGGCTGTGGCGGAGTTGGCTCGGCGATTGCTGCGTCCATCGCGGCAGTCGGTGCGGCCGAGATCGCGCTGTTCGACGCGAACGATGCGCAGGCGCAAGCGCTCGCCGCACGGCTGCGCGAGCACTATCCGCTACTCATAGTGCGCACCGGCTCGAACGACCCCCATGGCTTCGACGTGGTGGTCAACGCCACCCCGCTTGGCATGACGGACGGCGACCCGTTGCCGTTCGACATGACGCGCATTGCCCCCAGCACCTTCGTGGGCGAAGTGGTGATGAAATCCGAATACACGCCGCTGCTGCGTGCCGCGAAGGACAAGGGTTGCCAAGTACAGGTCGGCACCGACATGCTGTTCGAGATGATTCCGGCCTACCTCGAGTTCTTCGGCTTCGGCACCGCGACGCCGGACGAGTTGCGCGCGCTGGCGGACATCCGGTATTGAAGGCCGCCCGCATGCGCAGATCCGTCGCCACTGTATCGATGAGCGGCACCTTGCGCCAGAAGCTCGAGGCGATCGCCGCCGCCCGCTTCGACGCGATCGAGCTGTTCGAGAATGATTTCATCAACTTCAACGGCAGCGCCGCGCTGCTGCGCGCCATGGCCGGCGACCTGGGCCTGGGCATTGATCTGTACCAGCCGCTGCGCGACTTCGAAGGCATGCCCGATGACGTGTTCCGGCGCAACCTGGATCGCGCCGAGCGCAAGTTTGACCTGATGCAGGCGCTAGGCGCGCCGCTGATGCTGGTGTGCTCCAACACGTCGCCGCTGTCGCTGGGCGATGTGGAACGCTCGGCCGCGCAGTTGCACGAGCTGGCCGAGCGCGCCGCGCGGCGCAACCTGCGCATCGGCTTCGAGGCGCTGGCCTGGGGCCGCTGGGTCAAGCTGTATGCGCAGGCCTGGCGCATCGTGGAGCGCGCGAACCATCCGCACCTGGGCCTGATTCTGGACAGTTTCCATACGCTGTCGCTGCGCGATGATCCGGCCGGCATTGCAGCCATCCCGGGCGAGCGGATCTTTTTCGTGCAAATGGCCGATGCGCCGCTCATGGCCATGGACGTGCTGCAATGGGCGCGCCACCACCGCAACTTTCCCGGCCAGGGCCAGTTCGATGTGGAGTCCTTTTTCGAGCAGGTGCTGCTGTCGGGTTATGACGGCAACCTGTCGCTGGAGATTTTCAACGACGTGTTCCGCGAAACGCCGAACCGGCGCACCGCGGTGGACGCGATGCGCTCCCTCCTGTACCTGGAAAGCCGGGTGCGACGCCGGCTTGAACGGCTGCGCGATGCCACCGATGCCGACGCGGCGCATGCCGGTGCCAGGGAGGCGGCCCGGCACGCGCTGGCCCGCATCGAGCTGTTCAATCCGCCGCACGAGGCGCCGCTGGCGGGTTTTGGTTTTCTGGAATTCGGCGTGGATGAGGAGGCTGCGGCGGCGCTGGGCGCTTTGTTCGAACAACTCGGTTTTGCGCGCGTGGGACGGCACCGCTCGAAGGCGGTCACGCTGTACCGCCAGGGGCGCATTCAGTTAATCGTGAACGCGCAGCCGGGCTCGGACGCCCGCGCCCGCTTCGATGCGCAGGGGCCCTCGGTGTGTGCGCTGGGGCTGGAGGCGGCCGACCCGGTGCTGGCGGCGAACCGGGCCGGGGCCCTCCTGTCGGCGCGCCACGACAGCCCGCGCGGGCCGGGCGAGTTGCGGCTGCCCGCGATCGTGGCGCCGGGCGGCACCGTGGTGCATTTTCTGCCCCGCGCCGGCGACGAGGCGGGCGAGCTGGATGCCGATTTCGTGTCGCAGCCGCCGCGCGCGGAAGCGCCCTCGGGCTGCGGCCTGCGGCGCGTGGACCATATCGCGATGGCGCTGGCGAACGACCAGTTCGATACCTGGATGCTGTTTTGCCGCGCGGTGCTCGGCCTGCAGGCCGGCGAGAGCCTGGAGTTGGCCGACCCGTTCGGCCTGATTCGAAGCTGCGGCCTCGCCAACGCCAAGCGCAGTGTGCGTGTCGTGCTCAACGTGTCGCTGAGCCAGCGCACGCGCACCGCGCGTCAGGTCAGCGCGACCGGCCGCGCGGGCGCCAGCGTGCACCACATCGCGCTGGCCTGCGACGACATCTTCGCCACGATGGGCCGCCTGCGCGCCAACGGCGTGCGCTGCGTGCCGATCTCGCCCAACTACTACGATGACCTGCTCGCGCGGCTGGACGTGGATGAAGCCCTGGTGCGCCGCATGCAGGCGCTGGACATCCTGTACGACCGTTCGGCCCATGGCGAATACTTTCACGCCTACACCGAGGCGTTTGCCGACCGGTTCTTCTTCGAGATCGTGCAACGGAACGACTACGACGGTTACGGCGCCGTGAATGCCGCAGCCCGCATGGCATCGCAGGAGCAGGCGGGCGCACGCTGACCTTGCGGCGTGGCGGCCGTGCGGTTTGATCATGATTTTGGTCTGAACCCCTTACGGGATCCGCATAGATAGCTATTAAAAAAATAGTATTACCTTACCAGCGGTGCCAACTAGGTTCGCGGGCGCATCCGGTTTATCCTTGCACTCCATGAAGCTCTACAACTACTTCCGCTCTTCCGCGTCGTTTCGCGTGCGCATTGCGCTGCAGCTCAAGGGGTTGGCCTACGACTACATTCCGGTGCATCTTGCCAAGGGCGAGCACAGGAAACCCGAATACGCCGCGCTATTGCCGGATCTGCTGGTGCCAGTGCTGGAAGTTGACGGCCAGCGCCTGGGCCAGTCCATGGCGATCATCGAGTATCTGGACGAAACGCATCCCGATCCCGCCCTGCTGCCGAAAGACGCCGCAGCGCGAGCGCGCGTGCGGTCGCTGGCGCAGACCGTCGCCTGCGAAATCCATCCACTCAACAACCTGCGCGTGCTCAAATACCTGGTCAAAGAGATGGGCGTGAGCGACGACGCCAAGAACACCTGGTACCGCCACTGGGTGCGCACCGGCCTGGAGTCGTTCGAGCGCGAGCTGGCTTCGTTGCCCGCATCCAGCTATTGCTTTGGCGACACCCCCACGCTGGCCGACTGCTGTCTGGTGCCGCAGATATTCAATGGCCAGCGCTTCAATGTGAATTTTGACGGGCTGCCGCGCACCATGGCCGCGTTCGATGCCTGCATGAAGCTGGACGCCTTCCAGAAGGCGCAACCGTCCGCCTGTCCCGACTTCGAGGCGTAAGCGCTTCGCCCATGCACGACGACTGGCTGATTCCCGACTGGCCCTCGCCGCCGGGCGTGCGGGCGCTTTGCACGACCCGCCGCGGCGGCGTCAGCACGGGGCCCTTCGAGAGCCTGAATCTGGGCGACCATGTGGGCGACGCGCCGGCGGCGGTGCAGGCGAATCGCCATGTGCTGCAGCAGGCCATTGCGGCGCGCCCGGTTTTTCTGCGGCAAATCCACGGCGGGCAGGTGGCTACTCTGGATCGCGACACGCCGGATGGAACCGCGGCCGACGGCTGCGTGACGCAGCATGCTGGCGTCGCCTGCAGCATCATGGTGGCGGACTGCCTGCCTGTTCTGTTCACCAACCGGGACGGTGGTGCCGTGGCCGCGGCCCATGCGGGCTGGCGGGGCCTGGCGGGCGTGGGCGGCCGAGGTGTGCTGGAGTCGACCTTGGAATCATTTGTGGCTCTAGCCCATATCCAGAATGACTTGATAGCTAGAAAAGTAATAGCGTGGCTGGGCCCATGCATTGGCCCGGAGCAATTCGAAGTCGGGCCAGAGGTCAAAGCAGCGTTCCAGGCGTACGGCGCGCGATCGAGCGACTGCTTCAGGCCGTGCGCCGAAGGCAAGTGGCTGGCCGATCTGGCCGGCCTGGCACGCCTGCGTTTGCGCGCCATGGGCGTGACCAGCATCCATGGCAACGATGGCAGCGCTGCTTGGTGCACCGTCAGCAACCGCGCACGCTTCTTTTCGCACCGGCGCGATACGCCCACCCTCGGCGCCAGCGGGCGATTCGCGGCCTGTATCTGGCTCGCATGAATTGTCCTGGGTTCACGCTCGACCAACACAACAGTCTATATCCATCCGATGACAATGAGATAGAGCTCAAGAGGCACCGGGGGTGCTCAATTTGGGCGTATAAACCAAAGTACGACGAGGAGGCGGTATGAACCAGGAATCCCCACAATTCGGGGCCGAGGCGGCCCAGCAATTGCAGCAAGCCTTCGCTGATAACTGGAACCGGGTCATGCAATCGCTCCAGGGCGTGGAGCTCGGCGCGGCTGGTCCGATAAGCACGCCTCTCGCCGTCACGTTGGCGCCTGACAGGTTGCTGGCGCTGCAGCAGCAATACATGACGGAAGCGATGCAGTTGTGGAGCCAGAGCGTGCATGCCGCGCAGACCAGCGATGACAAACGGTTCAAGGCACCGGCCTGGACGCAAAACCCGTTGTCGGCGTTTTCCGCCTCCACTTATCTGCTGAACGCCCGCACGCTGATGGGCATGGCGGAGGCGGTGGAAGGGGACGAAAAGGCCCGGGCGCGGATCCGCTTTGCGGTCGAGCAATGGATGGCGGCCTCGGCCCCAAGCAATTTCCTCGCGTTCAACGCCGACGCGCAGCAAAAGGCGATCGAGACGCAGGGCGAGAGCATTGCCGCGGGGTTGGCCAATCTTTTGCATGACATTCGCCAGGGCCATGTGTCGATGACGGATGAGCGCAGTTTCGAGGTGGGCAAGAACGTCGCGACCACCGAGGGCGCCGTGGTGTTCGAGAACGAGTTGTTCCAGCTGATCGAGTACAAGCCGCTCACCGCCCGGGTGTACGAGCGGCCGTTCCTGCTGGTGCCGCCTTGCATCAACAAGTTCTACATCCTGGACCTGCAGCCGGAGAACTCGCTGATCCGCTACGCCGTGGCGCAGGGGCATCGCACCTTCGTGGTGAGCTGGCGCAACCCGGATGCGTCGCTGGGGCACAAGACCTGGGACAACTACATCGAAGACGCTGCTATCAAGGCCATAGCGGTGACACAAGAAATCACCGGGGCCAGGACCATCAATGCGCTGGGTTTTTGCGTCGGCGGCACGATTCTGTGCACGGCGCTCGCGGTCCTTGCGGCGCGCGGCCAGAAGCCGGTGGCCAGCGCCACTTTTCTGACCACGCTGCTGGACTTCCGCGATACCGGCATTCTGGACATCTTCATCGATGAGGCCATGGTCAAGTACCGCGAAATGGAGATGGGGCAGGGCGGACTGCTCAAGGGCCAGGACCTGGCCTGCACCTTCAGCTTTTTGCGCCCGAACGACCTCGTGTGGAATTACGTGGTGGGCAATTACCTCAAGGGCGAAACGCCGCCGGCCTTTGACCTGCTTTACTGGAACAGCGACGCCACCAACCTGCCGGGCCCGTTCTACGCCTGGTATCTGCGCAACACCTACCTGGAAAACAACCTGGTCAAGCCGGGGAAGGCCGTCGTGTGCGGCGAGAAAGTGGATTTGCGCAAGCTGGACCTGCCCGTGTACATCTATGGTTCGCGCGAGGACCACATCGTACCGATCGGCGGTGCTTATGCCTCCACGCAGCGGCTGCCGGGCAAGAAGCGTTTCGTGATGGGCGCCTCGGGCCACATCGCGGGCGTCATCAACCCCCCCGTCAAGAACAAGCGCAGCCACTGGATTGCCAACCACGACAGGTTCCCGCCCCGCGTGCAGGACTGGATCGCCAGCGCCACCGAATACCCGGGCAGCTGGTGGGCCGACTGGTCGGACTGGCTCGCGGGCCACGCGGGCAAGCAGATTCCAGCGCGCAAAGCCTATGGGAAGGGCAAATACAAAGCCATCGAAGCGGCCCCGGGCCGCTACGTCAAGGCGAAAGCTTAATTACCGTGGAGTTCAATATGGAAGATATCGTTATCGTTGCCGCCACACGCACCGCCGTGGGCAAGTTTGGCGGGACGCTCGCCAAGACACCGGCGACCGAACTGGGGGCGGCCGTCATCAAGGAAGTTTTGGGGCGCAGCGGCCTGGCTGCGGACCAGATCGGCGAGGTCATCATGGGCCAGGTGCTGGCGGCAGGCGCGGGCCAGAACCCGGCACGCCAGGCCCTCATCAAGAGCGGGCTGAACCAGGGCACGCCCGGCCTGACCATCAATGCCGTTTGCGGCTCTGGCCTCAAGGCCGTGATGCTGGCGGCGCAGGCAGTCGCCTGGGGCGACAGCGAGATCGTGATTGCCGGCGGCCAGGAGAACATGAGCGCTGCGCCGCACGTACTGATGGGCTCGCGCGACGGCCAGCGCATGGGTGACTGGAAACTCACCGACTCCATGATCGTGGATGGACTGTGGGACGTGTACAACCAGTACCACATGGGTATTACGGCCGAGAACGTGGCGAAGAAATACGGCATCAGCCGCGAGGCGCAGGACGCGCTGGCGTTGGCCAGCCAGCAAAAAGCGGCGGCTGCGCAGGACGCCGGAAAATTCAAGGATGAAATCGTGCCGTTCAGCATCGCGCAGAAGAAGGGCGACGCTATTGTCTTCGCGGTCGACGAGTTCGTGAATCGCAAAACGAATGCGCAGGCGCTGGCGGGATTGCGCCCGGCGTTTGATAAGGCGGGGGGCGTCACTGCAGGCAATGCTTCGGGCATCAACGACGGCGCCGCCGCCGTGATGGTCATGACGGCGAAGAAGGCGGCTGCCCTAGGCCTGAAGCCCCTGGGCCGGATTGCCAGCTTTGCCACTAGCGGCCTCGACCCGGCTTACATGGGCATGGGCCCGGTGCCTGCGTCCACCAAGGCGCTGGCGCGTGCCGGCTGGAAGGCCGCCGACCTCGATTTGCTGGAAATCAACGAAGCCTTTGCCGCGCAGGCCTGCGCCGTGAACAAGGAGATGGGATGGGACACCTCCAAGGTCAACGTGAATGGCGGCGCAATTGCGATTGGCCACCCGATCGGCGCGTCCGGCTGCCGGATTCTCGTGACACTTCTCTACGAGATGCAAAAACGCAATGCCAGGAAAGGCATCGCGTCGCTGTGCATCGGCGGCGGCATGGGGGTTGCCCTAACTATCGAGCGCTGATTTTGTGGCACACAATGGTCGCGGGTCTGAAAATTTTTGAAACTTTCTGTTCTTGCCCGGCGTGTGTTGGTCGTCAGATGCTATTTAAGTTGTAGCCAACAGGAAGTAAAAGGAGCAAATCATGAGCAAGAAGGTCGCTTACGTCACCGGCGGTATGGGCGGCATCGGAACCGCCATTTGCCAGCGTTTGCACAAGGAGGGCTTTACCGTGATCGCGGGCTGCGGCCCGACCCGGGACTATGGCAAGTGGCTGGGCGAGCAAAAGGCGCTGGGCTTCAACTTCCATGCCTCGGTGGGGAATGTGGGTGACTGGGATTCGACCGTTGCGGCGTTCGCCAAGGTCAAAGCGGAGCATGGCCCGATCGCGGTGCTGGTGAACAATGCCGGCATCACGCGCGACGGGCAGTTTCGCAAGATGAGCAAGGCCGACTGGGATGCCGTGATATCGACCAACCTGAACAGTATGTTCAACGTGACCAAGCAGGTCATCGACGGCATGATCGAGGCCAACTGGGGGCGCATCATCAACATCAGTTCGGTGAATGGGCAAAAAGGGCAGTTTGGCCAGGTCAACTATTCCACCGCCAAGGCGGGACTGCATGGCTTCTCCATGGCACTGGCGCAGGAAGTGGCGTCCAAGGGCGTGACGGTCAACACCGTGAGCCCGGGCTACATCGGCACGGACATGGTGAAGGCGATTCGCCAGGATGTGCTAGACAAGATCATCGCGACCGTGCCCGTCAAGCGTCTGGGTGGCCCCGAAGAAATCGCGTCCATCATCGCGTGGATCGCTTCTGAAGAAGGCGGCTATGCCACAGGCGCCGATTTCTCGGTGAACGGTGGCCTGCACATGGGCTGAGCGCCTTGGCGCCGCCCTGAAAGAACCCGCTTCGGCGGTTTTTTTGCGCAGCGAGACGTTTACGGTACGTCCTGCAGCGTCAGCGTGGGCACCGTCAGAACGCGCGCGGCGCTCTGCAGGCTGTCCAGCAGATGGTTCGAAAAATAGCTGCTGCGGGTATCGGGCTCCAGCGCGGCCAGCACCACGCTGCCCAACGGCTGGTTCACCGGAATGTAGTAGCTGCCGACGGGCGCATCGATGACCCCGCGCACCAGGCCCATGTTCGTGATTGACTGCTGGTCCGCAGCGGGGCTGCCAACATTCTCCTGCGCGCCCGCCGAGGGGGCTGCTTGCTGGTAGGTTTCGCCAAGCACGGTGCCCGGCTGGGTGACTTGCATCACCGGCACGCCCAGCAGTCGCAAGCGCTGTGCCGCGACGCTGGAGCCGGCCGACAGCAGGTAGCCGCAGGGACGGATCCGGGTTTTCAGCGTGCGCAGCTGCAGGGTCGAATTCCACTGGACCGTGACCGGATGATCCAGCCCGGTTTGCGGATCGATCATGACCAGGTTGCGCTGCGTCGGTGTGGGCGCGGCGGCGATCACGGCCTCTTCGTTGCAGGCCTTGGCGCTGACTTCGCGTTCCACGAATGAGCGCAGTTGTATCAGGTCGTTGGCACGGCGCGCCGTGCTGCCCAACACGCTGGTGATGGCGGCCACGTCGGTCTGGACTCGGCGCTGGATATGCAGCCGGCCGATGCCGACGCCGCGGGTTGCGACCAGCAGGCTCACCGCGTTCTCCAGTCCTTCAACGTTGCGTTCCGTATCGGGCTGGACCGTCCCCATCGACACGCTCTTGTCGGCCGGGTCCGCGGAACTGGTGTAATACCATTCGCTGCTCAAGGACTGTGCTTTCAGCGCGGCCACGATGGGCTGGCGGAACCACTCCTCGGCCGCCTTGGTGACGAACTCGGGCATGTTCGCCGTGGTCGCGTAATCAAGCAGCGCGTCGTACCCCTGAATGGCCCCGAATTTCTGCAGATAGCGTCCGGCGACCGTGTACTCGCGCAAATCGACCACGACCATCGGATGGTAGGCGCGCGCGACCTGGGCCAGCGCGCGTGCCTCCGGCGTATTCAACAGCAGGTGGTCGCGGGTCATGTCGGTCCCGTCGGCCGTCAGGGCCTCGCCAGCCGCGGCGCCATCGGGGTTTGCGCGCGGCACGATGATCACGTTGATCTGGCCGAGCACCGGCCGCAGCAGCCCCTGCACCAGTTCGCGCGCGATCACCAGCAATGCTTCGCAGCCGGCTGGCTCGTTGCCGCGCTGCTGGCCGATCAATAGCACCGTGGGCCGTGCCGCCGCCAGCACGGTGGCGGCATCGGTGCCGGGTGCCTGGGTCACGATCAACCCCTCTATGGGGTCGCCGTGTTGCGACCGCCCCAGCGACAGGACGGCCGCCTTGGGCCCGGAGCCGCTCGCCGACTGCTGCGCGAGGTTCTCCAGCCAGGCGCGGACTTCCGCGTTCGACGTGAAGGTCGTGCGCCCCGGTGCCAGTCCCGGTGTGCTATAGACCACGGCGGGGTCCGGAAAACGCGCGGCCACGGCGCTGCCGTAGGGCGCCGAGGCAGGCTCCAGGGGTGCCGCAGCAATCGGTGTGATTTGCACGCTGGCCGGGGTGTTCGGCTGTGTGCCGGCTGGTGCCGAGGCGGGCGCCATGGGGGTCGCCGGCGCTGCCTGGGGCGATGGCTGGGGCCACTCGGGCAGCGGAACGGAAGAGCAAGCCGCCAGCAGCAGCGCGGTGGCCGCGACCCAGCATGTCCGGCCCCGCAACGTCCCTGGACCGGCAGCAGGGCGCGTCTTCGGTGGTGTCTGTTGTCTCATTATGGGCTTCCCTTCAACCGTTGCTTCATGCTCATCGAATCCTGCGCGGTGTTTTCGTTCGAGCGCACCGCGACGTCGCACGATATTACCCGGGGTGGCACCAGCGTCTAGCCGCTGGGATAATCGGCGTCATGACGCCCGTGTCGACGCCTGTCGCAATCCCTTCCTCGACGCTGTCCGTCGCGCCCATGATGGCCTGGACGGATCGCCATTGCCGTTATTTCCATCGTCTTTTGTGCAGCCGGGCCTTGTTGTACACCGAGATGGTCACTACCGGAGCGTTGCTGCATGGCGACGTGGCGCAGCATTTGCACCACGATGCGGGTGAACGGCCCGTGGCGTTGCAATTGGGCGGCAGCGAACCCGGCGATCTGGCGCATGCGGCGCGGCTGGGTGAGCAATGGGGTTATGCCGAAATCAATCTGAATTGTGGTTGCCCGTCCGAGCGCGTCCAGCGCGGTGCTTTTGGCGCATGCCTGATGCGCGAGCCCCAACTGGTGGCCGATTGCGTGAAGGCGATGCTGGACGTGGTGTCCGTGCCGGTCACCGTGAAACACCGCGTTGGCGTGGACAGGCTGGAGAGCTACGATTTTCTGCGCGATTTTGTCGGCGCGGTCAGCGAGGTCGGGTGCCGCACCTTCATCGTTCACGCCCGTAACGCCTGGCTGAAGGGCCTGTCGCCCAAGGAAAATCGCGAAGTGCCGCCACTGCGTCATGAGTTGGTGCATGGTCTCAAGCGCGAATTTCCGGGCTTGACGATCTGCATCAACGGTGGCATCACCAGCAGCGAGCAGGTGATGCAGCAACTGGCGCACGTCGACGGCGTGATGGTGGGGCGCGCAGCCTATCACAATCCGTGGTGGCTGGCGCAATGGGATGAGCAGTTCTTCCGGGGTGCGGCAAGCCCGTCGCTGACACGCGAGGCCGTCGAGGAGCAGATGGTCGACTACATGCAACGTGAAGCAAGGCAGCACGGCACGCCGTGGGGTTCCATCGCACGCCACATGCTCGGCCTGCGCCACGGCTTGCCGGGGTCGCGCCAATGGCGGCAGGTGTGGAGTGATCACCGTCTCAAGGCGTTGCCGGCATGCGACGTCATGGCCATGGCGCGTGAAAGGGTACGCAACAGCCCGCCGGAGTGCGTCGTAGCTTGATTCGGGGCGCGTCATGCCCGGGCATGACCCTGCAAAGTTGGCACTTTCAGAACTTTTTTCACATGAGACGGTCTATTCACTAGACGCACCTGGGTATACATTGAGGGCGTGAATGTCAACGCCGTGCAGGCCATCATCGTTGCAGTGATGGTGTCGCTCGGGCGCCGCTTGTAAAGGAGGTCCTATGGATGTCGTCCGCAACTTTCTGGCACGTTACGAGCAGTCTCGCGAGGAGGAACTGTCTCTCGAAGACTATCTGGAGTTGTGCAGGAAAGATCCCCTTGTCTATGCCACGTCCGCCGAACGTATCTTGGCGGCGATCGGTGAGCCCGAGATGTTCGATACCCGCCACGACCAGCGGCTGTCGCGCATCTTTGGCAACAAGGTTGTCAAGATTTACCCGGCTTTTCGGGATTTCTACGGGCTGGAAGACCCTATCGAACAGGTCGTCTCGTACTTCCGCCATGGCGCGCAGGGGCTGGAGGAAAAGAAGCAGATTCTGTATCTGCTGGGGCCGGTCGGCGGCGGCAAATCCTCGATAGCCGAGCGCCTCAAGCAACTCATGGAGCAGGTGCCGTTTTACGCACTCAAGGGCTCCCCGGTCAACGAATCCCCGCTGGGCTTGTTCAGCAACACGGAAGATGCGCCGGTGCTGGAGTCCCAGTACGGCATTGCGCCGCGTTACCTGCAGCGTGTCATGTCGCCCTGGGCCGTCAAACGGCTGGAAGAGTTTGGGGGCGACGTTCGCAAGTTCCGCGTGGTCAAACGTTTTCCGTCAATTCTCAAGCAGTGCGCGATTGCCAAGACCGAGCCGGGTGACGAAAACAACCAGGACATCTCGTCCCTGGTCGGCAAGATCGATATCCGCAAGCTGGAGACGTTCGCGCAGGACGACCCGGACGCATACAGCTACTCGGGGGGCCTGTGCCTGGCGAACCAGGGTTTGCTGGAGTTTGTCGAAATGTTCAAGGCGCCGATCAAGGTGCTACATCCGCTCCTGACCGCAACGCAGGAGGGCAACTTTAAAGGCACCGAGGGCTTCGGGGCCATTCCGTTCGATGGCATCGTGATGGCGCACTCGAACGAGAGCGAATGGAAGGCGTTCAAGAACAACAAGAACAACGAGGCCTTTCTGGACCGGATCTACATTGTGAAAGTGCCGTATTGCCTGCGAGCCTCGGATGAGGTGAAGATTTACGAAAAGCTGATTCGCAATTCTTCCCTCTCGCATGCGGTCTGCGCGCCGGGCACGCTAAAGATGATGGCGCAGTTCGCCGTGCTGACCCGGTTGAAGGAGCCCGAAAATTCGAGCATCTTCAGCAAGCTCATGGTGTATGACGGCGAGAACCTCAAGGACACCGACCCGAAGGCCAAGAGCTACCAGGAGTACCGCGACTACGCGGGCGTGGACGAAGGTATGAGCGGCATCTCGACCCGCTTTGCCTTCAAGATCGTGTCCAAGGTGTTCAACTTCGACTCGACCGAAATTGCGGCCAACCCGGTGCATCTGATGTATGTGCTGGAGCAGCAGATAGAGCGCGAGCAGTTCCCGCCGGAGACCGAACAGAAGTACCTGGCCTTCATCAAGGAGCAGTTGGCGGTGCGCTATGCCGAATTCATCGGCAAGGAAATACAGACTGCGTATCTGGAGTCCTACTCCGAGTATGGCCAGAACATCTTCGACCGCTATGTGACCTACGCGGATTTCTGGATTCAGGATCAGGAGTACCGCGACACCGACACGGGCGAGTTGTTCGACCGCGCGGCGCTGAATGCCGAACTCGAGAAGATCGAAAAGCCGGCGGGCATCAGCAACCCGAAGGACTTCCGCAACGAAATCGTCAACTTCGTGCTGCGCGCGCGCGCCAGCAACGCGGGCAAGAACCCGACCTGGACCAGCTACGAGAAGCTGCGCAGCGTGATCGAGAAGAAAATGTTCTCGAACACCGAGGACCTGCTGCCGGTGATCTCGTTCAATGCCAAGGCCAGTGCTGACGAGCAGCAGAAGCACGAGGACTTCGTCAACCGCATGGTGGCCAAGGGCTACACCCCAAGGCAAGTGCGGCTGCTGTGCGACTGGTATTTGCGGGTTCGCAAGAGCTCCTGAAGCCGCTTGCAGTGCCGCGCTGCGCGCGTCTCATCACTGGCAGACCCGAGGCCAACATGCTCCACCAAATCATCGATCGGCGCCTGTCGGGAAAGAACAAGTCGATCGGCAATCGTGAGCGCTTTCTGCATCGCTACCGCGGGCAGATCCGCGAGGCAGTGCGCCGTGCCGTGAGCGGGCGCAGCATCCGCGACATGGAGCAGGGCGAGGACATCACGCTGCCGCGGCACGATGTGTCCGAGCCGGTGTTCGGACATGGCCCGGGCGGCACGCGCGAGAGCGTGCACCCCGGCAACCAGGAATATGTGCGCGGTGACCGCATCGAGCGGCCTGCCGGTGGCGGCGCGGGCGGGGCCGGCAGCGGGGCGAGTCCGGACGGCGTGGGCGAGGACGATTTCGTGTTCCGCATCACGCGTGAAGAGTTCATGCAGTATTTTTTCGACGATCTCGCGCTGCCGCACCTGGTGCGCACGCAGTTGTTGCCCGATGCGCCGGAATGGCAGTCGCGGCGCGCGGGTTTCATCTCGGAGGGGACGCCGACTAATCTGCATGTGGTCCGCTCGATGCGCATGGCGCTCGGTCGCCGGATTGCCATGGGCGGCGACGTGCGCCGGCGCCTGCGCGAGCTGGAGGCGCGGCTGGTCGTGGCGCTGCGCCAGCCGCAGACACCGCACACCGAAATTCTTGCGCTGAAGGCGCAAATCGACGCACTGCGGCGTCGGCTGGGCCAGATTCCGTTTCTCGACCCATTCGATCTGCGCTACCGGAACCGCGTCAGGGTGCCGCTGCCCACCGCCAAGGCGGTCATGTTCTGCCTGATGGATGTCTCGGGCTCGATGGACGAGGCGCGCAAGGACATTGCAAAACGGTTTTTCATTTTGCTTTACTTGTTCCTGACGCGGCATTACCAGCGCACCGATGTGATTTTCATCCGCCATCACACGCAGGCCTCGGAGGTTTCCGAGGAGGAATTCTTCCAGTCGACCGAGAGCGGCGGGACCGTGGTGTCCAGCGCCCTGACGCTGATGCACGAGATCATCCAGGCGCGCTATCCGTCAAGCCAGTGGAACATTTATGGCGCGCAGGCCTCGGATGGCGACAACTGGCATCAGGACTCGGCCAAATGTCGGGACCTGCTAGTCGACAAGCTGTTGCCGCTGACCCGCTATTTCGCCTATGTCCAGGTGGCCGAGGAGGACCAGAACCTGTGGCAGGAATACAGCCTGGTGCAGGAGGCGCATCCGAACTTCGCCATGCAGAAAATCTCCGGACCGTCCGAGATCTATCCGGTGTTCCGTGAGTTGTTCAAGAAGACGGCCACGCCATGACTGCACCCGCTTCCATGCCGTCGGCGCCTTCGGACGCGCCACCCCGCTCAGCGATGGCCGTGCCAGCCGATCTCGCGCGCCGCGCGCCGTTGCCGTGCCCATCCGACTGGTCGTTCGAGCTGATCGAGACCTACCATGCCGAGATTGCGCGCATGGCGCAGCGCTTCGGTCTGGACACCTATCCGCTGCAGCTGGAGGTCATCAGCGCCGAGCAGATGATCGACGCGTATGCGTCAGTCGGCATGCCGGTGAACTACAGGCACTGGTCCTATGGCAAACAGTTCATCGCGACCGAAAAGAGCTACCGTCGCGGCCAGATGGGACTGGCCTATGAAATCGTCATCAACTCCGATCCCTGCATTGCGTATCTGATGGAGGAAAACACGATGCCGATGCAGGCGCTGGTGATGGCGCATGCCTGCTATGGCCACAATTCCTTTTTCAAGGGCAACTATCTGTTTCGCATGTGGACCGATGCGAGCTCCATCATCGACTACCTGGTGTATGGGCGGGCCTATATCGCCGAGTGCGAGGAACACTACGGTTTGGATGCTGTGGAAGAACTGCTGGACTCCTGCCACGCCTTGATGAGCCACGGGGTGGACCGCTATCGGCGCTCGCAAAAGCGCTCGCTGGCCGAGGAGGAAACATTGCGCAAGGAGCGCGAAGCGTATCTGCAGCAGCAGGTGAACGACTTGTGGCGCACTCTGCCCAAAGCCGCCGACAAGCAGGTCGAGAAGAAGAGCCGGCGGTTCCCGGTGGAGCCGCAGGAGAACATCCTGTACTTCATCGAAAAGAATGCACCATTGCTGGAACCCTGGCAGCGCGAGGTGATCCGCATCGTGCGCAAGATCGCGCAGTACTTCTATCCGCAGCGCCAGACCCAGATCATGAACGAGGGCTGGGCCACGTTCTGGCACTACACCCTGCTCAATGCCCTGTACGACGAAGGCCGGCTCACGGACGGCTTCATGATCGAGGTGCTGCGCTCCCACACCAACGTGATCTACCAGCCTCCCGTGACGCATCCCGCGTACAGCGGCATCAATCCCTATGCGCTGGGCTTTGCGATGTTCAGCGACCTGCGCCGCATTTGCGAAAACCCAACCGACGAGGATCGGGCCTGGTTCCCGGACATTGCGGGATCGGACTGGCACCAGACGCTCGATACCGCGATGCGCGATTTCCGGGACGAGAGCTTCATCGGCCAGTACCTGTCACCTCATTTGATGCGCGAGATGCGGCTGTTTTCCATCGTGGACGACGCGTCACAAAATGAACTCGAGGTGGCCGCCATCCACGACGAGCGCGGCTATCGCCACGTGCGCGAAGCGCTGGCGCACCAGAATGACCTGAACTACCGCGAGCCGAACATCCAGGTCTGGAATGTCGATTTGCGGGGCGACCGCTCCCTGACCCTGCGCCACACCCGGCACAACGACCGTCCGCTGAATGAAGAGGCCCAGGAAGTCATCAAGCATGTCGCCCGGCTGTGGGGATTTCGCGTTCGGCTGGAGAGCGTTGACAAGCACGGCAAGGTGATGCAGCAGTGGGAGGTCACGCCGCCTCCGCCACCGGTGCCTTGATCAGGCGGCTGCTTCCAGCCCGTTTTTGAAGTGCTCGTGCATGCGCTGCACGGCCGCCGCGCTGTCGCGCGCGGTCAGCGCGGCCATGATGGCCCGGTGCTCGCGCAGGGACTCCTCGATGCGCCCCGACTTCAGCAGCGAGTTGTGGCGATTCAGCTTCATAACCTTGCGCAGGTCGGCCACCATCTGGTCGCGCCAACGGTTGTTGGCCACGGCCAGCAGTTGCATGTGAAAGCGCTCGTTGACGGCAAAGAACTGCAGGCGGTCTTCGCTGCCGGGCACGGCGGCGGTCTCCAGCTCCTGGTGCAGGGCCTGCAGCTCGCGCAACTGTGCGTCGGTCGCCTCGGCCGCCACCACGCCGGCCGCGTCGGCTTCCAGCAGGCCGAGCAGGTGATACACATCGGCCAGGTCGCGCTCGGACACCTCGGTCACGTAGGCGCCACGGCGCACCTTCATGGTCACCAGACCTTCCGCGGCCAGCACCTTGAGCGCCTCGCGCAGGGGCGTGCGGCTGATGCCGTACTGCTCGGCCAGCCGGAGCTCGTCGATCCAGCTGCCGGGCTCCAACTCGCGGCTGAAAATGCGCTGGCGCAGGAGTTCGGCCACTTCTTCGTAGAGTGCTCGCGGAGAGAGGGAGGCGGCGACCATGCGGTGAATTGTAAACTCAGCTGGATATTCTGAATGAATAATTATAAATGATGTAAACTCACCACGGCACAAAACCGACAATAGAACGATCATTGAGCGAGCCTAGCCATGAGCCCCAAGTCCCCCGAATTCACCCCCCCCAGCCTTGCAGACTGGGCCAAAGCCGCCGCCAAGTCAGCCCCTGGCGGCGACGTGAACGCGCTGAACTGGCACACGCCGGACGGCATCAGCGTCAAGCCGCTGTACACCGCGCAGGACACCAAGGATCTGCCGTACACCGATACGCTGCCCGGCTTCGAGCCCTACATCCGCGGCCCGCAGGCCACCATGTACGCGGTGCGGCCCTGGACCATTCGCCAGTACGCGGGCTTCTCGACGGCCGAAGAATCGAATGCGTTCTACCGCAAGGCGCTGGCCGCGGGCGGACAGGGCGTGTCGGTCGCGTTCGACCTCGCGACGCACCGCGGCTACGACTCCGACCATCCGCGCGTGACCGGCGACGTCGGCAAGGCGGGCGTGGCGATCGACAGTGTGGAGGACATGAAGATCCTGTTCGACCAGATCCCGCTGGACAAGGTCAGCGTGTCGATGACCATGAACGGCGCCGTGCTGCCGGTGCTGGCCGGCTACGTGGTGGCGGCCGAAGAGCAGGGCGTGGCGCAGGAAAACTTAAGCGGAACCATCCAGAACGACATCCTCAAGGAGTTCATGGTCCGCAACACCTATATCTACCCGCCCGAGCCGTCGATGCGCATCATCGGCGACATCATCGAGTACACGGCGCAAAACATGCCGAAGTTCAACTCGATCAGCATCAGCGGCTACCACATGCAGGAAGCAGGCGCGAACCAGGCGCTGGAGTTGGCCTTCACGCTGGCCGATGGTAAGGAGTACGTGAAGACCGCCATCGCCAAGGGCATGGACGTCGATGGCTTCGCCGGGCGCCTGTCTTTCTTCTGGGCCATCGGCATGAACTTCTACCTGGAAGTGGCCAAGATGCGCGCGGCGCGCCTGCTGTGGTGCCGCATCATGAAGGAATTCAATGCAAAGAGCCCCAAGAGCCTGATGCTGCGCACGCACTGCCAGACCAGCGGCTGGTCGCTCACCGAGCAGGATCCCTACAACAACGTGGTGCGCACCACCATCGAGGCCATGGCGGCCGTGTTTGGCGGCACGCAAAGCCTGCACACCAACAGCTTCGACGAAGCCATCGCGCTGCCGACCGAGTTTTCGTCGCGCATCGCGCGCAACACCCAGCTCATCATCCAGGAAGAGACACACATCACCAACGTGGTGGACCCGTGGGCGGGCAGCTACATGATGGAAAAGCTCACGCAGGACATGGCCGATGCGGCCTGGACCATCATCGAGGAAGTCGATGCCATGGGCGGCATGACGAAGGCCGTGGACAGCGGCTGGGCCAAGCTCAAGATCGAGGCCGCGGCGGCCGAGAAGCAGGCCCGCATCGACAGCGGCAAGGACGTGATCGTCGGCGTCAACAAGTACAAGCTCAAGACGGAAGACGCGATTGAAACGCGCGACATCGACAACGTGGCGGTGCGTGACGGGCAGGTCGCGCGCCTGCAAAAAATCAAGCAAAATCGCGATGCAACCCTTGTACAGTCTGCGCTGTCTGCTATCACTTCTGGAGCGGAGTCGGGTTCCGGCAATCTGCTGGACCTGGTGATCAAGGCTATGCGCTTGCGCGCCACGGTGGGCGAGGTCAGCGATGCGATGGAGAAAGTTTACGGGCGCCACCGCGCCGACACGCAAAAGGTGACCGGTGTGTATGCAGCCGCTTATGACTCGGCCGAAGGCTGGGAAACACTTAAAACCGAGATCAATGCGTTTGCCGAGGCCCAAGGCCGGCGCCCGCGCGTGATGATCTCCAAATTGGGCCAGGACGGCCACGACCGCGGCGCCAAGGTGGTGGCCACAGCCTTCGCCGACCTCGGCTTCGACGTCGACATCGGCCCGCTGTTCCAGACGCCCGAAGAATGCGCGCGCCAGGCGATCGAAAACGACGTGCATGCTGTCGGCGTCTCCACGCTGGCGGCCGGCCACAAAACCCTGGTGCCGGCCATCCTCGCCGAACTCAAAAAGCAGGGCGCCGACGACATCGTCGTCTTCGTCGGCGGCGTGATACCGCGCCAGGACTATGAGATGCTGTACAAGGCGGGCGTCAAGGGCATCTACGGCCCGGGCACGCCGATTCCGGCCAGTGCCAAGGACGTGCTGGAGCAGATCAAGGCTGCATTGAAGTGAGTCAGGGCGCACTGGTGGACGCAGTGTTGCACGGCGGGGCCGGCGTGCAGCGCCGCGCCATTGCCAAGGCCATCACCCTGCTGGAATCCACGCGCGCCGACCATCGTGCGCAGGCCGATGAACTGCTCACGGCGCTGCTGCCGCACACGGGCAAGGCGTTCCGGCTGGGCATCAGCGGCGTGCCCGGCGTGGGTAAATCCACCTTCATCGAAGTGCTCGGCCTGTACCTGATCGAGCAGGGCCACCGCGTTGCCGTGCTCACCATCGACCCGTCGTCCACAGTGTCGGGCGGCTCCATCCTGGGCGACAAGACGCGCATGGAAAAGCTCTCGACGCACGAGCGCGCTTACATCCGCCCGAGCCCGTCCAGCGGCACGCTGGGCGGCGTGTCCGAGAAAACGCGCGAGGCCATGATGGTGTGCGAGGCGGCAGGCTACGACGTGGTCATCGTCGAGACCGTGGGCGTCGGGCAAAGCGAGACGGCGGTGGCCAGCATGACCGACATGTTCGTGCTGATGCAGTTGCCCAACGCCGGTGACGACCTGCAGGCCATCAAGAAGGGCGTGATGGAGCTGGCCGACCTGGTGCTCATCAACAAGGCCGACCTCGATGTCGACGCCGCCCGCCGCGCGCAGGCGCAAATCATGTCGGCGATGCGCCTGTTTGGCTTGGTGAACAATGCCATGGGGCACTCTCAAGCGGGGAGTTTCGACAAGATATGGCACCCCCAAGTAATCCAGCTCAGCGCGCTGCACGGCAAGGGCGTGGCGGAATTCTGGTCGGCGGTGACGCAGTACCAGGCACTGCAGGGCGCGAACGGACAGCTGGCGGCGCGCCGACAACATCAGGCGCTGGCGTGGATGTGGGAGCGCATCGATGTGGGGCTGAAGCAGGCGTTCCGTCAGCATCCGCAGGTGCGCGAGCTGCTGCCGCAGTTGACCCACGAGGTGGCCGAAGGCCGGCTGGCGGCTTCCACTGCAGCGCGAAATCTGCTCGCAGCCCAAGGCAGTCGGGCATGAGAAGCTATTAATTTTGAAGTAACGACAAAAACTCACCATGCAAAACATCCTCGAACAACTCGAAGCCAAACGCGAACTGGCCCGCCTGGGCGGCGGACAAAAGCGCATTGATTCACAACACAAGAAGGGCAAGCTCACGGCGCGCGAGCGGCTGGAACTGCTGCTCGATGACGGCACGTTCGAAGAGTGGGACATGTTCGTCGAGCACCGCTCGCACGACTTCGGCATGGCCGACAACAAGATTCCGGGGGACGGCGTGGTGACCGGCTACGGCATGATCAACGGCCGCCTGGTGTTCGTGTTCAGCCAGGACTTCACGGTGTTCGGCGGTGCGCTGTCCGAGGCGCATGCCGAAAAAATCTGCAAGGTCATGGACCAGGCCATGAAGGTCGGCGCACCCGTGATCGGTTTGAACGACTCGGGCGGCGCGCGCATCCAGGAAGGCGTGGCCTCGCTCGGCGGCTACGCCGACGTGTTCCAGCGCAATGTGATGGCCAGCGGCGTGGTGCCGCAAATCAGCATGATCATGGGGCCGTGCGCGGGCGGCGCCGTGTACTCGCCGGCCATGACCGACTTCATTTTCATGGTCAAGGACAGCTCGTACATGTTCGTCACCGGCCCCGAAGTGGTCAAGACCGTGACGCACGAGGAAGTCACCTCGGAAGAACTGGGTGGCGCGATCTCGCACACCACCAAGAGCGGCGTGGCCGACCTGGCGTTCGAGAACGACGTGGAGGCGCTCCTGATGCTGCGCCGCCTGTACAACTACCTGCCGCTCAGCAACCGCGAAAAAGCCCCGGTGCGCCTGAGCGGCGATCCGGCCGATCGCATGGAGGCCTCGCTCGACACGCTGGTGCCCGACAACCCGAATCAGCCCTACGACATGAAGGAGCTGATTACCAAGACGGTAGACGATGGCGACTTCTTCGAGCTGCAGCCCGAATACGCGAAGAACATCCTCATCGGCTTTGGCCGCATGGAGGGGCAGACCGTTGGCATCGTGGCGAATCAGCCGCTGGTGCTGGCGGGCTGTCTGGACATCAAGAGTTCGATCAAGGCCGCGCGCTTTGTGCGCTTTTGCGATGCATTCAACATTCCCGTGGTCACGTTTGTCGATGTGCCGGGCTTCATGCCGGGCACCGCGCAGGAGTACGGCGGCATCATCAAGCATGGCGCCAAGCTGCTGTTCGCCTACGCCGAATGCACGGTCCCGAAGATCACGGTGATCACGCGCAAGGCCTACGGCGGCGCCTACGACGTGATGAGCTCCAAGCACTTGCGCGGCGACGTCAACTTCGCCTGGCCCAACGCCGAAATTGCCGTGATGGGCGCCAAGGGCGCGGTGGAAATCATTTTCCGCGAGGACAAGAACGATCCTGTGAAACTCGCTGCGCGCGAGGCGGAATACAAGGAGCGCTTTGCCAACCCGTTTGTGGCCGGCGCGCGCGGCTTCATCGACGACGTGATCCTGCCGCACGAGACCCGCAAGCGCATCTGCCGCAGCCTGGTCATGCTGCGCGAGAAGAAGATTGAGAACCCGTGGCGCAAGCACGGCAACATTCCGTTGTGAGTTGCATGGCCATGAGTTTTTATCGCGCTGGATCGGGCTGTCCGGGCATTTTGCTTCGTGTCCCCCGGCCTTCGGCCTCCTCCTTTACCTGCGCAAAACGCCCGGGCAGCCCGATACCAAGTCCCTTCGCAGCAATGGGCGCGGTGTGTCTGCCGCAGCGAAGTAAAGGAGGAGCCCGCAGGGCGGGGGGCATGAGCGAAGGCGGATACGCCGTGCCCGTTGCGGGTTCAGACATCCACCGTTGGCGGTCCGGCACAACCCAAATGGCACCTTACGCCACCGCGCAAAGCACAAAAACCGATTCCCGAATAGGAGACTGCGAATGTTCACCAAAATACTGATTGCCAACCGCGGCGAAATCGCATGCCGCGTCATCAAGACGGCTCGCAAGATGGGCATCAAAACGGTGGCGGTGTATTCCGACGCCGACGCGGGCGCGCGCCACGTGGCGCTGGCCGACGAGGCCGTCAACATCGGCCCGGCGCCCAGCCGCGAGAGTTATCTGGTGGCGGACAAGATCATTGCCGCGTGCAAGCAGACCGGCGCGCAGGCGGTGCATCCCGGCTACGGTTTTCTGAGCGAGAACGCGGACTTTGCCAAACGGGTGGAGGAAGAGGGCATTGTCTTCATCGGCCCCAAGCACTATTCCATCGCCGCGATGGGCGACAAGATCGCGTCCAAGAAGCTGGCCAAGGAAGCCGGCGTGAACTGCATCCCCGGCGTCAACGAAGCGATCGAAACGGCCGAGCAGGCGGTCGAAATCGCCAAAGGCATCGGCTATCCCGTCATGATCAAGGCGTCGGCCGGCGGCGGTGGCAAGGGGCTGCGCGTGGCGTTCAACGACAAGGAAGCGTTCGAAGGTTTTACCAGTTGCCGCAACGAGGCGCGCAACAGTTTTGGTGACGACCGTGTGTTCATCGAGAAGTTTGTCGAGGAGCCGCGGCACATTGAAATTCAGCTGATGGGCGACAGCCACGGCAACTGCGTTTATCTGAACGAGCGCGAATGCTCGATCCAGCGCCGGCATCAGAAAGTGATCGAGGAGGCGCCTTCGCCCTTCATCTCTGACGCCACGCGCAAGGCGATGGGCGAGCAGGCGGTGCAACTGGCCAAGGCGGTCAAGTACCAGAGTGCCGGCACGGTGGAGTTCGTCGTCGGCAAGGACCAGAGCTTTTATTTTCTGGAGATGAACACCCGGCTGCAGGTCGAACACCCAGTGACCGAATCCATCACCGGTCTCGATCTGGTGGAGCTGATGATTCGCGTGGCGGCCGGCGAGACGTTGCCGCTCGCGCAAAAGGACGTGCAGCGCAACGGCTGGGCCATCGAGTGCCGCATCAACGCCGAAGATCCGTTCCGCGGCTTTTTGCCCAGCACGGGCCGACTCGTGCGCTTCCAGCCGCCGAAGGAGACGATGTTCGCGGCCGATCCGACGCATCTGTACGGCGTGCGGGTCGACACCGGCGTGCAGGATGGCGGGGAAATCCCGATGTTTTACGACTCGATGATCGCCAAGCTCATCGTGCACGGCAAAGATCGACTCGAAGCGATTGCGAAGATGCGCGAGGCGCTCAACGGCTTTGTGATCCGCGGCGTCAGCAGCAACATCCCGTTCCAGGCGGCGTTGCTGGCGCACCCCCAGTTTGTCGCCGGCGATTTCAACACCGGCTTCATCGCCGAGCACTATGCCGGCGGCTTCAAAGCGGAAGAGGTGCCGCGCGACGATCCGAATTTCCTGGTGGCGCTGGCCGCGTTTGTGAACCGCCGCTACCGCGACCGCGCCACCGGCATCAGCGGCCAGATGCAGGGCCATGAAGTAGAGGTGGGCGAGGAGTTTGTCGTGGTCACGCTGGGCCAGCAGGGACACAACCTCACGAGCCCGGCGCAGGTCACGGATTTTGAAGGAAAAACAGGCTCCAGCCATGTCCAGGTGGGCGCAAGAAGCTATAAATTCTGTAGCAACTTCCGGCTTGGTTCGGTGCGCATCCGCGGCACTTGCAACGACCAACCGTTCACGGCACAGGTCGAGCGCGGCGTCGGCAAGAATCCTTTGTCCATTCGCGTGGCGCACAGCGGCAGCCGCATCGACGCGCTGGTGCTGTCGCCGCGCGCGGCCGCCCTGTATGCGCTGATGCCCTACAAGGCGCCGCCCGACATGAGCCGCTACGTGCTGTCGCCGATGCCGGGTCTGCTGGTGGATGTGGCGGTGCAGCCGGGGCAGAAGGTGCAGGCGGGCGAGCGCGTGGCCGTGATCGAGGCCATGAAGATGGAAAACGTGCTGTTCGCGGTGGCCGACGGCGTGGTGGGCAAGGTGCTGGCGGCCAAGGGCGAGAGCCTGGCGGTGGACCAGCCGATCATTGAATTTGCGTGAACGCGCAGGTGGAGCTTGTATGAGTCAGCGTCCTTTCAAGGTCCTCGGTATCCAGCAAATCGCTATCGGCGGCCCCAGCAAGGAGCGCCTGCGCACACTGTGGGTCGACATGTTCGGCCTGGAAATCACGGGCAACTTCGTCTCGGAGCGCGAGAATGTGGACGAAGACATTTGCGCCATGGGCACGGGCCCGTTCAAGGTCGAAGTTGACCTGATGCAGCCCGTTGACCCGGACAAAAAGCCGGCCGTCCACACCACACCGCTCAACCACGTCGGACTCTGGATCGACGATCTGCCGGGCGCCGTGCAATGGCTCTCCGCCCAGGGCGTGCGCTTCGCGCCCGGCGGCATCCGCAAGGGTGCGGCGGGGTTCGACATCTGCTTCGTGCATCCCAAGGGCAATGACGAACTGCCGATTGGCGGCGAGGGGGTTCTGATCGAGTTGGTGCAGGCGCCGCCCGAGGTGGTCAACGCTTTTACCCGGCTGACGCAGGCCGCGCTTTGAGCGTTTGACGTGTAAAGACCACGCTGCGGGGTTCACCCGAGAACACTTTGCGGGCCGAGAGGCTTAGACTGTTACTGCTAGTCACCGTTTGCGCAATGCGCACCAGGGCAAGGAGACAGTTTTGCAGCCTACCGATATTGCGAATCCGTCCTATTTCCACAAGGTCGTCGATTGCCAGTGGGCTTGTCCGGCCCACACGCCCGTCCCCGAATACATCCGGCTGATCGGCCAGGGTCGCTACAGCGACGCGTATATGGTCAACTGGGTCTCCAATGTGTTTCCGGGCATCCTGGGCCGCACCTGCGACCGGCCCTGCGAGCCTGCTTGCCGGCGCGGCCGGGTCGAGGAAAGCAATGGCGAGCATCCGGAGCCGGTGGCGATCTGCCGGCTCAAGCGCGTGGCTGCCGACCACAAGGACGACGTGCGCGACCGCATGCCGATCCCGGTGGCGCCCGAGCTGCGCCGCAAGGGCAAGCGCATCGCCTGCATCGGCGCTGGACCGGCCGCGCTCACCGTGGCGCGCGATCTGGCGCCGCAGGGCTACCAGGTAACGGTGTTCGACGCCGAAGCCAAGGCCGGCGGCTTCATGCGCACGCAGATTCCGCACTTTCGCCTGCCCGAGTCGGTGATCGACGAGGAGACGGGCTATGTGCTCAATCTGGGCGTGGAATTTCGCAGCGGCCAGCGCGTGGACTCGATGAACGAGCTGCTGGCGCAGGGCTTCGATGCGGTTTTTGTCGGTTGCGGCGCGCCGCGCGGGCGCGACCTCGACTTGCCCGGGCGCCAGGAGGCCGCCGCACAGATCCACATCGGTATCGACTGGCTGGCCTCGGTCTCGTTCGGCCACGTCAGCAGCATTGGCAAGCGCGTGATCGTGCTGGGCGGCGGCAACACCGCGATGGACTGCTGCCGTTCGGCGCGCCGTCTGGGCGGCGAAGACGTGAAGGTCATCGTGCGCAGCGGCTTCGAGGAGATGAAGGCCTCGCCCTGGGAGAAGGAAGACGCGATGCACGAGGGCATCCCGATCATCAACTTCCATGTGCCGAAAGCCTTTGTGCACGAGGGCGGCAAGCTCACCGGCATGACGTTCGAAGTGGTCAAGGCGGAGCGCGACGACAAGGGCCGGCGCCAGTTGGTGCCCACCGGCGAGCCCGACGTTTTCGTTGCCTGCGATGAGGTGCTGATCGCCGTGGGGCAGGAAAATTCCTTCCCGTGGATCGAGCGTGACTGCGGCATCGCCTTCGACGAATGGGGCCTGCCGGTGCTCGACAAAAAGACCTTCCAGTCCAGCCTTCCGCACGTGTTCTTCGGCGGCGACGCGGCCTTCGGCCCGAAGAACATCATCACCGCGGTGGCCCACGGGCACGAGGCGGCGGTGTCCATCGACCGGCTGCTGCATGGCGAGGACATCCGCCAGCGGCCCGCGCCGCACGTGAACCTGCTGTCGCAGAAGATGGGCATCCACGAATGGAGCTATGACAACGCGATCTCGGGCGACGCGCGCTTCAAGGTGCCGTGGGCCAAGGCTGAGAAGGCGCTTGCCAACATCCGCGTGGAGGTGGAACTGGGCTTTGACGCCGCCACGGCCTTCAAGGAGGCCGAGCGCTGCCTGAACTGCGACGTGCAGACCGTATTCACCGACGGCAGCTGCATCGAGTGCGACGCCTGTGTGGATATCTGTCCCATGGACTGCATCACCTTCACCGACAACGGCGAGGAAGGTGATCTGCGCACGCGGCTCAAGGCGCCGGCACAGAACATCACGCAGGACCTGTACGTGTCCGGACTGCTGAAAACCGGCCGGGTCATGGTGAAGGACGAGGACGTCTGCCTGCACTGCGGCCTGTGTGCCGAGCGCTGTCCCACGGGCGCCTGGGACATGCAGAAGTACCTGCTCATGGAAACTTACGCGGGCGAACGGTCGCGCGACCGCAAGACCGCAAAGACTCCGGCAAGGCGCATGGAGGCCAGGGCATGAAGCGCATCGAATCGGTGAACGACTTCGTCGTCAAGTTCGCCAATGTCAACGGTTCGGGCTCGGCCTCGGCTAACGAGCTGTTCGCCAAGGCCATTTTGCGCATGGGCGTGCCGGTGAGCCCGCGCAACATCTTCCCGAGCAACATCCAGGGCCTGCCCACCTGGTACGAGGCGCGCGTGAGTGACAAGGGCTACCTGGGCCGGCGCGGCGGCGTGGACATGATGGTGGCGATGAACCCGCAAACCTGGGATGCCGACGTGGCCGAGGTCGACCCCGGCGGCTACCTGTTCTACGACAGCACCCG